>DATGHD010000277.1:0-10560 GCA_035308145.1 Roseiarcus sp.
AGCTCAGGCCGCAACCCGACATTGAAGCCGCCTATGCCGAAAAGGCGAGGCTCAGGGCGCGCCGTCAAGAGCAATACCGCCAGTTGCGCGATGTGCCGGCGGTGACGCGGGACGGCGTCGCGGTGGGCCTGCATATGAATGCCGGGCTTGTCGTTGACCTGCCGCATCTGGCCGAGACAGGCGCCCAATCGATCGGCCTCTTTCGCACCGAATTGCAGTTCATGCTGGCCTCGCATTTTCCAAAGCTGGCCGACCAACAGCAACTCTACGAGACCGTGCTCGACGCGGCGGGCGACCGTCCGGTCACATTCCGCACCCTCGATATCGGCGGCGACAAGGTGCTGCCCTATATGAAGGGCCCTGAGGAAGAGAACCCGGCGCTCGGATGGCGCGCGATCCGCATCGGGCTCGATAAGCCGGCCCTGCTGCGCACGCAATTGCGCGCGATGCTCCGCGCCGGCGCCGGCAGAGACCTGCGCATCATGTTGCCGATGGTCTCGAGCGTCGATGAATTCACCGCAGCGCGGCGCTTGCTCGATCGCGAGCTCGCCTTTGGCGATAGTCGCGGGCGGCCGCGGCCGCGCAGCGTTCAGCTCGGCGTCATGGTCGAGGTCCCGTCTCTGCTCTGGCAGCTCGATGAGATCGCCCAACGCGCCGATTTTCTTTCTGTCGGCTCGAATGACCTGATGCAGTATCTTTACGCCGCCGATCGCGACAACCGACGCGTGGCGGATCGCTTCGACACGCTCTCCGCCGGTTTCTTGCGCGCGCTTGCCGCGATCGCAGAGGCCGGCGCTCGCGCCGGCAAGCCGGTCACGCTCTGCGGCGAAATCGGCGGCCGGACGCTCGAAGCCATGACGCTCATCGCGCTCGGCTATCGCGGTCTATCGATGTCGGCGACGTCGATCGGGCCGGTCAAGGCGATGGTGCTTTCGCTGGACGCGGCCGCCGCGGCCGAGGCGACGGTCCAAATGCTGGCGCAAGGAGGCGACGCCGCCTCGTTGCGCGAGCCGCTGACGGCCCTTGCCGAGCGGCTCGGCGTCCGGCTTTAGCGCCGCCTCAGCCAATAAAAAGCGAGCGTTTCGCCATGCCGTCCACCGACAATTTCGACACCATCTTGCGCCGCCATTCGGAGATCGGCGCGCGCCTCGTTGAAGGGGGCGGCGACTACGCGTCCCTCTCCCGCGAACTCGCCGAGCTTGATCCGATCGTGACGGCGATCAAGGCCTATCGCGCCAAGGAGAAGGAGCGCGCCGACCTACAGGCGCTTGTTGATGACGCGGCGATCGACGGCGAGATGCGCGCGCTGGCGCGCGAGGAGCTCGTCGGCGCCGAGAAAGAGACGGGCGAGATGATGCAGGACATCCGCCTTGCGCTCCTGCCCAAGGACGCCGCGGACGAACGCAACGTGATTCTCGAAGTGAGAGCAGGCACGGGGGGCGACGAGGCGGCGCTTTTCGCTGGCGACCTTTTCCGCATGTACCTCAAATATGCGGAGTTGAGGCGCTGGAAGGTCGAGATTGTCTCGATGAGCGAGGGGACGGCCGGCGGCTACAAGGAGATCGTCGCGGAGATCGCCGGCCGCGGCGCCTATGCGCGGCTCAAATTCGAAAGCGGCGTGCATCGCGTGCAACGGGTGCCGGCGACCGAGACGCAGGGGCGCATTCACACCTCGACCGCCACCGTCGCCGTTCTGCCCGAGGCGCAAGAGATCGACCTTGTCATCAACGATGCCGATCTCAAGATCGACACCATGCGGTCAAGCGGGGCCGGCGGCCAGCACGTCAACAAGACCGAATCGGCGATCCGCATCACCCATCTGCCGACCGGAATCGTCGTCGCGGTGCAGGAGGAGCGCTCGCAGCACCGCAACAAGGCGAAGGCGATGGCGCTTCTGCGCTCGCGCATCCTCGACGCAGAGCGTCAGCGCGCCGACGACGCCCGCGCCGCCGATCGGAGATCGCAGGTCGGCTCCGGCGATCGCTCGCAAAAAATCCGTACCTATAATTTTCCGCAAGGACGCGTCACCGATCATCGCATCAATCTGACGCTTTACACGCTGGAAAAGGTGATGAACGGCGAAGGGCTCGATGAAATCATCGACGCGCTGACGGCGGAGCGGCAGGCGGAGCTCTTGGCGGCGCAAGGGGCGATGTGAGGCCGCAGTCGCCCGGACAATACGCCTCGATTCTGGCCCGGCGCTAGCCGCTGATGAACTCGACCATCTTGCGCCGCGCCGCCTTCGCCTCGGGAATGAAGGTCACCAGCGGCCAGCAGTGAATCATGCTGGCGCCTTCGTGATATTCGATCTTGACCCCTTCTGCGACCGCGCGGGCGTAGAAGAGACGAACATCGGGCAACAGGATGTCGCGGGCGCCGATGAACAACTGGGTTTCCGGAAGATGATCCAATGATCCGAATAAGGGGCTTATTCGCGGGTCGCGAAGCGGGATGCCTTTCGCGTACCAAGCGGCGCCAGCCTGGGCGCCGGCGATGGTCAAGAGCGGATCGCGGGGTTCGAGCGCTTTCATGAGAGGATTAGCAAACGACAGGTCGACCGGGGGCGAGATGAGAATGAGTTTGGATGGCGTCGGAAGATCGTCGTCTCGCGCGCGTTGAAGCAGGGAGAGCGCGATATTGGCGCCGGCGGAATCGCCCATCAGGATCAGCCGTCCCGAGCCTTGTTGAGAGAGATCGCGATAGATCGGCGTCAAGAACTCGATCACCTCCTCGTAGCCATGCGCGGGCGCCAGAGGATAGAGCGGCGCGGTGACGCCCGCGCCCGCCTCTGAGGCCAGCCGCGCGAGGAACCGCCAGTGCCGGTTGTGAGGAGGGAGAACGAAGCCTCCGCCGTGCAGATAGAGAACATGGGCGCCGCCGGCCCGACGCGGCGCGAGGGTGACTACACCCCTCGTCCTGGGGCCGCCGCCAGAGACCGAAACGCGGCGGCGAACGCCGCGCAGATCGCGCGCCGACGGTGCCGTTTTGGCGGCGTAGGTCCGCAGCCCTTCCGGCTCGCTCAGCGCCGCTTTGAAGTTGAGAGCACGGAGCGCGCCGGTCACCAATTTCGATTGCAAGCTTGGCAGTTCTCGACCCCTTTTGACCGGCCGCGATCGCAGCCTCGGATGGGCGGCGCGCTTCGTCGACTTCGTTTCGGCTTGCCGATTGCCCATAAGTCGCTCAACGCCGCCGGCGCCGCAACCCTTAAAAAGCGCGGGGCCCCATCATGCCCCGGCCGAGCACAGCCGAGAAAGTCCGCCCCATGGGCTTTAGCGCCTGAGGCGTGCTCCAAGACTTTCCAAAAAGGGCGATATTTTGGCGGCGGCCCCCTGTCCCAGGCTTCAAAATGCGCTATTGCCTCCCCGCCTTTTCCATTGCCCCTTAGATGACCCATCACAGGCCCCTTCCCCGTCGCCTCGCCTATGGCGTCGATCCCAAGCGCCCGGAGCGCTTCAGCCTCCGCCAGGCGCGCTATGACGCGCTCGCCCATGACATAGACGCACTTGCCGCAATCGCCGCGCGCGAGGGCCGCCGGCTCGCCGTGCTGGACATCGGCAGCGGCGGCGGCGCAACCGTCTTGCATTTGCGCGCGCGGCCGAATTTCAAGTCGATCGACATCGACGCGACCGACGTCGACAGGCAGTACAAGGTCGACGAATCGCTCTATCGCAGGCTGTTCATCGGCGACCTGACCAAGGGCTACTCCGACCTCGCTTCCGAGTCCTACGACGTCGTCGTCTGCGAGCAGGTGCTCGAACATATTCATGATCTGAAAATTCCGATGGAGACGATTGGCCGCCTGGTGAAGCCGGGCGGGCGCGCCTTTGTGGGCGTCCCGATCTTCATGCCGCCCTTGCATCTTGCGCGGCGTCATCTCGTGCCGAAGCTCGACCGCCTCGTTGGCTCGAAGCGGCGGCGAGATCACGTCCAGGCCTTCACGCTGGCCAATTTCAAGGCCGCGCTGATTACGCATTCCAAATTGCGTTTCATCGAAGCGCGGGGTTTCCGCATCATCTCCGGCGGCGTCCTGCGCCCCCTGGAAGAGCGCCGCAGCTGGTGGGCGTTCAACCGCTGGCTCGGCGCGCGGCTGCCTGCCGCATGCATCGAGGTCCAGGTCGTCTTGGAGAAGCCGGCTGCGCAAGCGGCGGCCGCCTAAAGGGGGCTCGATGGTTGCGCGTCTGCCTCCTTGGAGCGCGGGCCAAAGGATCGGCCTCCTCGGCGGCACCTTCAACCCGCCGCACGAGGGCCATCTCCTCATCTCGCTCTTCGCCTTGAAGCGCCTTCGGCTCGACCAGGTCTGGTGGGTCGCGACGCCGGGCAATCCGTTGAAAGAGAACAACGGGTTGCCAAGCCTCGCCGATCGGCTCGCGGCGGCGCGGGTCGTAGCCGTCGATCCGCGCCTCAAGGTCACCGGCTTTGAGGGCGAGATCGGCGCGAGATTCACCGCCGATACGATCGACTACCTGAAGGCGCGCGCCGGGGCGGCCCATTTCGTCTGGATCATGGGGGCCGACAATCTGCGCCAGTTTCATCTTTGGCGGCGCTGGCGGCGCATGGCCGCCGCGGTCCCGATCGCCGTCATTGATCGGCCCGGCTCGACGCTTCGCGCGCCCAACAGTCCCGCGGCGAGCTATCTCGCAAAATTCCGCGTCCCCGAGACCGGCGCCGCGAAATTTGCCTATCGGCGGGCGCCGGCTTTCATCTTTCTTCATGGTCCGCGTTCTATGTTGTCATCGAGCGCGATTCGGCGCGTTCAGCCAGCCGCGACCGCGGCCGGTTGAAAAGCGCGCCAAGACTGCTCATGTTGTGATGAGGCCGCCCTCGTTTGGCGGCCCGAAGGAGGACCAGGACACTGACTTTCGCGCTAAGACCCGATGCGGCCCTCGCGCCGCGCGCGCCGGCTTCCCGTTCGGTTGAACCCGACGCCGGCCCCCTCGCCCGGACGATCACGATCAGTCTCGAAGACGCCAAGGCGGAAGACATCGTCTCGATCGATCTGCGCGGCAAAACCACTCTCGCCGATCTGATGGTCATCGCAACGGGGCGCTCCAACGTCCATGTGGCGGCGATCGCCGATCGTCTGTTGAAAGCCCTGAAATCCGACGGCCGGCCGTCGCCCCGAATCGAGGGCTTGCCGCAAGGCGACTGGGTCCTTCTCGACGCCAGCGACGCGATCGTCCATATTTTCCGGCCCGAGGTTCGAAAGTTCTACAATCTCGAGAAATTGTGGGGCGCGGATCGCCCGGGCGAGAAAAGACAGAGCCGGGCGATTTAGGGCCAGGCCAGGACGAAGGTCAGCGTGCGGCTGCTGCTGATTGCGGTCGGCCGCTTGAAGGCCGGACCTGAGCGTGAGCTGTTCGACCGCTACGGCAAGCGGCTCGTGGAGAGCGTCCGCCGGGTCGGCGTGGCGGGATTTGAATTTCGTGAAATTGAGGAAGGGCGGGCGCGCCGCCCGGAAGATCGCCAGCGCGAGGAAGCGCAGGCAATCCTCGCCGTCGTTCCGGCCGCGGCGCGGCTGGTTCTTTGCGATGAACGCGGCAAAGCGCTGAGCAGCGTGGAATTCGCCGCTGACCTTCGCGGCGCGCGCGACGCCGCCGCGGCCGCCTACGTCTTGGTGATTGGCGGACCGGACGGATTTGACGAAACGCTTCGCAAGCAGGCGAGCCTCGTCATCGCCTTCGGGCCTATGACCTGGCCGCATCAGCTCATGCGCGTCATGGCCGCCGAACAGCTCTATCGTGCGCTGACGATCCTCGCCGGCCACCCTTATCACCGCGCTTGATCCATCCCTTGTCGGTTAAGCTTTCCAGGCTAGAGTCCGCGCCATGACGACTCGAACGCCCGCTGTGCGGTCCGCGCCAAAGGCGCGCATCGCCGCATGCTGGGCGTTGGCTTCCTGTGTTTTCTTTGCGCCGGCGGGGGCCGGCGCCGACTCTGCCCCGCCAAGCCCGGACGAAAAAGCGGCGCACGAGACCGAGCTGCGCGGGGTCGAAGATACGATACGCGCCTCCGAGGAGCAGCGGCGTCGCATCGAGGCCGATGTCGAAGCTTTACGCGCCGATCGCGCGCGGCTCAATGCCGCGCTCATCGACACGACAGCCAAGGTTCAAGACAACGAACGCCAAATGAGCGCCGCCACGACGAAACTGGCGACGCTGACCGAGAGCGAGAGCGCGCTCAAGAAATCGTTGGACAATCGTCGCGGCGTGATCGCCGACGTGCTCGCCGTGCTTCAGCGCATGGGCCGCGATCCGCCGCCGGCTATTCTGGTCAAGCCGCAGGACATGGCGCAAGCGATCCGGGCGGCGATCGTTCTTGGCGCGGTGCTTCCCGAGCTTAGATCGGAGACATTGGAACTCGCCCAAGACCTCGATGATCTCGCCCATTTGCGCCAATCGATCGCCAGCCAGCGCGAGGAGCTCGCCAAGCGCGCCGCTGCTCTCGCGGAGGATCGGGCGCGGCTCGCCGCCTTGATTGACGCCCGCCAGCAGTCGCTCTCCGACGCCGAGAAGGCGTTGGACGCCGAGCGCAGCCGCGCCGCGGATCTCGCCAAGCAGGCGACCAATCTCAAAGATTTGATCGCCCGTATGGAGAGCGAGGCTGGATCGGCCGCGGAGGCCGCCGCCGCGGAGATCAACAACCGGGCCGCCGCGATGCGCGCGAAGGACCCCGTCGCCCTCAAACCCGCGCTGGCTTTTGCCGATGCGAAAGGCACACTGGTATTGCCCGTCGCCGGCGCTATCGTCAAAACATTTGGCGAGCCAGACGCTTACGGCAGTCCGGAACGGGGCGTATCGATCGCCACGCCGCCGTCGGCGACCGTCGCCGCGCCGATCGACGGTCGCGTGGTCTTTTCGGGGCCTTATCGCACTTATGGCCAATTGTTGATCATCAATGCGGGCGGGGGCTATTATATGGTGTTCGCCGGCATGAGCCGAATCAACGTCGCGGTTGGCCAATTTGTGTTGGCCGGCGAGCCAGTGGCGACGATGGGCGATGGGACGGCGCGCACGGCGACAGCGGCCGCTATTGGCGCCGACCAGCCAGTTCTCTATATCGAATTTAGAAAAGACGGGGCGGCGATCGATCCTCAGCCTTGGTGGGCCAAGGCAGACTTAGAAAAGGCGCGCGGATGATGCGGACAGTTTCATATTTGGTGCTTGGCGTCGCGATCGGCGCGGCGGTTACAACGGTTGGTTCGCAGACTTCCTTGCTCTCGCATGGCGGCTCGGCTTTCGCCGCCGCCGCGGATACTTATCGCCAGCTCAATCTTTTCGGCGACGTGTTCGAGAAAGTCCGCAGCGACTACGTCGAGAAGCCTGACGAAAGCAAACTGGTCGAGGCGGCGATCAACGGCATGCTTTCGTCGCTCGATCCGCACTCGAGCTACATGGACGCCAAGAGCTTCCGCGACATGCAGGTCCAGACCAAGGGCGAATTCGGCGGCCTTGGCATCGAGGTGACGGAAGACGACGGCGTGATCAAGGTCGTAACGCCGATCGATGACACGCCGGCGGCCAAGGCCGGCATCCTGTCCGGCGACATCATCACCGCCATCGACGATGACCCCGTCCAGGGCATGACCCTCAATCAGGCGGTCGACAAGATGCGCGGCGCCGTCAACACGACGGTCAAGCTCAAAGTGTTGCGCGGCGCCAAGAAGGATCCGATCGAGATCAAGATCGTCCGCGACATCATCAAGATCCAGTCGGTGCGCTCGCACGTCGAAGAGGGCGATATCGGCTATATCCGCATCACCCAGTTCAACGAGCAGACCTACGACGGCCTCAAGGCCGCGATGGATAAGTTCAGGGATTCGCCCGGCGACAAGCTCAAAGGCTACATTCTTGATCTCCGCAACAATCCCGGCGGCCTGCTCGATCAATCGATCGAAGTCGTCAATGCGTTCCTGGACCGCGGCGAGATCGTCTCGACGCGCGGGCGCAATGTCGAAGAGACGCAGCGCTACAATGCGCGTCCGGGCGCCGACTTGTCGCGTGGCAAGGCGCTGGTCGTGTTGATCAACGGCGGTTCGGCCTCAGCTTCGGAAATCGTCTCTGGCGCGTTGCAGGATCATAAGCGCGGGACGCTGATCGGCACTCGCTCCTTCGGCAAAGGCTCGGTGCAGACGATCATCCCGCTCGGCCAGAACGGCGCCTTGCGGCTGACCACGGCGCGCTACTACACGCCGTCTGGCCGCTCGATCCAGGCCAAGGGCATCGATCCCGACATCCAGATTCTCGAAGATGTGCCGGATGACTTGAAGGGCAAGGACGACACCAAGGGCGAAGCCTCGCTCAAAGGCCATCTGAAGAATGGCGAGGACGAGAAGAACGGCTCGCAAGCCTATGTGCCGCCCGATCCGAAGAACGACAAGCAGATGATCGCCGCGGTCGAGTTGCTGCATGGGGTCAAGACCGCCGCGGAACTCGCGGCGACCGCTCCGGCCACGGCCACCCCTCCGGCGCCCGCCAAGGTTGATACGCCGCCGTCATCGCCGCCGGCCGCCAATGCGCCGGTGACGCCGACGACCCCGGCTTCGCCCGATTCGGCGCCGCCTGCGAAATAGGCGCGCCTTCGAGCTAAAAAACAAAACCGCCGCGCAAAAACGCGGCGGTTTTTTCTTGACCGTTTTCTTGGCCGCCGGATGTGGGTCAGCCGGTCAGCAGCGCCTTGACGATCGCGCTCGCCTTGGCGAAGTCCATCTGACCTGGGTATTTCGCTTTCAGCGCCGCGATCACCTTGCCCATATCCTTCATGCCGACGGCGCCGATTTCGGCGATCGCCGCGGCGGCCGCCGCCTTCACCGCCGCTTCGTCCATCTGCTTCGGCAAAAACTCATTGATGATCTCGATCTCGGCGCGTTCCTGCGCGGCGAGGTCGTTGCGGCCCGCTTGCTCGTAAATGGCGAGCGATTCCTGGCGCGTCTTCACCATCTTGGCGAGAAGCGCCATTTCATCGGCCGCGGTCAGAGCCGCGCCGGCGCCGCGCGCCTCGATCTCGCGATCCTTCAAGGCGGCCATGACCAGGCGCAGGGCCGAGACGCGCGTCTTGTCGCCGGCCTTCATTGCGGCCTTCATCTGAGCGGCGATCGTCTCGCGCATCATATTTCAAATTCCCCACGGGTTTCGGCGCGCGCTTGACGGGCCGCCGCGGCGCCGCTTAAGCACGCGCGGCCCGCAAATTCAATGAGCCAAGCCGATGACCCTCATCCAAGCCGACGGCGACATCGAAGGCTGGGCGCCGCCCAAGGCGACCGCCCTCATCGTCTTCGCCGATGGAGCGATCATCGAAGGTTTTGGCCTCGGCGCGACCGGCTCGGCCGTTGGCGAAGTCTGTTTCAACACGGCGATGACGGGCTATCAGGAAATTCTCACCGACCCTTCCTATGCCGGCCAGATCATCACCTTCACCTTTCCCCATATCGGCAATGTCGGGGTCAATGACGAGGATATCGAGACGGTCAATCTCGCCGCCTCGGCCGGCGCGCGGGGGGTGATCCTGCGCGCGGAGGTCACCGATCCTTCGAATTTCCGCGCCCAACGCCGGCTTGACGCGTGGCTCAGGGCGCGCGGGATCATCGGTCTTTCCGGCCTCGACACAAGGGCGCTCGCGGCGATGATTCGCGAGCGCGGCATGCCGAACGCGGTCATCGCCCATGCGCCGGACGGCGTTTTCGACCGCGCGTCGCTCGCCGCCGACGCCGCCGCCTGGCCGGGGATCGCCGGCATGGACCTGGTGCCGGCGGTCACTTCGGCGCAGCGCTACGATTGGGACGAGACGAGCTGGGAGCTCGGCAAGGGTTACGGCCCGCGCACGGAGTCGAAATACAAGGTCGTCGCGGTCGATTACGGCGTGAAGCGCAACATCCTGCGGCTTCTCTCCGACTGCGCCTGCGCCGTCACCGTGGTCCCGGCGACGACCTCGGCGGAAGACATTCTCGCCATGAAGCCGGACGGGGTGTTCCTCTCCAACGGTCCCGGCGATCCGGCCGAGACCGGGCGCTACGCGGTTCCGGTGATCAAGGAATTGCTGGATAAGCGCATGCCGATCTTCGGCATCTGCCTTGGCCATCAGATGCTGGGTTTGGCGGTTGGCGCGCGCACAATCAAAATGAGCCAGGGCCACCACGGCGCCAATCATCCGGTGAAGGACTTCACCACCAATAAGGTCGAGATCGTGTCGATGAACCACGGCTTTGCGATCGATCGCTTGAGCCTCCCCGAAAACGCCGAGGAGACGCATGTCTCGCTGTTCGACGGCTCCAATTGCGGGATCGCGCTGACGGATCGGCCGGCTTTCTCGGTGCAGCATCACCCGGAGGCTTCGCCCGGCCCGCGCGACAGCCACTATCTGTTCCGGCGCTTTGTCGCGATGATGGAGAGCGAGAAGGCGAAGAGCTAGCGTCGCCAATGGCCGATCGTATCCGCCGAGCCCGCGTCCCAGGCAAGGCCCTCTGGGGAGAGAAGGATTTCGGGCCGCTCGTCTTCCGCGTCGTCGATCGCGAGAACTGGCCTGATTTCGCCGCGCTATTCGAAGAACGCGGCGGACCAAAAGCCT
>DATGHD010000278.1:0-16301 GCA_035308145.1 Roseiarcus sp.
GGTCGGATTGGCGCTGACATATTCGACATTGATCGGCTCGCCGGAAGGCGCCGCAGCGCCAAAGCGCGCGCCTTCCTTAAGGACGGAGCGCAACACATCTTGATAGACGACCGGTTTGAGGCGGATACTGATGAAGCCCGGCCCGGCGACTTCGACCTGATCGACGTCCTCCTCTTCGGCGAGGCCCGCGGCGATTTCGGTCGCCAAAACGCGCGAATTGGAACCCGCCGCTTTCGCCTCCTTGGCGTAGACCATGGCCGCATTGGTCGAGAGATCGCCATGCGCCGCCTCGCGCGGCGGCTCGACCACGAACCTCTCGAGATCAATCGTGTCAGGCAGGCCGCCGGCTGCGACAGCGCCCTTAAGCAGCGTTGCAATGCGCCGCTGGAAATCAACGAAAATATTCATGAAACCTTTGGCTCTTTCGCGAAAGCGGGCCGCTCTATCGCAACTCCGGCGCCTCGTCAAAAATGCGACGATGCTCGGCGATGGCGTAGCGATCGGTCATGCCGGCGATATAGTCGGCGACGGCGCGCGCCCTGCCCTTCTCGTCTTCGGCGGCTGCCGCGATCTCCGCCCATTCTGGCGGCATCCTTTTAGGGTCAGCGAAGAAGGCTTCAAAGAGCCGCCGAACGACGCCATCGGCCGCTTCGCGCTCCCGCGCAACGCTCGGGTGTCGGTACATGTTGGCGAAGAGAAAGCGCTTGATATCGGCCTCGGCCGCGGCAATGGCAGGCGAAAAGCCGATGAGCGCGCGGCCCGCCGCGCGCACGTCCTCGATCGTCTGAACGCCGGCGGCGGCGATGCGCGCGCGGCTCTCGACGATCGCATCCTCAATCAGGCGCGTAACGAGACGGCGGACAAGCTCATGGACTAGGCGCGGCCGTTCGAGGCCCGGATGAAGCCGCTCGACCTCGGCGATGAGCGCGCCGGCGAAGGGAACGGCGCGGATCGCTTCGAGATCGAAGAGGCCGGCGCGCAATCCGTCGTCGACATCATGGGCGTTATAGGCGATGTCGTCGGCGATCGCCGCGGCCTGGCCTTCGAGGCTCGAAAAGCGTGACAGCTCCAAAGGCTTCAGCCGGTCATAATGGAGAATGGCCGGCGCGACGCCGCGTTTGGCCCATCGCGCTAGAGGCGCGCCGCGCTCGTCGATGAGCGGGCCATTGTGCTTGACCAGCCCCTCGATCGTCTCGAAAGTCAGGTTCAAGCCATCGAAATCGGCGTAGCGGCGCTCAAGCTCGGTCACGATGCGCAGGGCTTGGCCGTTATGCTCGAATCCGCCGTAAGCGTCCATGCAGGCGTCAAGCGCGTCCTCGCCGGTATGACCAAAGGGCGTGTGGCCGAGGTCGTGTCCGAGCGCGACCGCTTCGCTTAAATCGTCGTCCAGCCCGAGGCTCCTGGCGAGCGCCCGGGCGATCTGCGCGACTTCGATCGTGTGGGTCAGCCGGCTGCGGAAATGATCGCCTTCATGATGGACGAAGACCTGGGTCTTATGGGCAAGGCGGCGGAAAGCCGTCGAATGGACGATGCGGTCGCGATCGCGCTGGAAAGGCGTGCGGGTCGGCGACGGCGGTTCTGCGTAGAGGCGCCCCCGCGAGGCGGCGGGGTCGGCCGCGTAAGGAGCTCGGGCGCCTGAGAACGCGTCCATCATCCGCCGTCCGATTGAAGGCTTAAGGCCGAAGGCCTATCTTAGCTTCAGAGCGAAGTCTAAGGCGTGTTCTGGCTCACTAATATGAGACTCCGCCCGAGGGCAGATTTTCTCATTGTTTGCCTGGCGGAGCGAGAGCGCGAGATGAATTCGAAGTCAAGGAGACGCGAAGCGTCCCGCCTCCGGCGGCGGCCCCATAGCCCGTCTTTAGACGAGCGTCTTACGACGCCCTAGGGGGCCGTCCTTGAGTTCGAATTCATCTCGCGCAAAATGCTCGCCAAGCAATCAATGAGAACGTGGCGCTGAAACCAGCGCTAGCCTTAGATGTGTTTGAGCCAGGACAAGGCGCCTCAAGCGCAGGATCTTAATTGATGAGCGATGCCCAAAGAGAAGCGATCGAAGCAGCCCCGGTGTCGATGAGCGCCAGCGCCGCGCGCCGCCTGGTCAAGATTCTCTCGGCCGAGGAAGCAGGCGCGGCCTTGCGGATATCGGTCAAGGGCGGCGGCTGCTCGGGCTTTCAATATTCCTTCGACATCGATAAAACGCGCGCCGCCGACGACCTCATCGTCGAGCGCGACGGCGCGGTCATTCTCGTCGATCCGATGTCGCTCGAATATATGAAAGGCGCTGAACTCGATTTCGTCGACGATTTGATCGGCCAGGCTTTCAAAGTGAAGAACCCGAACGCGGTGGCGTCCTGCGGCTGCGGGGTGAGTTTTTCGGTCTGACGGACGGCGCCGCTCCCTCTGACGGTCGTGGCCGGACTTGACCCGGCCATTAACGAGGCGACGAGGTCCACGGCGGCGTGGGGCGCTCGCACAAGGCTGCGACGGTTCGCGCCGTTCTCCGCCCATCTTACCGAGTCTATTTCAAAACCTTCGCCACCTTCACCCCGCGCAGCCGTGCGACTTCCGGCATGTCCGCCCCGAGCAGCGGACGCAAATAGTCCTGGAACGCCGGCGTCACATCATTGCCGGCCGGCGCTATGAAATGGTCTTCCATAACCCGCGTCTTGGCGGCGACGGATTCGAGCGCGATCCTTTCATAGTCGACCACATAGTCGCCGACGCGCTTGATCGCCACCGAGCCGTCGCCGCCGCCCTGAAGCGCAAATTGCACGGCCCGCTCGCCGACTTCTCGCGCTTCGCGCCGATCGACATCGGAAACGCAGCCGACGAACGACCGCTGCAGATAGCCGAACGTGTCGCCGCGCACGCGTTTGATGCCGAGCTTCGCCTTGATCTCTTCGCAAAGAAGATCAGCGAGCGCGCCGGTGCCGGAAAGCTGGACATTGCCATGGGCGTCCTTCTCGAGATCGCCGGCGGCGAGCTTGGCGAGGATCGGCTCGCCGTTCTCGTCATGGATCCCTTCGGAGACCGCAATGATGCAGCGGCCATGCTTGTCGTTCATCGCCTTCACGTCAGCGAGGAATTTGTCGACGATAAAGGTTCGCTCAGGCAGGTAGATGAGATGCGGCCCGTCGTCGCGGCGTCGCCGCGCCATGGCGGAGGCCGCGGTCAAAAAGCCGGCATGGCGGCCCATCACCACCGCGCAATAAACGCCGGTCAGCGCGGCATTGTCGAGATTGACGCCCATGAAGGCCTGAGCGACGAAACGCGCGGCGGAAGGATAGCCGGGCGTGTGATCATTGCCGACGAGGTCATTGTCGATGGTCTTCGGGATGTGCATGGCCAGAAGCGGATAGCCGGCCTTTCGCGCTTCGTCGGCGACGATGCGCACGGTGTCGGAGGAATCATTGCCGCCGATATAGAAGAAGGCGCCGATCTCATGCGCTCCCAGGACTTTCAGAATCTCCTGGCAATATTTGAGGTCCGGCTTGTCCCTGGTCGAGCCGAGCGCGGCGGCTGGCGTATCAGCGACACGCTCGAGATGGGCGCTCGTCTCCTGGGTGAGATCGACGAAATCTTCATTGACGATGCCGCGCACGCCATGCGTTGCGCCATAGACTGCGGCGACCTCGCCGGATTTCCTCGCTTCGGCGACGACCCCGACCATGGATTGGTTGATGACGGCGGTCGGCCCGCCGCCCTGCGCGACGAGCGTTTTCTTCTGCGCCATAGAGAACAGCCTTCCCTTAAAGATCGCCTCGACCGATTTCGGGCCGACATTGCCCTCGCCGAATGGCGACGACAAGACGGCGGCCGCTTTCGGAAAAGCCTGCCGGCCGGCGTCCGGCGCTTGCGCTGAACTTAAGCCTTGGCTATCTAGCCCGGTGGCGAGCAGCGCCATATTGGGGGATAGTTCAACGGTAGAACTGCGGACTCTGACTCCGTCAATCTTGGTTCGAATCCAGGTCCCCCAGCCATATAATATATTGATTTTGCTGGATATATATTTCCGCGCGTCGGCGCCTTAATTCGTGTCGGCGCGGTGTCGCCTCAACGGCGCGCGAAATTTAACGCCCCGGGGCCTTGAAGGGTCCGGCCACGACTTCGAGATAATTTCCCCCGCTCCCGGTGTATTTGAACGTGCCTTGGGTGTCCGGGTGCTCGCGAATGATATTGTTTCCGGTGTCTCCTGGTTTGGCGCGCCGATCGGGGTCGCTGGCGACGATGAGTTTCCCGATCTGCAAACATGCGCCGGGAAATTTAGCGCCGGGGATCCCGCCCTTGTACTCCATCTGCGATCCGCCGCCCCAGGGGTCGATGTAGAGAAATTCCGTGCCGTTCGCGTTACAGCCGACGATGACGATGGTGTGGCCGCCGGCGCTGTACGCAACGAGAGCGCCGTTTTGGGGCGTAATGGCGGTCGGGTCGTCGACGACCGCGACGCGGACCGCGAAGCCGTCGCCCAAAGCTTTCAGGATTTGGGCGCGCAACCATTCGACCATGGTCGAGCGATATTTGACCTGCTTGCGGTTGGTCGGTCTACTGCTCAGGGGCTCGTGGATCGCTCCATGTATATACCAATCGAAATCGGGCGCGATGATCTTCGAGAAAACTTCCTCGGTCCGCCATCGGGCGACGACGCCGCACGACATGCCGCCGATCGCCGGATCGGGGGAAATGTTCGGATCCGCGTGTTGCTCGAAGACATTGTCGCCATTGTTGAAGGTATTGTAGCCTGTCGTCGGATCGACGCGGAGGAACGTGTTGTTGTTGAGCATGCGCTGAAGCGCGTGGATCTTCAGCGAGTCGGATCCCCGGCAGACCTCGGCGATCAGGTCGACGCTCATCCCTGGATGGTTTTCGAACTTCCCCACCACGACATCGAGCTGGGCCTTCACCGTCTTGCTGGAAGGATCGAACGCGTAGAGGGCCGTCGATCCAGGTATCTTGGCGCGGACGTCGAATTTCTGTTTGTCCGTCGTCGCGACGAGCGCGGAAACCACGATCCGCGCCGGTAACGAGTTCGCGAAGGCAATTGTGTCATCGCCGCTCATGTTAACGATGTTCGCGGTGTTGCGCACGAGCATAGATTCATTCGTCTCTAGATAGAGGTCCTTGCCACTGCCTCCGACTCCGACGATCTGGAGCTCGATTTTCTGTCCAACCTGAATCCCGATTCTCTCCTTGCCGGAGTCGCCGGAGACAAAGAGCCGGTAGCCGGCGGGATTGGCGGGCCAGGGGTCGGGAATCTTGGAGGCCGGACTTCGGAGGACGCGGTCGTCTGGCACTTGAAAATACGTCGCCATCTTTCTTCCCCGTTGCCCAGAGAGCCCGCCTCGCGACGGATTTTGCCGATATCATGAGACGTTACGGGACGGCCGCGCGAGCTCGAGAGGGATAATTGCGACACATGCATTTTTGCAGATGCCGCGCTTCTGAGAGCGACCCGGCAGCGCGTCTGGAAAGATCAGATCGGCGCGAAAAAGACGGGCTCCACCAGAGATAATATCGCCGCGAAGGAATTCGATGCATTGCCGGACGCGGCCAGGCAATCTGTTGCGGAAGCCCTTGATGGCTATGCAATGAATGGCGTCGGCGACGTGAAGCCCCTGAAGGGCCGCGACGGCTCTAGGCTGCGCGCCGGCTCCTATCGGGTGATCTTCACCGAGGACAGCGTCACGAGCCCCGGATGGAACCGAGCTCGTCGTCATCACCCGCGCCGAATTCGATGCGCTCACCCGCCCCGTCGACGAGGACGAGGAGGATGTCGCGATCTTCGACGAGCGCATGGCCGAGCTCAAAAGCGGCGGCGCACAAGTTCTGCCCGCCGAAGTGACGAAGCTGATGCTGAAGGGAGACTCCCTGCTCAGGGCGCTCAGGAAGTGGAGAGATGTGACGCAACTCCAAATGGAGTACAAGACCAATCTCTCCCAGGGATTCCTGAGCGATCTCGAGAGCGGCAAGAAGAAGGGTACGCCGGAGATGCTGAAGGCAATCGCCAAGGCGCTCGACATCGATCCGAAATGGCTTGAAAGCTTAGAGAGGACGCGCTTCGTCGATACCAAGCGCGGCCCTCGTCGGGCTCCGTCGCAATTGTGATTGGACGCGGCGGTTCCATTTCCATCTTGCTCGCCTCAAGGCGAACGAAAAAAGGGAAATTCGCGGCCAAGCGGAGGCCGCGATGGGGACCGCCGGTAAAGCCGAACGAGCCGCTTCGACCGACCCGGTCGCCAGTTGACGAAACGCCCAGGCGCGGGTGTGCTATTCGGGCTGGTGAGTCGTTCCAACGCGTCCTTCGATGAGGACGTCACTTATGGACACTTTGCGATTGATCTTAGGGCTCGGGCTGGCGCTTTTCCTGATCTACTGGCTTTTCGCCGCCGTCGCCCGTTCGCAATTCGGCCTGGATTTGCCTGACCCGAGCGCCCTGCTGCCCGCAGGATGGCGATTTGGATAGCGCGTCGAGGAGCGTGGCGCGACAGCGCCTTTAACCTGATTCGAGCCGGCGTCTGGCCCGCATCAACGCGTGTAGCAGGCCGCGGTTTGGTACGGCGATTGGTCGCCGCAGCCGCTGAGGACGCCGTTGAAGTGGTAGCCCTTCCTCATCATGCAGGCTCTGGCGCTGTTGTCTGCGTCGCCATCGGAGGCGCGCGCCGCGTAAGCGCGGCATTTGGCCATGTCTTGCTGGCGGTCCTCCGACCCGCCGCAACAGGGCAAAGCGATCAGCAGCGGGATCAGCCACGCGCGCTTCATCCCAGGTCACGCCCCCTCGGCGATGTCGGACGAAAGCCTTCGACGCCTGTCCCCTCGGCGGTCGTCGACCCAAACCGTCGCGACTCGGGACCGATGGCGATACTACCCTCGGCGGCCGGGCGGCGACAGACGCTTTTGGGACTTTCCTGATGAGCCGTTCTTCAGCGGCTTTCAGTAGCCGTTTTGCACGCACCGAAAGCCGCCACGGGAAGCCGGGACCGAGTGAAAACCGGCCTGACAATCGCTGTTCGGGTCTTTGACGATATCGCAGTTCCCATTGGGCGCGCGATAGACGCCATAGCCGCAATTTCCCCAAGCCGAGCCCGCGGCCGCCGTCCCTGGCGTTTCGGGAAAGCCCGAGAAGAATTGCGCCAGCGCCGCTTCCGGCGCCGACGCTGAGGCGAGGGCGAAAGCGGCGGCCAGACTATTCCTGAGCGTCCTCGAACGCATGGGTCGCCCTTCTCCTCCGCCCGCATGGCGCCTCGCACATATAGGCGTCGATCGCGCGGCGGCCATAAGGACCCGCGCGTTTCCAGCTTCGCTTGGATCAAGGCAAATGTTTCAGCCGTCGGCCACGGGCGAGCGGCTTAGTGTCCCTCGAACGAGATCAGCGTCCTCACCGGCACGTTGAGCTTGCGCAGCTTGTCGGCGCCGCCGAGTTCCGGCAGGTCGATGATGAAGCAGGCGGCCAGCACCGCGGCGCCCATATTGCGCAAAAGCTTGATCGCGCCTTCCGCGGTGCCGCCGGTGGCGATGAGATCGTCAACCAAGATCACCCGCTCGCCGCTGACGACCGCGTCCTCGTGCATCTCCATTTCATCGACGCCATATTCGAGCGAATAGGCGACGCGCACGGTCGTATGCGGCAGCTTGCCCTTCTTGCGGATCGGGATGAAGCCGGCGGAGACCTGATGCGCCACGGCGCCGCCGATGATGAAGCCGCGCGCCTCGATGCCGGCGACCTTGTCGATTTTCATGCCGGCCCACGGCTGCACCAATTCATCGACCGCGCGACGAAACGCCCGCGCGCTGCCAAGCAGCGTCGTGATGTCGCGAAACATGATGCCGGCCTTCGGATAGTCCGGGATCGAGCGGATCGCGGCGCGAAGGTCAAAGTCGAGGTCGACGCTGGACATGGCGGGCTGCTCGCGAAGTGTTTTCAGTCAATGATTGGCGGCGGCGGGAGCAAGGGTCAAGCGAGGGGCTCGAAACGCGCCGCCTCCGCCCGTTGGATTCGCGCTCCGCCCGGGTGTAAACCTCCCCCAATTCAAGCTTGGAAACGCCTTAAGATGAATGTGGAAGCCCAACTGCGGCCGAACACGCGGCCGCGCAACGCCGGCATGGCGCTCTCGCTCGATCCCATTCGCGGCGCGGAAGTCAATCTCAGCGCGGCGGAGCGCCGCGTCGCCAGCCTGCCCGGCCGGCGCACGGTCAAGAAGGATTGGCAGGCGGCCTGGCTGATCAAGGCGCTCCAACTCATCGACTTGACCACGCTTGCCGGCGACGACACGCCCGGCCGCGTCCATCGGCTTTGCGTCAAGGCGCGCCAGCCTTTGCGGGAAGACCTGGTCGAGGCCCTGGGCCTCGCCAACAACCCGCCACACGTCGGCGCGGTCTGCGTCTATCCAACGATGGTCGCCCCGGCGGTTGCGGCCCTCGCCGGCTCAGGCATCCCGGTCGCTTCGGTCGCGACCGGTTTTCCCGCCGGACTGACGCCCCTGCCCTTACGCCTCGAGGAAATCCGTATGGCGGTCGCCGACGGCGCGGAAGAAATCGACATCGTCATCACCAGAGCGCATGTGCTGACCCAGGACTGGCCGGCGCTCTACGACGAGGTCAGAACAATGCGCGAGACTTGCGGGCGCGCGCATTTGAAGGCGATCCTCGCCACCGGCGATCTCAAAACCCTGCGCAATGTCTATAAGGCCAGCATGGTCGCAATGATGGCCGGCGCGGATTTCATCAAGACATCGACCGGCAAGGAGGAGGTCAACGCCACCCTGCCGGTCAGCCTGGTCATGGTCCGGGCCATCCGCGATTATCGCGCATTGACGGGCTTCGACGTCGGCTTCAAGCCGGCCGGCGGCGTACGTACCGCCAAGGACGCGCTCAATTGGCTGATTCTGATGAAGGAGGAGCTGGGGCGCGACTGGCTGGAGCCGGACCTCTTCCGCATCGGCGCGAGCGCGCTTCTCGCCGACATCGAACGCCAGCTCGAACATTTCGTCACCGGCCGCTACGCCGCCGCGTCTCGCCACGCGATGGCGTGAGGAAGAAGAGTATGTCGCCAGTATTGTCATTCCGGCGAAAGCGGGAATCCAGGCTGAGGTTAGCCGTGAAGCGCAGTGGTTCTCTGGATTCCCGCTTTCGGGGGAAAGACACGTCAATTTCAACCGAAGACATAACCCCATGAACAAGATCGCCGAAATCCTCGCCACGATGGAATATGGGCCGGCGCCTGAGGCGAACGACCATACCCGCGCCTGGCTGAAGAGCCATGAGCCGGGCTTTCGCCATTTCATCAACGGCGAATTCGTCGCCCCGGCGGAGGGCGGGTATTTCGACGTGACCGATCCCGCCAACGGCGCGTTGCTCGGCCGTGTTGCCCAAGGCGGGGCCGCCGATGTCGAGCGCGCGGTGAAAGCCGCCCGGGCCGCCTTCAAATCATGGTCCGCTTTGCCTGGCGACGAGCGCGCCCGCTATCTCTACGCCATCGCGAGGCATGTGCAGAAGCGCGAACGCTTCCTTTCCGTTCTCGAAACGATGGACAATGGCAAACCGATCCGCGAGACGCGCGACATCGATATCCCGCTGGTCGCGCGGCACTTCTATCACCATGCCGGCTGGGCGGCGCTCGCCGAGACGGAATTCCCGCACCTGAAGGCGGTCGGCGTTTGCGGCCAGATCATCCCCTGGAACTTCCCGCTTCTGATGCTGGCGTGGAAGATCGCGCCGGCGCTCGCCGCGGGGAACACTGTCGTACTCAAGCCTGCCGAATATACGCCGCTGACCGCCCTCGCCTTCGCCGAGATATGCGCCGAGATCGGCTTGCCCGCCGGCGTCGTCAACATCGTCACCGGCGACGGATCAACCGGCGCGCTCATCGTCGATCATCCGAATGTCGACAAGATCGCCTTCACCGGCTCGACCGAAGTCGGCCGCAAGATCCGCATCGCCACCGCCGGCTCAGGCAAGAAACTGTCGCTCGAACTCGGCGGCAAATCGCCCTTCATCGTTTTCGAAGACGCCGATCTCGACGCCGCGGTCGAGGGCGTCGTCGACGCAATCTGGTTCAATCAAGGCCAGGTCTGCTGCGCGGGCTCGCGCCTGCTCGTGCAAGAGGGCGTCGCGCCAAAGCTCTACGACAAGCTCCGCCTCCGCATGGCGAGCCTCCGGGTCGGCGATCCGCTGGACAAGGCGATCGACATGGGCGCGATTGTCGCGCCCGTTCAGCTCGAGCGCATCAAGGAGCTGGTCGAGGTTGGCCGACGCGAGGGCGCCAAATGCTGGCAGGCGCCGATCCCGCTGCCGAACAAAGGCCTGTTCTTTCCGCCGACCTTGTTCACCGATGTCGAGCCCGCTTCGACCATCGCGCAAGTCGAAATTTTCGGCCCGGTTCTCGCCTCGATGACCTTCCGCACGCCTGATGAGGCGATCGCCCTCGCCAATAACACGCCCTACGGCCTTGCCGCTTCGCTGTGGTCCGAGAACATCAACCTCTGCCTCGACGCGGCTTCGAAAGTGAAGGCCGGCGTCGTCTGGATCAATGGCACGAATATGTTCGACGCGGCGGCCGGCTTCGGCGGCTATCGCGAGAGCGGCTTTGGCCGCGAAGGCGGCCGCGAGGGCATGCTCGAATATCTGAAACCCGCCTCAGACGCGCGCAAAGCCGCGTCAGTGAAATCCACGAAGATCAGCGCCGCGCCGGCGCTCTTAAGCAGCGAACAGGATCATTGGCTCGACCGGACCGCCAAGCAATTCATCGGCGGCAAGCAGGCGCGGCCGGATTCCGGCTATTCCTATTCCGTGCTCGACCCGAAAGGCCGCTCGATCGGCCAGGCGGCTTTAGGCAACCGCAAGGACATCCGCAACGCGGTAGAGGCCGCGCATAAGGCCGGCGGCTGGTCGACGAACGCCGGCCACAACCGCGCGCAAATCCTCTATTTCCTCGCCGAGAATCTCGGCGCGCGGGCGGAGGAATTCGCCCGGCGGCTCAGCCAGATGACCGGCGTTTCGGCGAAACACGCGCGGGAGGAGGTCGCAGCCTCGATCTCGCGCGTCATTCACTATGCGGCGGTCGCCGACAAATACGACGGCCGCGTGCATCATACCAAGGCGCGGCACGTCACGCTGGCCATGCCCGAGCCCTGGGGCGTGATGGCGATCTCCTGCCCCGACGAAGCGCCGCTGCTGGCGCTTCTGTCGCTGGTCCTGCCCGCCATCGCCATGGGGAATCGGGTGATCGTAACGCCCTCGCCCGTCCATCCGCTCGCCGCGACCGACCTGTACCAGGTTCTGGAGACGAGCGACGTCCCGGCCGGCGTCGTCAATATCGTGACCGGCGAACGCGACGCGCTGGCGAAAACCCTCGCCGATCACGACGACGTCGCCTGCCATTGGTACGTCGGCTCCTCGGAAGGCTCGGCCATGGTCGAGACGGCCTCGGCGGGGAATCTGAAGGCGACATGGGTGAATAACGGGCGGGCGGCGGACTGGGCCTCGCCGGCCGAGGGACAAGGTGAGATGTACTTGCATCATGCGACGCAGGTTAAGAATATTTGGGTTCCGTACGGGGAATGATCTTCTCCTGGTCTGCCCGCTTCGCCGGTATTGCGCAGACGTGTGGTACGAAGTTCGGATGGCAGCCGCGTCCGCTACCAGATAAGTTCTTTGTTTCTAATTAGTACTTTTCAGAACTTTCCAATAGCGGCTTGGCAACCTGAAAGAATCTCTTCGCTTCTCTTCCAATTTCACGCTGAAGCTCGTCGAGCCAGACATTTAATGCCAATTCCTTGGTGAACCAGACAAGTTGATTAGACCAACCGGGATAACTCGTCTGCTTCTCTTCCGTTAAATGAATCCGGTCAATTTTCTTCTTGCAGTCTTGAGCGAAACGCCACGTCTTGGATGCACCGCCTCGGTGACGCCGGAAATAGCCAATTAGACGGAATCCCTCGTCGCCTTGACCGATACACAATCCCACCCGGCCGACAATGCTCTTCCTTCCCCTCGTTCCACGATAAATATCACTCTCAGTCCACCATTTCCACCCAGCGTAGCTACTCCACTTATCATTGACGCGCAGCAGTCCATTTGCTGCATAGCCAATAACATCTTTAAGACTGTTCAATAAGTCTTCCATGTCTCGTTGGGCTCGCTCGTGCACGGAGTCCGAAAGCCTCTTCAAGAATGGTTCAACCACGACCTCTTCATAGTAAATGTCGTCTGCTTCAGTCTTACGGATCGCAATGAATTGCAATTCGTGCGAAATTGCTGGAAGCCTACGCTGAATCACTTCGTGTCCTCCCAAACATAATCTTCAATTTGATCCAGATTCATATGCTCGAGTCGTTTGGAGTGGACACCGAGCAAACCGCGCGTGATCGTAGAGATATATAACTTTAGCCATGGGCCTCCCGGCGTCTCTTGACATTTCTGCCAAGCGTTGCGTAGCGCGCAGGCTAAACTGAGATAGGAGAGATTGAGCCATTGGTCGTTATCGTCTTTTGGCTCGCGCCCCTCTCTTCCCAGATAAACCAATAGCGATCGTCCGTTGTTCTGCTTGCACCATTTGCGTGCTTCGTCTTCGTACAATGCTAGCTGGTGCGTGCCCTCGGGTGCTTCGATTTTGTTCTCAATGATAATGAGCGCGGCGCTCCTTTCGTTACGCATTTCGATCCTAACGTCGTTCCGAGCTGACGATCTTGTTCGCGAACCCTGAATCGCATACTGGTATTCGAATCTTACTTCAATGCGTTTACTTTTGCTCAGGAATGCAAGAAATTTTGCTATGCCCTTCCTTCTGTTGCGTTTGGCAAGTACCGTAAGTACGGACCTCAAGACGGCTTTTTCGAAACCATGCTCTTTCGCCGGATCACATAGATAAGCAAGCGCCCGAGTGTGAATGACTTCATCCGAGACAAGTCGGAGAGGACTCAATAGATCAACAGGACTCCGAATAGGGTCGTCCTGTGCTAATTTACTGAGCTTTCGCCGACGTTGATTATGAATCTGGCTTTCAAGCCTTGGCCAATATTCTTTCAGAGTATCGAGTTTAAAGCTCGGCTGACTAGCCAAGCGCGATAGCCCTCTCAAATATCCGTCTGATGCCGCTATTTTCGACATGGCTTCATTCTTATTGTCTTTTGTTGAGATAGCCTACGCGCCTCTGAGGCTTATGCTCGGTGACCTTCCAAAATAATCGCGACAAGCGTCTCGGTTCCTTCACCTCCACCTCCCCGCCCCACGTCACCAAATGCCAGCACATCTCCAGCGCCCCCACCCGCGCGGAACCGCACGCAGCGACCCGTCCGGCTCCTCCTCGAACCTCTGCGTCGGGTGAAACAGGAACTGCCGCGCGTCCGGCGCGCCATCAGAATTGCCCGAATCGTCTGGACAGCGCACTCGCCGCGCTCCCAATTCACAGCATCTCCTCAATCCGCCTCACGGTATTCCAATTGCGCAACGTGCCAGCGCCGCCGAGCTTTTTCGGGGTGAGCGCGCGGAGCAATCTCGATTGTGCCGGCTCGCCCGGAAAATACGCCCATAGATCGCCGCCGACTGCTTGGATGCGCTCGCCCATGGCAAGATGCGGCGTGAGCGCGGCCTCAATGGTCTTGCCCAATTGTTCGCGCCCGACCCTTACGATCACCCGGTCTCCTTGCTGAGCGGATTCTCGCAAGAACGGATTGCCCCTCGCCAGTCGGCGCCAGGCTCTTCCTTCCCGTAGGATGATCGCGACCCGGCGGCCGAAGCGCTTTTCGAAAGCATCCTCGAGCTTGGCTTCTATCTCGGCGAGCGGCGTCTCTTCGGCTTCAAAAATAAGATTGCCGGTCGATGCGACCGTTCGCGCTTCGCGGCAGCCAAGCGCCGCCGCCATCGCCTTGAGATCAGCCATGACGACGCGCCGACCCGGCTCGGCAACGCCGATGCTGTAGAGAAGCGCGACATAGGTCGTCATCGCGTTGATTCAAGCACATGCCGCGTCGCGGCGACAGCGGTCTGCGGCCCGGCGTTGGAAATATGCGCGTCCCTTCCCCCCTTGCGGGGGAACGCGGCCGGCGAAGCCGGCCGGATGAGGGGTGAACTGGAGGATTCTGAAAAGCTTCGCGCGCTACGATGGCCAATCGGAGAAAGCGGCGCGACCCCTCACCCGTCGGCGCTTACGCGGCGACACCTTCTCCCGCAAGAGGAGAAGGGGCGCGTCAAGTCCTGCCTCGGCGATGCGCTTAGAATCAGTACATCGACCTCGCGAACCCGCTCAGGCCGCCACTGCGGCGGCGAGCACCTCGGGTTCTTTCGCCTTCCGGTATTCTTCCGTGGCGAATGCGAAAGCCGTGGCGATGCGCTCGACCGCGTCGGCGATGTTCTGCGAGGTGTGTCCGGCCATGACTTGCATCCGGAACCGCGCCGCGCCTTTCGCGACAGCCGGATATTCGACGAGATTGGCGAGGAGGCCGAGCTCCGGCAGGCGGCGGCTGACCAGACGCGCCAGGCCCTCGCTGCCTGCCTTGACCGCGACGATCGCGGAGGGCATGCCGTAGAAGTCGAGACCCTTGACGCGAAGCGAAGCGCGAAGCTCGAGGATGTTCTTCATCAGAAGCGAGCGGAGCGCGCGGCCCTCTTCCGATTCGACGATCTCGAAAGCTTCCAGCACGACGGCGGCTTGCGCCTGCGAAAGCGCATTCGAAAAGGTCGTCGGCGAAGAATAGAAGCGCAGATATTCTTTGATCGCGCGGTTGCGGCAGGCCACGAAGCCGCCGTTGGAGGCGAAAGTCTTCGAAAAAGAGCCCATCACCAGATCGACTTTGCCGAGCATGCCTTGCAGGCCGATATGGCCGCGCCCATCCTCGCCGAGGCAGCCGAGATCATGGGCGACATCGACCACCAGCGTTGCTTTGTACTCATGGCAGAGGTCCTGCATGGCGACGAGATTGGGCGTGTCCGAATCCATCGAGAACAGGCCTTCCGTCACCACCAGGATCGCGTTCTCCGTATCCTTGGCGCGGATCTGGGAGAGCCAGCGCCGGCAATGGTCGAGATCGAGGTGGCGATACTGATAGATGTTGCGCGTCGCGGCGTTGGCGCCTTCTTGCAGGCAGGCGTGCGACAGGGTGTCCATCACGATATGGTCGGCCGAACGCACCAGCCCGCGAATGACGCCATAGCCGGCGGCCCAGCCTGTCGGAAACAGGATGGCCTCTTGCATGCCGAGAAACTCGGCGATCTTCCGCTCCAGGGCGACCGAATGCGCGGTGTTGCCGACGAGGGCCGGCGAGCCGGCGCTATGGACGCCATAGCGCTCGATCGCCTCGCGCGCCGTCGCCTTGATCCTCGGATGCGAGGCGAGGCTGAGGTAATCCTGGGAGGCGAAATTGACGCCGGTCATCCGCTGGCCGCGATCGTCCTGAGCCGCGACAGTGGCGCCCGGACCAGATTGCGTCGCGCGCGAGAAAGGCCAGAGACCGCTTTGCCGGCGCGCGTCCTGCCAGCGATAGAACCCTTCGATGCGACCGAGAAGATCAGGCCCCGTCGGGACGCGGAAATCTCGCATGCTGCCAACCAAAGCCGCCGCCGGCGGCGCCTGGTGCTCGACGTTCGACATTTTTCACACCCGTCGCGGGAGAAGCCCCGCCTGTCCTTGTTTTTGCAGGGCGAATTTGTTCCTCGCGACTTAAAGAAGAATTGATTCAATATTAGACAGTCGCCCTCCGCGCGGGACGCCGCCAATTCTTAGCGTTCAAGGTTAGCGAAGCGTCAGCAGATCAACAGCAAATTGAGGCAGTGCTTGCCGAGACGCGCTTTGACGGAAGCGCGTCGGAAAGCGCGCCTTGCGCCCGCGCCGCCAGGCAGGCGTTGATCTTGCCGAGCAGGCGCGGCATGTCGACCGGCTTGGTGTCAAAGTCAGCGCAGCCAACTTTCACGCTCTTCTCGCGATCGCTGGCCAGCGCATGGGCGGTCAAGGCGATCACCGGTATGTCGGCGGTCGGCGATGCGCCCTTGATCAATTGGGTCGCTTCCCAGCCGTCCATCGCGCCGAGCGCGACATCCATCAAAATAAGGTCGGGGCGCTCGTGGTCCGCCATCGCGACGCCCGATGGACCGTCGATCGCGCTGCAGACGTCGAAGCCGCTGCGCAGCAGGCGCCTTGTCAGCATGTCGCGATTGGTCTCGTTGTCCTCGACGAGCAGAATCTTAGGCATTGATCGCCACCGGCAAAACAGGCTCCGGCTCGCTTCGCTTGCCCTGCGCGGCGAGGGGGCGCAATTGTTGGTGATAGGCTTCCGCCTTGCCGATGGCGTCGGCCGCGGCCTCTTCCTCGGACGCTT
>DATGHD010000279.1:0-11433 GCA_035308145.1 Roseiarcus sp.
AAGGCCAGGACGCGCCCCAAGCCCAATCGACCCCGCCGGCCCTCGCAGCGGACATAGCCCTCTGAAAGCCGCCGCCTTTAGTTCGCGGCATAATCTTGACAAGTTCTAACTTGCGGGCAAGCATCCTGACCGTTTGGTCAAGATCGTCGCGGCGCCGGCGTCTTGCGCCGGCTTTTTGGGGGCGTCATGGCCACCGCACAAAAGGAGACCGTCCTGGGCATTGCGACAGGCGTCCTGCCGCCGGAAGTCCTGGCGGAAAATTTCGCCGATCTTCATCCGCCGCTGAGCGAGCATGAGGCCCATGTCGAGGCCGACCGCTGCTATTTCTGCTACGACGCGCCCTGTCAGCAGGCTTGCCCGACCTCCATCGATATTCCTCTCTTCATCCGCGAGATCGCCGCCGGCAATCCGCTTGGCGCGGCCAAGACCATCCTCGAAGCCAATATCATGGGCGGCATGTGCGCGAGGGTCTGCCCGACCGAGACGCTCTGCCAAGAGGCCTGCGTTCGCGAGGCGGCCGAGGGCAAGCCGGTGCAGATCGGCCTGTTGCAGCGCTACGCCACTGACGCGCTTATGGAGACAGGCAAGAATCCGTTCACCCGCGCGGCGCCGACCGGCAAGCGCATCGCCGTCGTCGGCGCCGGGCCGGCCGGCCTTGCCTGCGCCCACGCCCTTGCCGAGCACGGCCATTCGGTGACGATTTTCGAAGCGCGGCAAAAATCCGCCGGGCTCAACGAATATGGCATCGCTGCTTACAAGACGCCGGATGATTTCGCCCAGAAGGAGGCCGCCTTCATCCTGTCGATCGGCGGCATCGAGGTGAAGCACGGCGCGGCTCTCGGCCGCGACGTCGATCTCGCCGCGCTTCGGCGCGATTACGACGCGGTCTTCCTCGGCCTCGGCCTTGCTTCCGTCAACAAGCTCGGCCTCGTCAACGAGGTCGCGCTCGCCAATGTCATCGACGCGGTCGATTACATCGCAAAACTGCGCCAGGCTGAGGACCTGACCAAGCTGCCCGTCGGCCGGCGCGTCGTGGTGGTCGGCGGCGGCATGACGGCGATCGATGTTGCGGTGCAGGTCAAGCGTCTCGGCGCCGAGCTTGTCACGATCGTCTATCGCCGCGGCCAGGAACACATGAAGGCGAGCGACTACGAGCAGGAGCTCGCCCAGACCAATGGGGTCTTGATCCGCACTTGGGCGCGGCCCGTGGCGCTCGAGGGGAACGGATCGGTCAGCGCGATTGTGTTCGAGCGCACGCGCGAAGAAGGCGGCAAGCTCGCCGGCTCAGGCGAGAAATTCCGTCTTGACGCCGATGTCGTCTTCACCGCGATCGGCCAGTTGCACGAACCGGCGGCCTATGGCGGCGACGAAACGCTTAGCGGCAAGGGCGGGCGGATTCTCGTCGATGATCAACGTCGCACCAGCCTCAAGGGCGTCTGGGCGGGCGGCGATTGCGTCTATGGCGGACAGGACTTGACGGTCAGCGCGGTGGAAGACGGCAAGCAGGCGGCGCGTTCGATCAACGCCGCGCTGACAGCAAAGGGGTGAGGCTTAATGGTAAGCGCGCGGCGGCTGGCCCTCATCCGGCGCTTCGCGCCACCTTCTCCCGCAAGCAAGCGAGAGAGGGTTGGGGTGAGGGTACGACACTGATGCTATCAATAAAGGCCCGCTTAAGCGGAGGACGACATGGTCGATCTTCGTAGCGAATTCCTCGGCATCAAGTCGCCGAACCCATTTTGGCTCGCCTCGGCCCCGCCGACCGACCGCAAGACCAATGTCGAGCGCGCCTTCCGCGCCGGCTGGGGCGGCGTCGTCTGGAAAACGCTTGGCGAGGCCGGGCCGCCGGTCGTCAACGTCTCCGGCGCGAGGTACGGCGCGATTTACGGACCGGACCGGCGCGTGATCGGTTTCAACAATATCGAACTGATCACCGACCGCGACCTCGAGATCAATCTCATCGAGATCAAGGAGGTGAAGCGCAAATGGCCGGATCGCGCCTTGGTCGCCTCGCTGATGGTGCCCTGCGACGAGGACTCCTGGAAGAAAATCCTCGCCCGCGTCGAAGAGACGGAATGCGACGGCGTTGAATTGAATTTTGGTTGCCCGCACGGCATGTCGGAACGCGGCATGGGCTCGGCGGTTGGCCAGGTGCCAGAATACATCGAGATGGTCGCGCGCTGGTGCAAACAGCACACGCGCATGCCGGTGATCGTCAAATTGACGCCGAATATCACCGACATCCGTTTCCCGGCGCGCGCCGCGCTGAAAGGCGGGGCCGACGCCGTCTCGCTCATCAACACGATCAATTCGATCATGGGCGTCGATCTCGATCGGATGGCGCCCTCCCCCCATGTCGACGGCAAGGGCACGCATGGCGGCTATTGCGGGCCGGCGGTGAAACCGATCGCGCTCTCGATGGTCTCGGAAATCGCCCGCGATTCCGCGACGCGAAATTTGCCGATCTCGGCGATCGGCGGGATCACCACCTGGCGCGACGCCGCCGAATTTATCGCTCTCGGCGCCGGCACGGTGCAGGTCTGCGCGGCGGCGATGACCTATGGCTTCAAGATCGTCGAGGAGATGATCTCCGGCCTCAAGAATTTCATGGCCGCCCACGGATATCAAAGAATCGAAGATTTTCGCGGCCGGGCGGTCGGCGGCGTCACCGACTGGCAGTACCTCAACTTGAACTATGTCGTGAAAGCCGAGATCAATCAGGATCTCTGCATCAAATGCGGCCGTTGTCACATTGTCTGCGAGGATACGTCGCACCAGGCGATTTTCCCGATGGTCGACGGCGAGCGGAAGTTCGTGGTCAATGAGGCCGAATGCGTCGGCTGCAATCTCTGCGTGATCGCCTGCCCCGTCGAGAATTGCATCACCTTGGTCCATAAGACGCAAGGGGTCGATCCGCGCACGGGCCTCGACTATGGCCGGCCGCCGGCGGATTGGACGGTCCATCCGAACAATCCCGCCGTCAGAACGGCGGCGGAATAAACCGAAGTTTAGACGAATATTTAAAGCGCCGCCGCCTCGACCCAAGTCGGCGCGAGGGCTTCTCCCGGCTGGGAAGCGTCCGCCGGGTGGGCTATCCTGATTGGCGGGCTCGCGGGCGCGACAGGAGGCTCGATGATCAACGCATATCCGAGATCGATCGCGATCGCGGCGTTCTGCGCGATTGTCCTTGCGGCTGGCGGCGCCGGCGCCGCGTCGGCAAGCAAGGAGCCGACCAAGCTGAAGCCGCCCGGCGGCCCGACCATCGCCGTCACCGTCACCAACCAGCGCACGGTCGGCGTCAGCGAACTCGACATCGCCTTAGCCGGATCGCCCTCCTACAAGCCTATCGTGAGAAAGCTTGGCCCGGGCCGCAGCACAGTCGTCACGCTTTCGCATGACGAAGACTGCCGCTTCGATCTCTATGTGAAATATGATGACGGCGCGACGAGCCAGATTTCGGCTTTGGACGTTTGCCAGGACGGCAAGATCAATCTCGTGGAATAAGCGCGCAGCCGTCGCCGAACTCACGTCCGGGCGATAAGCGGCGGCTCCGCGCCGCCGCTCGTTGCGCGCTTCGTACTTATTCTACCCGCTCGACGGCGATCTTGATGGTCTTGCCGTAGGAGCCGCTGATCTGCACCGTCAGCGGCCCGCCGGCGGTCTTGAAGCGGATGACCTTGTTGACGCCGGGGCAATCGGTGATCCGCTCGTAGCCCGACGATCGCGCCAAATCGGCGTTCTCGGCGAGGTCGACCCAGGCCCCTGTCGAGGCCGTCACCTGATAGGTCGCGGCGGGTTCTGGACCGAGCTTCACGACGGCCGCATAGGCTGGGTTGGCCTTGCCGTCGCGAGCGGGCGCATGGACGAAAGCCACCTGACCCTGCGGCAAGAGATTGACCGTGACCGGCGCGCCGAGCGCCGGCAACGTATCGCCGCTCGCGACGATCGGCAGGGCGGCGCTGAACTTGGTCTCGGCAGGCGAAGCGGGCCATCGGCCGGCGTCGCAGCCGTTTCCGGCGGCCAGCCCAGCGGATGGGGCGAGCGCGCCGCCCGCAAAAACGAGAGATGCGATGATCAAACTGCGCGTGAACATGATTTTGCTCCCCGAAAGGAAACCCCCGAGGAACATATTAAGAACATAACGAGATCATTTTGTCTACTGGGGCGAAAGGCCGCCCGTGATGGTTTCGATGATTTGCCGCTTGGCCGCCTCGAATTGCCTATCGGTCAGAGCCTGGCCGCCCTCCAACGACGACATCTCATGCGCCGCGTTGGCGTATTGCTGGGTCGTGGCCCAGATCATGTAGAAAAGATATTTGGGCTCGACCGGCCTCAGCTTCTTGAGGGCGATCCAGCGTTTGACGATCTCGGACCGCGACGCGACCCATTCGGCGAGCGTCGTGTCGAGGAAATCCTGGATCGCCGGCGCGCCGCGCATGATCTCCGCCGCCCAGATGCGCGACGACAGCGGCATCGTGCGGGCAAGGTCCATTTTGGCGCCGATGTAGCGGGCGAGCGCGTGCTTGGGATCGTCGCTCTCGTCAAAGGACGCCGCCGCCGCGAGCCACGCCGTCAGCACGCGCTCGATCACCGCCCGGTAAAGGGCGGCCTTGGTCGGAAAATAATAGTGCAGGTTGGCCTTTGGCACGCCGGCGCGCATCGCAATCGCCGACGTCGTCGCGCCCTTAAATCCCGCCTCGGCGAAGACCGCTTCAGCCGCTTCGAGAATGACCCGCTCGTTCTCGGCGCGGATCGAGACTTTGACCAGCGGCTTATCCATTCCGCCCCATCCCACCGGACCTTGGCCGGCTTCTTTTTGAAACACTGGTCGGCCCGGCTGGCCGCGATAAGCGCTTCCCCGGCGCCGCAAAAATCGGCGCCTCAGTCAAGATTGCGGCATTTGACCGTTTGGTCAAATTTAGACTAGCGTTGCGTCTGTTTGGAGGGGATTTTGAGGCGTGTCTGATCTGTCGAATGTGCGTATCAATGGGCAGCGTCTCTGGGACGCGCTCATGGAGATGGCCAAGATCGGCGCGACGCCGAAGGGCGGCTGCAAACGTCTCACCTTGACCGACCTCGATAAGGAAGCGCGCCAGCTCTTCACGCGATGGTGCGAGAAAGAGGGCTGCGCGGTCAAAGTCGATCAGATGGGCAATATGTTCGCGCGACGGCCCGGCGTCGAAGACCATTTGCCGCCGGTGATGGTCGGCAGCCATCTCGACACGCAGCCCACGGGGGGCAAATACGACGGCGTCCTTGGCGTCCTGGGCGCTCTCGAAGTCATTCGGTCTCTCAACGACCTCAAGATCAAGACGCGCCACCCGATCGAGATCGCCAACTGGACCAATGAAGAGGGCTCGCGCTACGCGCCGGCGATGATTTCCTCCGGCGTCTTCGCCGGCGTCTACACCAAGGAATTCGCCTATGCGCGCGAAGACGCCGAGAAGAAGAAGCTCGGCGATGAATTGGAGCGCATCGGCTTTAAAGGCCGGGAGCCCGTCGGCGGAAGGCCAATCCACGCCTTCTTCGAATTGCATATCGAGCAGGGGCCGATTCTCGAGGACGAATCGATCGACGTCGGCGTCGTCACCCATGGCCAGGGCCAGCGCTGGTACGAGATCAAGCTTGTGGGCTTCGAGAGCCACGCGGGCTCGACGCCGATGCCGCGGCGGAAGGACGCGCTGCTCGGCGCGGCGCGGATCGTCGAACTCGTCAACAAGATCGGCCTGTCGAAAGCGCCGCTCGGCGTCTCCACCGTCGGCATGCTCAATCCCTACCCGAATTCGCGCAACGTCATTCCCGGCGAGGTCTTTATGACCTGCGAATTCCGCCACCCGATCGACGAAACGCTTTCGGACATGGACGCGCAATTGAAGGCAGGGGTTGAGGAGATCTGCAAGAAGATCGGCCTGACCTACGATTTGAAGCAGGTCTTCTATTACGCGCCGGTCGCCTTCGACGAGGGCTGCGTCGCCGCGGTGCGCCGCGCCGCCAAGCATCTGGGGCTGACGCATCGGGACATCGTCTCGGGGGCCGGGCATGATGCTTGCTACATCGCGCGCGTCGCGCCGACTTCGATGGTCTTCACGCCTTGCGTTGACGGGGTCAGCCATAACGAGGCTGAGGAGATCAGCCAGGAATGGGCCACGGCGGGCGCGAATGTGCTGATGCACGCGGTGCTGGAGAAAGCCGAAATCGTCGCGTGAGCTGGGCAAGGCGCGTGAGGCGTAGATGGGAACCCGTCCTTGCGAGGAGCGAAGCGACGAAGCAATCCATTCATAGCGCTCGGCCCTACGAATGGATTGCTTCGCTTCGCTCGCAATGACGGCGGACGGTTTTAGAGAGACCTTGCGAGGAGTTTAAAATCATGTCGCTCGTCATCCGAGGCGGAACTGTGGTCGCCGCCGACCGCACCTACAAGGCCGACATTCTCGTCGAAGGCGAGAAGATCGCGGCGATCGGCCCGAGCCTCAAGGGCGACACGACGCTTGACGGATCGGACTGCTTCATCATGCCAGGCGGCATCGACCCGCACACCCATCTTGAAATGCCGTTCATGGGCACGACATCGTCGGATCACTTCGAGAGCGGCACCAAGGCGGCTTTGTCCGGCGGCACGACCATGGTCGTCGACTTCTGCATTCCCGGCAACGGCCAGCCTTTGATGGACGCCTGGGCCGAGTGGGACAAGAAATCGAAGACCGCCTGTTCCGACTATGCGTACCACATGTGCATCACCTATTGGTCGGACAAGGTGCGCGAGGACATGGCGAAAGTCGTCGAGAAAGGCGTGACGACCTTCAAGCATTTCATGGCCTATAAGGGCGCGCTGATGGTCAATGACGAGGAGATGTTCGCCTCGTTCCAGCGCTGCGCCGAACTCGGCGCCATGCCGCTCGTCCATGCCGAGAACGGCGACGTGGTCGCCATGCTACAACAAAAGTACCTCAAAGCCGGGGTCACCGGTCCAGAAGGTCATGCTTTGTCGCGGCCGCCGGAAGTCGAAGGAGAGGCCGCCAACCGCGCGATCATGATCGCCGACCAGGCCGGCTGCCCGGTCTATATCGTCCATGTCTCCTGCATCCAGGCGCATGAGGCGATCCGGCGCGCAAGAGCCAAAGGCATGCGCGTTTTTGGCGAGCCGTTGATCCAGCATCTCGTGCTCGACGAGAGCGAGTATTACAACAAGGATTGGGCCCATGCGGCGCGCCGCGTCATGTCGCCGCCTTTCCGCGACAAGAAAAATCAAGACGATCTCTGGAACGGCCTGCGCGCCGGCTCGCTCCAAGTCGTCGCCACCGATCATTGCGCTTTCACCACGGCGCAGAAGGCTTTCGGCAAGGACGATTTCACCAAAATCCCGAACGGCACCGGCGGTCTCGAAGACCGCATGCCGGCTCTTTGGACCTATGGCGTCGGCACCGGACGTCTGACGATGAACGAATTCGTCGCCGCCACCTCGACCAATATCGCGAAAATCTTGAACCTCTATCCCAAGAAGGGCGCGATCATGCCGGGTGCCGACGCCGATATCGTCGTCTGGGATCCCAAAGCGACAAAGACGATCTCCGCCGCCACCCAGCTCTCGGCGATCGACTACAACGTCTTCGAGGGCGTCAAAATACAAGGCCTGCCGCGTTTCACGCTGTCGCGCGGCGAGGTGCCGTGGCGCGACGGCAAGATCCAAGTCGAGCCCGGCCGCGGCAAATTCGTCAAGCGCGACCCGTTCCCGGCCGAGGCGCGGGCGCTGGCGGCTTGGAAGAAACATACCGCGGCGAAAGGCGTCGCCAGGTAAGATGCTGAGCCCGGTCGCCAAGGAAACGCGGAGCGCTGCGACCGGCGAACGGGTCATCGACATCGCCGGTCTGTCGCTGGCGTTCACGACCGCCGACGGACCGGTGCAGGCTTTAAGCCATATCGATCTCGCCATCGAGCGGGGCGAGTTCGTGTCCTTCATCGGCCCCTCGGGCTGCGGCAAGACCACGCTTCTGAGGGCCATCGCCGATCTTGAGACGCCGACCAGCGGCGTCATTCGCGTCAACGGCATGAGTCCCGGCGAAGCGCGGGCGAAACGCGCTTACGGCTATGTGTTCCAGGCGCCGGCCCTTTATCCGTGGCGCACGGTCGAGCGCAACATCGCCCTGCCGCTCGAAATCATGGGTTTCGACAAAAAGGAGCGCGACGCGCGGGTGGCCAAGGGCCTCGATCTCGTCAACCTCACCGGCTTCGGCAAGAAATTTCCCTGGCAACTTTCCGGCGGCATGCAACAGCGCGCCTCAATCGCCAGGGCCTTGTCCTTCGACCCTGATCTTCTCCTGATGGACGAGCCTTTCGGCGCGCTAGACGAGATCGTTCGCGACAAGCTCAACGAACAATTGCTGGGTCTTTGGGACGTCACCCAAAAGACCGTGCTTTTCGTGACTCATTCGATCCCCGAGGCGGTGTTCCTGTCGACGAGAATCGTCGTCATGTCGCCCCGGCCCGGCCGCATCCATGACGTCATCGACTGCGGTTTTGCGCGCGGACGGACCTTGGACATTCGCGAGACGCCGGAATTCCTGGAGGTCGCCAATCGCGTGCGCCACGGGCTCCGGGAAGGCCATTCCTATGTGGATTGAGGCGCGCTACCGGGCGGCGCAAGACGAGACGCGACGCCGAAGCCCCCTCTCCCCGCGCAGCGGGGAGAGGTACGGTGAGGGGCTTGGCGGAGTAAAACTCGGCGATCGGGGCAAAACGACCGGCCCCTCACCTTACCTCTCCCCGTTCCGCTTCGCCGCACGGGGAGAGGGGTCCCCGACGCTGCGACTCGCATTGAAGCGCTCTTTGGCGGCGAAAACCGCATTTCGATGAGAAACGTCCTGCCCGTGACCATCGTCATCGCCGCGCTGATCGCGCTGTGGTACGTTGGCGCGCTTTTCATGAACGCTCAGCTTCAGCGCGATCTCTTCGCCAACGCCGACAACAAGAATTATTCCTCCTCGGATTTCGCGCTGGCCGAGCTCAACATGGAGCGGCCGAAGCTGCCTGCCCCGCATCAGATTGTCGCGGAGCTCAATCATACGATTTTCGAAATGGATCCTTCCTCCAAGCGCAGCCTCGTCTATCACGCGACGATCACGCTGCAGGAGACGATCCTCGGCTTCGCGATCGGCTCCGCTTTGGGCATCCTCCTCGCCGTTCTCGTCGTCCATCTTCGCGGCCTCGACAAATCGCTGATGCCCTGGATCGTCGCCTCGCAAACCATCCCGATCATCGCGCTAGCCCCGATGATCGTCGTCATCCTCAATCAGTTCGACATTACCGGCGTCCTTCCTAAGGCGGTCATCGCCGCGTACCTTTCCTTCTTCCCGGTCACCGTCGGCATGGTCAAGGGTCTGCGTTCGCCCGATCCCTTGCAGCTCGACCTGATGCGCACCTATTCGGCGACCAGGACGCAGACTTTTTTCAAGCTCCGCGCGCCGGCGAGCGCGCCTTTCTTCTTCGCCAGCATGAAGGTTGCGGTGGCCGCCGCGCTTGTCGGCGCGGTCGTCGCCGAAGTGACGAAGAGCGAGGATGGCGGCCTTGGCGCGCGGCTGCTCGCCGGCTCCTACTATGGCCAGACCGTGCAGATTTGGGCGGCGCTCTTCGCGGCCGCGGCCTGCTCGGCGGCCCTCGTCGGCCTCATCGGCCTGATCGATCGCGCCACCGCGCAACGCATGGGCTATGCGCGATGAGCTCCAAAGCGCTCACCGGCCTCGCCGCGCCGGCGCTGTTCGGCGCCGGCGTGCTGATCGTCTGGGAGACGATCGTCCGCGGCCTCGGCGTGCCGAAGATCATCCTGCCAGCGCCGAGCGCCATCCTCGAGCGCTTCGTGAGCTCCGTTCCGACCCTAACGGCCGATTTCCTCCAGACCATCCAAGGCGTGCTCGCCGGCTACGCGATCGGCTGCGCCTCCGGGCTGATCGTGGCGATCCTCATCGACCGCACGCCCTTCCTCCAACGCGGCCTCCTACCGCTGGGCAATCTGGTCTCGGCTCTGCCGATCGTCGGGGTCGCGCCGATCATGGTCATGTGGTTCGGCTTCGATTGGCAATCCAAGGCGGCGGTGGTGGTCATCATGACCTTCTTCCCGATGCTGGTGAACGCCGTCGCCGGCCTTAGCAGCGCTGGGTCGATGGAGCGCGACCTGATGAAGACTTATGGCGCGAGCTACGGCCAGACGCTGACCAAACTCAGGCTGCCCGCGGCCTTGCCCTTTATCTTCAATGCGTTGAAGATCAATTCGACGCTGGCGATGATTGGGGCGATCGTCGCCGAGTTTTTCGGCACGCCAGTCGTCGGCATGGGGTTTCGCATCAATACCGAGGTTGGACGCATGAACATCGACATGGTCTGGGCGACGATCGTCGTCGCGGCCGTGGTCGGCTCCTTGTTCTATGGCGTCGTCGCGCTGATCGAGCGCCAAGTCACGTTCTGGCATGCGTCCTATCGCCAGAGACCCGCGTGAACCATGAGGAAAGAGGGAGAAGCACGATGAGAAAAATGATCTTTGGGTTGATGGCGACGAGCGCGCTTGTCGCGGCCGGCGCCGCGCATGCCGCCGACAAGGTGACGCTCCAGCTCAAATGGGTGACCCAGGCGCAATTCGCCGGCTATTACGTCGCCAAGGACAAAGGTTACTACAAGGACGAGAATCTTGACGTGACCATCAAGCCGGGCGGGCCGGATGTCGCGCCGGAGCAAGTGATCGCCGGCGGCGGCGCTGACGTCGTCGTCGACTGGATGCCGGCGGCGCTGGCGACGCGCGAAAAGGGCGTCGCGCTGGTCAATATCGCGCAGCCCTTCAAGCACTCCGGTCTCGAACTCACCTGCCGCGCCGACACCGGCATCAAAAAGCCCGCCGATTTGAAGGATCGCACGCTCGGCGTTTGGTTCTACGGCAACGAATATCCGTTCCTGAACTGGATGGGCAAGCTCGGGTTCAAGACCGACGGCTCGCCGGGCGGCGTCAAGGTGTTGAAGCAGGGCTTCAATGTCGATCCGCTGTTGCAGAAGCAGGCCGACTGTATCTCGACCATGACCTACAACGAATATTGGCAAGTCATCGACGCCGGCTACAAGCCCGAGCAGCTCGTCGTCTTCCAATACGAGAAAGAGGGCGTCGCGACGCTCGAGGACGGCCTCTATGTGATGGAAGACAAGCTCAAGGACCCGGCCTTCGTCGACAAGATGGCGCGCTTCGTCAAAGCCTCGATGAAGGGCTGGGCCTGGGCGCGCGCCAATTCCGACGCGGCCGCCAAGATCGTGCTCGACAATGACGCGACCGGCGCCCAGACCGAGCATCATCAGACCCAGATGATGGCCGAGATCAACAAGCTCACCGAAGGCTCCGACGGCCGCCTCGACCCCGCCGCCTATCAGCAGACGGTAAAAGCGCTGCTCAGCAGCGGCGGCTCC
>DATGHD010000280.1:0-2751 GCA_035308145.1 Roseiarcus sp.
CCGTCGATCGGCTCGCCGAGCGCGTCGACGACCCGGCCCAACAGCCCGCGCCCGACCGGCACGTCGACGATCGCGCCCGTGCGCTTGACGGTCTGGCCTTCCTTGATGTCGCGGTCGTTGCCGAAAAGGACGATGCCGACATTGTCGCTCTCGAGATTGAGCGCCATGCCGCGGATGCCGTTCTCGAACTCGACCATCTCGCCGGCCTGGACATTATCGAGGCCATAGACGCGGGCGATGCCGTCGCCGACCGAGAGCACCTGGCCGACTTCGGTAACCTGCGCTTCATTGCCGAAATTGGCGATTTCATTCTTGAGGATGGAAGAAATTTCAGCGGCGCGGATATCCATCAGCCGACCTCTTTCATGCGGGCGCGGATTTGATTGAGTTTGGTCTTGAGCGAGCCGTCGACCATGCGGGAGCCAAGTTTGACGATGAGGCCGCCGATGATCGAAGGATCGACCTTGACCTTGACTTCGACGTCCTTGCCGCGGGTGGCTTCGCGCAGCGCATCCTTCAGAGCTGCGACGTGAGCGTCGGCGAGCGGCGCGGCGACCGTCACCTCGGCATGGGTGACGCCGCGCTCGGAATCGTAGAGTTTTTGATAATCCGCGATCATGTCACGGATTGCGAAGAGCCGCCGTTTGGCGGCGACGAGCTTGATAAAATTGGCGGCGACGCCCGAGACGCCCGCCTTGTCGAGAAGGACGTCGAGCGCCTTGATTTGCTCGGCGGCCGAGAAGACCGGGCTGCGCACCAGCCGCTGGAGGTCGGCGCTCTCCGCGATGAGGCCGTCGAAGGTCGTCAGCGCAGCGGCGACTTCGCCGGTCGAATGAGAATCCTGCGCCAAAGAAAACAAGGCCTGGGCGTAACGCCCGGCCATTCCCGAGACGATGGTTTCTCCGTCCGCCACGTTTTCCCCTAAAGCCGCGTTTCGCCGCGCGGCCCTTTTGGTTTTGGCCCGCGCGCCGCCGCTAAAACCTAAAGGCGCCGAAAGGAAATATTCAAGACTTACCCCAGGGCGCGACCCCATCGGACCCGAAGGCGGGGTTGCCCTAACATAGGACTTTTTGCGGCGCAACCCGATGCAGGGGCGTGGAATTTCGACGGCGCGCGGTCGCTGCAATTCGCCTCGTCAGTTGGAATATTTGACGAGGCGCCGCTGCGATTTCGCCCTGTCCAGGTCACACGATCGGCCGAGTGTCGTTCTATCGAAGCTCTGCGAGGGGTCGATTGAAGGAGAGCGAAATGACTCAACACGCGCTTTACGTTCAACTCGAAGCCAAGCCAGGCAAGGAGCAGGAGGTCGCCGCCTTTCTAACCGGCGCCCGGCCGATGGTGGACGAGGAGCCGGACACCACAGCTTGGTTCGCGATCAGGATGGGCCCGAGGACTTTCGCGATTTTCGACGCTTTCGCCACCGAGCGCGGCCGCGAAGCCCATCTCCAGGGCAAGGTCGCCAAGCAATTGATGGCCAAAGCGCCGCAGCTCTTCGCCAATCAGCCGGAGATCCACCGGATCGACGTCATCGCCGATAAGCTGCCGCACTGACCTTCGATTCTCGCCGCTTAATCCGCGTTGGGAGCTGAACGGCGAAGCGATTGCGGCCACCCTCTGCGCCAGTTACGATACTTGGGTTCGCGCTCGAAGCGACGAAAAAGTTCGCGAGCCCATGCCTGCCGCCCCATCGACTATCGGCGCCGTCGCGCGAGGGCGCGCACGGTCAAATGTCGCGGCCTTCGTCAAGGCGAATATGCCGCTCGCGCCGGCGCCGAGACTTCCTGAAATTCAAATTCACGCCGCTCGCCCATCGAGCGGGCTGAGGCGGCTATGCGAGATTAGCCGCGAGAAATGCCCGCCCTATTGGGCCTACCCTTGGGCGGGCGGCGTCGCGCTCGCCCGGCATTTCTTCGAGCGGCCGATAACGGTCGCCGGCCGTCGCGTTTTGGATTTTGGCGCAGGCTCGGGAATTGTCGGCATCGCCGCGGCCAAATGCGGCGCCAAGAAGGTGATCGCGGCGGAGATCGACCGCAACGCCATCGAAGCGCTCCGCCTCAACGCGGCCGCCAATGGCGTCTCCATCGACATCGTGGCGCATGACATTGTCGACGCCGAACCGCCGCCGGTCGATCTCGTGGCCGCCGGCGACGTTTTCTATGACCCCGATCTCGCCAGGAAGGTTACGGCGTTCCTCGATCGTTGTTTGGCTCGAGGCCTCGAAGTTCTCGTCGGCGATCCGGGGCGCGCGTACCTGCCATCGCAACGGCTACGCATCGTCGCCGAATATCCGGCGGTGGACTTCGGGGATGCGCCGAGCGGCCCGGCGAGACGAAGCAGCGTCTTCGCATTTGAACGCGAGATCGCGACGGCGCCCTAAAAACTCGTGCTCCAGCCATGGGCCGCGTCGCCGCCGATATAGGCGACGCCGTCGACCCGGCGACCGGCCGGATCGCGCAAGGTGAGGATGCCGCCTTCGTCGACAAGCGTTCCCCCACTGAGCGCGACGGCGATCGTCTGACCTGGCGCGACGGCGCCCGCCGGCAGCGGAACGCTTGTCTTCGCCTCGGCGAGGATCGACCAGCCGGAAAGGTCGAGCGGCGCGGCCGACATATTCGTCACAACCGCCGTTCCCGCGCCGTCCGGCGCGCGATGAGCCGAGGTGATCTCCGCGGCGCGCGGCGGCAGCGGCAGCTTCGCGCCAAGACCATCGGAAAAATCGTACTGCGGCGGTTCGGCGCCCGTCGTCCCCTC
>DATGHD010000281.1:0-7301 GCA_035308145.1 Roseiarcus sp.
AAGCCGCGGCTCGATCTGGCGCCTGACTAGGCGGCTCAAGGCCCACGCATGGCCGCAGCCGCTCGCCGCGCCGCCGTATCTAGCTCGGCGCGCGGGCCGGCAATCGCCGCAACGCCCTCGCTCGGCCGATCAGCGGCAGCAGTGCGGCGAGTTCCGGACCAGCCTCGCGGCCGGTGAGCGCCAGCCGAAGCGGATGGTAGAGGGTCCGTCCTTTTCGTCCCGTCGCGGCCTTCAATCTTTCGGTCCAGGCGCGCCAGGTCCCGCCATCCCATGGCTCCTCCGGCAGTAAGGCCGCCGCTTCGGCGAGGAACGCCGGCTCCTCGACGATCGGCGCGACGGCGCCCTCGGTGACTTGGCGCCATTCGGCGGCCTCGGCCAGCGTGGCGAGATTGCCGCGCACCGCCAGCCAGAATGCCTCCGCGTCGTCCCCTGAGACGCCGAGCGCGGCGAGGCGGGCGGCGACAGTCTTGTAGGGAAGCACGTGCAGCGTGCGCGCTGATAGCGTTCGCAGTTCGGCCTCGTCGAACCGCGCCGCGCCATGCGACAACGATTTCAGATCGAAGCTCCGCGCAAGCTCGCCGAGCGAGGCGACGGGATGAACCGCTTCGGCCGAACCGGTGAGCACGGCGAGGGCTGCGACCGCCAGGGATTCGACGCCGCTCTCCCGCAAGGAGGCGATTGACAACGCGCCGGTGCGTTTCGAAAGACCCTCGCCGCTGGCGTCGGTCAGCAGATTGTGGTGTCCGAACAGCGGCGCCTTGCCGGCCAGCGCTTTGAAAATCTGGGTCTGCACCGCGGTGTTGGTGACATGATCCTCGCCGCGGATGACATGGGTTACCTCCATGTCGATGTCGTCGACCACCGAGGGCAGCGTATAGAGGTACGAGCCGTCCTCGCGCCTTAGGACCGGATCGGAGAGCGAGGCGCAATCGATGCGGCTTGGGCCTCGCGCAAGATCGTCCCAATGGACGATTTCGGCATCGAGGCGAAAACGCCAATGCGGCTTGCGGCCTTCGGCCGCCAGCTTGGCGCGGTCCTCCGGCGAGAGCTTTAGCGCCGCGCGGTCGTAGATCGGCGGCAGGCCCCGCGCCTGCTGACGCTTGCGGCGTCGCTCGAGCTCCTCCGGGGTCTCGTAGGCCGGATAGAGGCGGCCCATCGCCTCGAGCCTATCGGCCGCCGAATCATAGGCCGCCAGCCGCTCGGACTGCCGCGCTTTGGCGTCAGGCGCGATGCCGAGCCAAGCGAGGTCCTCCTCGATCGAACGGGCATATTCCTCGCGCGAGCGCTCGCGATCGGTGTCGTCGAAACGCAGGATGAAACGGCCGTCGCGTTGAAGCGCGAACAGCCAGTTGAGCAGCGCGGTGCGGGCATTGCCGATATGGATGCGGCCGGTCGGCGAGGGCGCGAAACGGACGGTCGGTCGCTGGGACATAGGGGCCTTCATAGAAGCGTCGCGCAAAGCCTGCAACGTGCCGACAATGAGTGATTCGGCCTAAGGGCCGATGATCGTTTCATCTTTCGGTCGCAAAGGCGGGCGGGATCGGCCTGCCTTACTGCGGCCTTCTCGGCGTGGGAAAGGAAGGCGATGACGGTCTCTCAATGCGCGGCCGCCTATTGGGTGGCTGCGATGTCGGTGCAAACGCTCAGCGCCGCGATTGCCGCCTATCGCTGCCGCAAGCCGGCCGCGCCGGTTGCCCCGGCCAAGGATGCGCCGCCCGTCAGCATCGTCCGGCCGTTGTGCGGCGTCGATCCATTCTTGTCTGAGACTTTGGCCTCGACCTTCGCGCTCGACTATCCGACCTATGAAGTGGTCTTTTGCCTCGCTGACGGCGACGACCCCGCCGCGCCGCTGGCCCGCCGGCTGATGGCTGCGCACCCTCAAATTCCGTCGCGGCTCCTGATCGGCGATGACCGGCCAAGCGGGAATCCCAAGCTGAACAATTGCGTCAAGGGCTGGAAGGCGGCGGCGCATGATTGGATCATTCTTGCCGACGCCAATGTGATGATGCCGAAGGACTATGTTCAGCGGATGATGGCGCGCTGGCGGCCCGACAGCGGCATTGTCTGCGCCCCTCCCGTCGGCTCGGCGCCCGGCTCATTCGCCGCCGAGCTCGAATGCGCCTTCCTCAACACGTACCAAGCGCGCTGGCAGTATGCCGGCGAGACTTGCGGCTTCGGCTTCGCCCAGGGAAAGAACATGCTCTGGCGGCGCGACATTCTCGAGGCCGGCGGCGGCATTGAAGCGCTCGGCGGGGAAATCGCCGAGGACGCGGCGGCGACCAAGCTCATTCATCGCGCCGGGCTCAATGCTCATCTCGTCGACGCTACGTTCAACCAGCCGCTCGGCGTCCGCAAATGGCGCGAAGTCTGGATGCGCCAGGTGCGGTGGGCGCGTTTGCGGCGAGCGACTTTCCCCTTTCACTTCGCGCCCGAACTGGTGACGACGAGCCTCTTTGCTTTCATCGCGGCTGTCCTCGGCGCGGGGAGCCTCGACGTCGCGCCATGGTTCGCAGTTCTGGCGACGGCCGCGCTCTGGTACGGCGGCGAAGCGATCCTCGCCGCGGTCGCCGGCTGGCCGCTGAGCGCGCGCTCGCCTCTTGCCTGGGCGATCCGCGACCTCGCCTTGCCCTGCCTCTATGTCCAAGCCTGGACCAGCAACGAATTCATCTGGCGCGGCAACGCCATGACCGTGGCCGAGGACGACCAGCCGGTCGGCGCCGCGCGTTAACGGCCTCCCGCGACAAATTGGCTCAGGAGACGGCGTTAACCGAATCGCCTTATGCTCGGGCCCGTCGTCAACAAGCTGAAAGGAGGTGATCCAGTGTCTCATTGTCCATCGCCACGAGGGATTTCCAAGACCTGGGTTAACGTCCGTGCGGGGCTAGACCGCGCTTAAAGAGGGCGCCCAAGCTTGGAGCGATCTCTAACGTGGTCGCGACAATGGAAAGGCCGTCCCACGCGGGCGGCCTTTCTCTTTTCAGGCGACTGCGGCCGCCGGCGCCGCGGCCGATGCGGCGTCGCGGTTTCGACCTGCCGCTTTTTCTGCATATAGCGCCTGGTCGGCGCGGTTCATCAATATGGCGAAATCGCAGAGCAAGGCCGTGATGAGACTCGTCGGATACGCGCGTTTTCCGCGCCGCGGTGAACGAGATCAAGCCGACTGAGGCCATTGCTCGATCTCCGCCGGGTCGTCAGTGGAATCGTCTCAGCAGGCGTCATCCTAATCCTCGAACCTTTCCGCCCCGCCCATCGTTCTCTGCGGCGCGAGGCTCACGTCCGGCTCGCGCTTCGGCAAGCCTAAATCGCGGAAGCGGTTGACGATCGGATAGCGCCGGTCGCGCCCGAAATTCTTGGATGTGACTTTCACGCCCGGCGCCGATTGGCGGCGCTTGTATTCGGCGAGATAGAGCAGCCGCTCGACTTTTTTTACTGTCTCATGATCGTACCCTTCGGCGATGATGTCGGCGAGGCGCATCTCCTTTTCGACAAGACCGCGCAAGATCGCGTCGAGCACCGGGTAGGGCGGCAGCGAATCCTCATCCTTCTGGTTCTCGCGCAATTCGGCGGTCGGCGGCTTGGCGATGATGTTTTTTGGTATGACTTCGCCCCCCGGTCCGAGCGCCCCATAGGGCCTCCACCGATTGCGCAAAGCGGCGAGGCGGAAGACCTCGGTCTTGTAGAGGTCCTTCACCGGGTTGAAGCCGCCGTTCATGTCGCCGTACAGCGTCGCATAGCCGACCGACATCTCCGACTTGTTGCCGGTCGTCACCACCATCGAGCTGAACTTGTTCGAGATCGACATTAATATGAGCCCGCGCGCCCGGCTCTGGATGTTCTCCTCGGTGATGTCGCGCGCCCTTCCGTCAAAGAGCGGGTGCAGCGCCTTTTCGGCCGCCTCGACGGGGCCGGCGATCGGGATCGTATCGTACCTGACGCCCAGCGCTTCGGCGCAGGCCGCCGCGTCATTGATCGATTCGTTCGAAGTAAAGCGATAGGGGAGCATGATCGCATGGACGCGGGCGGGGCCAAGCGCATCGACCGCCATCGCGGCGCAGAGCGCCGAATCGACGCCGCCAGAAAGCCCGAGCACCACGCTGCGAAAGCGATTCTTTTCGACATAGTCGCGAAGGCCGAGGACGCAGGCGGTGTAGTCGGCTTCATCGCCCTCTTCGACAAGGACGCGCGGCGCCTCGACACAGCGCCAACTCTTGTCCTGCCTCTCCCAGACGGTGCGGGCGACCATCTGCCGGAAGGCCGGGAGCTGGACGGCCAGCGATCGGTCGGCGTTGAGCGCGAAGGACGCGCCTTCGAATACGAGTTCGTCCTGGCCGCCAACCTGATTGAGATAGATCAGCGGCAATCCACTTTCGACGACGCGCGACACGGCGATATTCTGCCGGACCCCGACCTTGTCGCGCTCGTAAGGAGAGGCGTTGGGAACCAAAAGGATCTCGCCGCCGGTTTCGGCAATGCATTCGACCGGCTCCGGCCCCCAAATGTCCTCGCAGATCGGCACGCCGATCCTGACGCCGCGGAAGACGATCGGCCCGGGCGCCGGCCCGGCCTTGAACACGCGCTTTTCGTCGAAGACGCCATAGTTCGGCAGATCGACCTTGAAACGCACCGCCTCGATGCGGCCGCCGTCGAGCAAGGCATAGGCGTTATAGACCGCGCCTTCTTCGGCCCAGGGCAGGCCGACCAGCATCGCCGGGGCGCCGCCGACCGTTTCGCGCGCCAAGGCCTCCAAGGCGGCGCGGCAGGCCTCTTGAAAGGCGGGCTTCAGCACCAGGTCTTCGGGCGGATAGCCGGCGAGAAACAATTCCGGCGACATCAGAAGGTCGGCGCCGAAGGCGGCGGCTTCGGCCCGCGCCTCTCGCAAGCGCTTGGCGTTGCCCTCGATATCGCCGACTGTCGCGTCGAGCTGGCCAAGGGCGATGACGAGGCGGTCGGCGGGGGCGGGCATGGGCTCTGGCTTTAGCGCGGCGCGTCGGAGCGGGCAACGTTTGCTGGCTTCGGGCGATCCTCCCGGACAATTTTCGGCGCACGCGGCGACGTTGCGCGGCGCCGGCATTCTCGCGCATGGTTAGTGAAATTCCGCCCGGATTGGGGAACCACATGCGCGCCTTCGTCGCCTTGCTCGTCCTGCTCGCGGCTGCGCCGATCGCCAAGGCCGCGTCTCCCGAACAGACCTATCTCGCCGCGCGCGACCACGCGATCGAAGTTCTCAAAAAGATGTCGGGCGCGAAACGGGACGCCGAGGAGAAGCGCCTCAGCGCCGGACTCGAAGCGCAATTGAGGAGCCTCGTCGGCGTCAAGAAACTGGAAGGTTTTCCCGGTCCGACGATGATGAGCCCGGACACTTTGATGAGCGACGATGAGGGATTCGGGGCGCTCGATGGCGTCCGGTTCACGAGGAAGGATCTGTCGGGCGACGCGCTGGTGAGCACGGAGGGCCTGCTGCGCTTCTGGCTCGTTGCACATAAGGACTGGTGGAATGATCTGGCCAACCCGCCGGCGGACCCTGAGGCGGCCTTTCATTCGGAGGCCTTCTACACCCAAGCTGTCAGTGCGGACGCGGCGATGTCGATCTACGCCGTTCTGCCGATCCGCAAGCCCGACGGGGCCGCCGGCGCGGTTGCTCTTCTCGGCCAAGAATCTCAAGACCGCGCGATCGAACCGCCGGGTCAGATCGCCGTCGCCGTCGTAAAGAACGGCAAGGTCTTCATCGCCATCGTCAACGTCAAGGCGAAGCTGGCGCCGATCGCCGCCTGCGACGCGGTCTGGCAGGAGTACAAGGCGAAAAGTGACAAGGCGATCGAAGCCTATAACAGTTCAGGGTCGAAGGACGAAAAGATCTTCGATGAGTCGACAAAGCTCGAGGATGAAGGCGAGGTCGCGGTGCATAAGTGCTGGTCCGAAAAGGCGAGCGGCGCGCCGGAATTTCCGGCGCTGACAAAGGAGGCGCAGGCCCTCGTCGACCGTTTCGCAGCGCAGTGAGCGCCGATCACCGAAACCGCACGCCTTGCCGGTCGAGCTCCTTGTGAACATCCGCCATGTTCACACGGTCCAGATCGCTTCCGCTCTTCACCGACAGGGCCGCGGCGATTCCCGCCCCCTGACCCGCGACCGCGCAGCACGCCATGTTGCGCGTCGCGGCATGGGCGATGCGGTCGCCGCCGATCGCCCGGCCGGCGACGATGAGGTTCTTCACCCGCTTCGGAAGAAGCGCCCGATAGGGAATATGCATGTAGCGACCCGTCGTCGGAAGGATCAGGACGCCATATCCATCGATGAATTCCGGATAGACGCCGATCGTGTCCTCGAATCGCGCTTCATTGCGCACGTCGCCTTCGCAAAGGTTGTACGCTGCGTCGATCTTGCGCGTATCGCGGATTCCGATCGTCATGCCGAAGTTTCTTAAGCGCGCGGCCGCGCAACCCGGCGTGAAGCGGCGGAGGGCCTCGATGGCGAGCATCGCCTGCCGTCGCCCCTCGATCTCGTGGCGGGTCATGCTGTCGGGATCGGTTCCATCGCAGCCTGCGAGATGGACGACGTTCATATAGGTCAGTTGGCCGTCGTCGTGGACCGCGCCCCAGGTGCCGGCGATCGTATTGAGATGGGCGGGAATTATGCCGGCGTCGATTGCTTGGGCGAAAGGCTTCTTCAGGAAGGGCGAGAACATCTTGTCCTCCTTGCCCGAAGTCTCGACGCGCCACTCGCCGGTCGACCAGTCGCCATAGGTCTGCCGATCGGCGCGAACGCCCTCGAGAAAGGCGCGCTTGTCGACGCCGGCGAGATGGAACATCACCGAGGCGGCCTGCATATGCTCAAGCGGCGTTTTGATTGTCGGCGCGCCGGCGCGCTCGGCCATGTCCGCATCGCCTGTGCCGTCGATCACCCGCTTGGCGAGTATCGCCTCGCGGCCGGATTTGGATTCGGTGATGATGCCGGTGACCGCATTGCCGTCCATGATCGGGGCGACGAACTGGCGGTGCAGCATCGGCCGCACGCCGGCTTCCTCCACCAGGCGGTCGGCGACGAGCTTGAACCCTTCAGAATCGAGTTCGTAGCTGAGCGACTGGCTTTCCGGCGTCGCCAAGCCCATCGCCTTGGCGCGCTCCTCGAATTCGCGGCCGACGCCGCCCGCTTCGACCGTCGCCTCGTGCCGATACCAGGCGAAGCCTTCAACGCCGACCGTCGTGATGTTGCCGCCGAAACAGCCGAAGCGCTCGACGAGCGCGACCTCGACGCCCGCGCGAGCGGCGGCAAGCGCCGCCGCCAAGCCGCCAGGACCTGAGCCG
>DATGHD010000282.1:0-8922 GCA_035308145.1 Roseiarcus sp.
GCGCGAGCCAATTAGGATTCGAAAGCGCCGCGTCGGAAAGATCGGGCCATTCGCCGGGCTCGGCGCGCGATAAGAACATCACGCGATCGCGCCATTGCCTGGTCTCCTTGGTCCAAGGCAGACGGTCGAGGCCGAGCGAAATGACGCCTTTGGCGAGAGCCGCGGCGGTCTCCTCGCTCGGCTCGACGGCGAGCGTCCGTTCGAAAAGCGTGATCGCGCCAAGCCGGCGGGTTTTTCGCGCGCGTAAGGAGGCCGAGGCGCGGTCGAACACGGTCTCCTCGCGCGTCTCGATCTGATCCGCGGCGAGCGCTTCGATTTCCTCGTAAGTAAGAGAGGCGGCGCTGAGAATACGCGTCGCGGCGGCCCGGCCGGTCGCTTCGCCGATCGCGAGGTACGAGGCGCCGGCGAGCGCGTCGGCGGCGTCAAGCGTCGCCGCGCGCCCATTGACCATCAGAAATTCGCCGCGGCGACCGCGCGCCTTGGCGATGCGCTCAGGGAACGCGAGCGCCAGCAAGGCGCCAACGCTGGAACGGGTTTCTTCGTCGATCGCGCACGCCCCTGCGCTCCGCGCGACGATGCTCCGCGCAAGACGACGCGCCTCCTCGGCGCGCAGCGAGCGCTCGCGGCCCCAGCGCTCGAGGCGCTCGGCAAGATCGAGGCTGTCGCCGCCAAGGCCGCGCTCCGAGATGAGAACGGCGAGCCGGCTGGCCTGCTCCGCCTCGCCGCGCCGGCCGGCGTCGACGACCATCCGCGCCAACCGCGGCGGCAACGCGAGCTTGGCGATGGCGCGGCCCTCCTCGGTGATCCGACCCGTCGCATCAAGCGCGCCGATCCGCTCGAGCAAGGCCCGCGCTTCGGCGAGCGCCGGGGCCGGCGGCGCATCGAGAAGGGCAAGCGTCGAGGGATCCGCGACGCCCCATGAGGCGCAATCGAGCAGAAAGCCCGAAAGGTCAGCGGAAAGGATTTCAGGCTCGGCGAAAGGCTTGAGCGCGCCATTGGCGGCTTCCTCCCACAAGCGATAGCAGACGCCCGGCTCATTGCGTCCGGCGCGGCCCCGCCGCTGGTCGGCGCCGGCGCGCGAGACGCGTTGCGTCTCGAGCCGCGTCACGCCGACATCCGGCTCGAAACGCGGGACGCGGGAGAGGCCGCTGTCGATGACGATGCGCACGCCCTCGATAGTTAGCGACGTCTCAGCGATCGACGTGGCGAGCACGATCTTGCGGCGACCCGGCGGCGACGGCGCAATCGCCTTGTCCTGCGCCGCGCGGTCCATCGCGCCATAGAGCGGCGCGATATCGACCCTCTCGCCTTGCAACCGCTCGCCTAGTGTCGCAGCCGCGCGCAAAATCTCGCCTTGGCCGGGCAGGAAGGCGAGGATCGAGCCGGGCTCTTCTTTGAGCGCGGCGAGCGCGACCCGCGCCACGTCCTCTTCGATGCGAAGATTGGGACCGCGCCCGACATAGCGCGTCTCGACGGGAAAGGCGCGGCCGGCGCTTTCGATCATCGGCGCCTCGCCGAGCAGGCGCGATACGCGAGCGCCGTCGAGCGTCGCCGACATGACGAGGAGGCGCAAATCCTCGCGCAGCGCGCTTTGCGCGTCGAGCGCCAGAGCGAGGCCGAGATCGGCGTCGAGCGAGCGCTCGTGAAACTCATCGAAGAGAACCGCGCCGACGCGCTCCAGGGCCGGATCGTCGAGGATCATGCGCGTGAAGACGCCCTCCGTGACGACTTCGACGCGCGTCTTCGCCGAGACTTGCGATTCCATCCGCACGCGGAGGCCGATCGTCTCGCCCACTTTTTCGCCGAGGGTTAACGCCATCCGTTGCGCGGCGGCGCGCGCCGCGAGGCGCCTGGGCTCGAGCAAGAGAATTTTGCGATTGCGCAAAAAACTTTCGTCGAACAGCGCAAGGGGGACGCGCGTTGTCTTTCCGGCCCCCGGCGGGGCGACCAAGACGGCGCGGCTTTTGGCCGCAAGGCATTGGCGAAGCGGTTCTAAAACCTCGTCAATCGGCAGGGGGGCGCTTTGAAAAGGCATCCGCGGCTCGTTTCGCAAGAAGGGGCGAGCATGGCAAGCGCCGAAGCAGCCGCTCGACGCCTGGCCGCAAAAGCGCTCTTTCCGCGCCCGAGGCGGCGTTGTATAGGGGCGCCCGCGTGCGACTGGGACCACAGGGTCCCCAAAGAGACGACTCCCGAGAGAGATCGATAATGCAGGATGCGATGCGCGGCGCTGCCGCGCCCGCGGTCAATGGACATGACGCCATAGACGGCGCTCATCATTCAGCCGGCGCTTTTGGCATGCTGGCGCTGGGCTCCATTGGCGTTGTGTTCGGCGACATCGGCACGAGCCCCCTTTATGCGCTCGGCGCCTCGCTCGAACACGCCAAGCGTTTCGGCCTGCCGCCGGACCACATCATTGGCGTCATCTCATTGATCATCTGGGCGCTGATCGTCACCGTCACGGCCAAATATGTCCTTTTCCTCATGCGGGCCGACAACCGCGGCGAAGGCGGCATCCTCTCGCTCATGGCGCTCGCCCAGAGCGCGTTAGGCCATCGAACGAAGTTGATCTTTTTTCTCGGCGTCGTTGGTTCGGCTCTGTTTTCAGGCGACGCCATCATTACGCCGGCGATCTCGGTTCTCTCCGCGCTGGAAGGCCTGAAGCAGGTTTCGCCGGGGCTTTCCCCTTTCATCATTCCGGCGACGGTTCTGATCCTGGTCGTGCTCTTCACCGCCCAGAGTCGAGGCACGGCGCGTGTGGCGGCCTTCTTCGGGCCGATCATGCTCGTATTCTTCGTGACCATTGCCGCGCTTGGCGCAGCGCATCTCAGCGAGGCTTGGCAAATCTTGAAGGCGCTGAACCCCCTGCGCGGCGTCGGCTATCTCTTCCAACATGGCTTCTTCGGCTTCATCGTGCTCGGCAGCGTCTTTCTCGCCGTCACCGGCGCCGAGGCGCTCTACGCCGATATGGGCCACTTTGGCCGCGGCCCGATCCGGGCGGCATGGTCGTCCCTGGTGCTCCCGGCCCTGGCGCTCAATTATCTCGGCCAGGGCGCGCATCTGATCGCCGATCCGAGCGCCGTCGCCAATCCCTACTATTTGCTGGCGCCGAGCTGGCTGCTGATGCCGTTAGTCATTTTGTCGACGATCGCCACGGTCATCGCCAGCCAAGCAGTGATCACCGGCGCCTATTCCTTGGCGCGGCAGGCGATCCAGCTCGGCCTGCTGCCGCGTCTCGAGATCGTCCACACGTCCGACATCCAGGAAGGGCAAATCTTCATCCCGCGGATCAATCGGCTGCTGCTGCTCGGCGTGCTGGCGCTCGTTCTCCTGTTCCGCACCTCCGACGCGCTCGCCAACGCCTATGGTATTGCGGTCTCCGGCACGATGGTGGCGACGACGTCGCTCGCCTTTTTCGTGGTCTGGCGCCTATGGCGCTGGCCGCTGTGGAGCGCGCTGGCGCTCGTCTGCGTCTTTTTGTCGATCGACGTCAGCTTCTTCGTCGCCAATCTCTACAAGGTCCTCGACGGCGGCTGGATCCCGCTCTTGCTCGGCGGCGCCATGGTGCTGGTGATGTGGACCTGGGCGCGCGGCAGCGAAATCCTCTCGATCAAGACGCATCGCGATTCGATCCCGATGAAGGACTTGATCAAGATGCTGGAGAAATCGAAGCCGGTGCGGGTGCCCGGCACCGCGATTTTCCTGACCAGCGATCCGAGCGTCGCGCCCTCCTCGTTCATGCATAATTTGAAGCACAACAAAGTCGTGCACGAGCGCGTCGTAATCATGTGCGTCCGCACCGAGACGACGCCGCGCGTGCTTGCGAGCAAGAGGATCGAGATCGAGAAACTGTCGCCCGACTTCATCGGCGTCACCGTGCATTTCGGCTATATGGAATCGCCGCGCATCCCCAACGCGCTGGCGCTGCTACGCAAGCAGGGATGGAAGTTCGACATCATGACGACGTCGTTCTTCGTCGGCCGCCGCACCTTGAAAGCGGCAAGCAATTCGGACATGCCGAGCTGGCAGGATCGGCTGTTCATCGCGCTCGCCAAACAAGCGACCAATGCGCCGGACTTTTTTCATATCCCGTCGGACCGCGTGGTCGAGCTCGGCGCGCAGATGAAGGTCTGACGGTCCCCTGCCGGGCGAAGCGGGGGAAGAGGCTCACCCCCCAATATTAAAGCTCGCCAGCGCCGCCATATTGATGATGTCGGAATCCTTTGCCCCAAGCGGCACGATCTGCACCGGCTTTTCGAGGCCGACGATCAGCGGGCCGATCACCGTGGCGCCGCCGAGCTCCTGCAGCATCTTGGTCGAGATCGAAGCCGAGTGGAACGCCGGCATGATCAAGACATTGGCGGCGTCGGTCAGGCGGCAGAACGGGTACGACGCCATGGCTTCGCGGCTGAGCGCGACGTCGGCCGCCATTTCGCCGTCGTATTCAAAGTCGACGCGCTGCTGATCGAGGATGCGCACCGCCTCCTGCACGCGCATCGACCTTTCGCCCGGCGGATGGCCGAAGGAGGAGAAGGCGAGCATCGCCACGCGGGGCTCGTAGCCAAGTCTCCGGGCGACGCCCGCCGCCTCGATGGCGATCTGCGCCAAGTCTTCGGCGGTCGGCATTTCGGCGATCGCGGTATCGGCGACGACGACCGGGCGCCCGCGCGCCAGCACCAGCGAAACGCCGATGACGCGATGACCCGGCTTATGATCGATGACGCGACGCACTTCTTCCAACGCGACCGAAAAATTGCGGGTGACGCCGGTGACCATCGCGTCGGCGTCGCCTTGGGCGACCATGGCCGCGGCGAACGTGTTGCGGTCCTGGTTGATCAGGCGCTGGCAATCGCGGAAAAGGAAGCCGCGGCGTTGCAGCCGCTCATAAAGGAACTGGGCGTAGAGCGCGTTGCGCGAGGATAGCGCGGCGTTGTGGATTTCAATTCCTCGCTCGGCGAGGTCGAAGCCGGCGGCTTCGGCCGTCGCGCGCACGCGATTTTCGCGCCCGACCAGCACCGCCGAGCCGAGCCCCTGGGTCGCAAAAGAATAGGCGGCGCGGATCACCTGCTCCTCTTCGCCTTCGGCGAAGACGACGCGCTTCGGGGTGCGGCGCACCCGCTCAATGATCCGCTGAAGCGCGCCTGCCACCGGATCGCGCCGCGCCGAAAGCTGCGCCTGATAGGCGCGCAAATCGACGATCGGCTTTTGCGCGACGCCGGAATCCATCGCCGCCTTAGCGACGGCGGAGGGAATGACGTGGATCAGGCGCGGATCGAAGGGGACCGGAATGATGTAATCGCGGCCGAAGCGCGGTCGCGCCCCCTGGTACGCGGCCGCGACCTCGTCCGGCACGTCTTCGCGAGCGAGCTCGGCGAGCGCGTTCGCGGCGGCGATTTTCATCTCCATGTTGATGGTCTTGGCGCGCACGTCGAGCGCGCCGCGAAAAATGTACGGGAAGCCGAGCACGTTGTTGACCTGGTTCGGATAGTCCGAGCGGCCGGTCGCGATGATTGCGTCGTCGCGAACTCTGTGCGCCTCCTCCGGCGTGATCTCCGGATCGGGATTGGCCATGGCGAAGATGATTGGATTGGGCGCCATGGTCTTGACCATCTCCGCGGTCAGCGCGCCCTTGGCCGAGAGGCCGAAGAAAATATCGGCGCCGGCGACCGCCTCGGCGAGCGTGCGCAAAGGCGTATCGACCGCGTGGGCCGACTTCCATTGGTTCATTCCCTCGGCGCGGCCGCGCCAAACCACGCCCTTGGTGTCGCAGAGCATGACGTTCTGCGGCGCAAAGCCGATCGCCTTGATGAGATCGAGGCAGGCGATGCCCGCCGCGCCGGCGCCGTTGCAGACCAGCCGCGTCGTTTTGATGTCTCTCCCGGTGAGCTTCATCGCGTTGATCATGCCGGCGGCGGCGATGATCGCCGTGCCGTGCTGATCGTCATGGAAGACCGGAATCTCCATCAATTCGCGCAGGCGCTCCTCGATCAAAAAGCATTCCGGCGCCTTGATGTCCTCGAGGTTGATGCCGCCGAAGCTTGGTCCCAAGAAACGCACGCTATTGATGAATTCCTCCGGATCCTCGGTCGCGACTTCCAGATCAATCGAATCAATGTCGGCGAAGCGCTTGAAGAGCACCGCCTTGCCCTCCATCACCGGCTTTGCAGCCAGCGCGCCGAGATTGCCGAGGCCGAGAATCGCCGTGCCATTGGTAATCACCGCGACAATGTTGCCGCGCGTCGTGTAGTCAAAGGCGGTTGAAGGATCGGCGTGGATCGCCTTGACGGGCGCGGCGACCCCTGGAGAGTAGGCGAGCGAGAGGTCGCGCTGCGTCGCCATCGGTTTGGTCGGCACGATTTCGAGCTTGCCCGGCCGGCCGCGAGCATGGAATTGCAGCGCTTCCTGGTCGGTCACCGAAGGGCGTTTCGGCTTCTCTTCGGCGTCCTTCGTCATAGTTCCTCCCCAGCCTCATCGGCTCACGCCCGCCAGCATAGCGGGCGAGAGCGCGCGGCGGCAAATGCTCGCCGTTTCTCTGTCATTCCCGCGAAAGCGGGAATCCAGATGTCGAAGCGTTGAGAGTTTCGAGCGCGGACTGGATTCCCGCTTCCGCAGGAATGACAACGATTGCGAACTCAGACGCCGGTCTTCGGACCTACGCTTCGCCCGTCACACCTCTCCCCACACTTCCCGTGCAACTTCCACCGCTCGCGCCAACTTCTTCCACTCGTCAGCCTCGGAAAGATCGTTGCCATGCGCGGTCGAGGAGAAACCGCATTGATGGCTCAGGGCGCATTGCTCCAGCGGGACATAGCGGGTCGCCTCGTCGATACGCTTCTTGATCTCGTCCTTTCCTTCCACCACCGGGCTCTTCGAGCTCATCAGACCAAGAACGATCGTCTTGCCCTTGGGGGCAAAGCGCAGCGGCGCGAAATCGCCGGAGCGCTCGTCGTCATACTCAAGAAAGAACCCGTCGATCTTCATCTCGTTGAGCAGGATGTCGGCGACCGGCTCATAGCCGCCCTGCGCGACCCAGGCGCTCTTGAAATTGCCACGGCAGAGGTGAACGGAAATCACCATGTCCTTTGGCCGGTCGCGGATCGAATCGTTGACGAGGCGGCAATAGAGATGAGTGAGCGCGTCGGGGTCGTCGCCGCGGGCTTTCGTCGATTCGCGGATCGCCGGGTCGCAAAGATAGGCGAGATTGGTGTCGTCGAGCTGCAAGTAGCGGCAGCCGCGTCTTGCGAGATCGCCGACCTCGTCGCGGTACGCGGCGGTCAAATCGTCGTAGAAGGCATCGAGATCGGGGTAGACGCTTTCGCTAATCGCCTTGCGGCCGCCGCGGAAATGCAGCATCGACGGCGCGGGAATGCAGACTTTCGGCGTCTGACGCGTCGTGGCTTTGAGGAAATCGAAGTCGGCGCCTTGGATCGGCGTTGCCTGGCGAATTTTCGATTCGACATGCATGGTCGGCGGACGGAAGCCGACCTCGGTTCCATCGTCCTTGCGGAATTTTGCGACGAAATCGCCGTAAGTCACGGTGACGCCGTCGAGCTTCTCGAGAAAATCGACGTGAAAGTAGGTGCGGCGAAATTCGCCGTCGGTGACGCCCTTGAGCCCCACATTCTCTTGCGCGGCCACCACCTCGCGAATGCATTCGTCCTCAACCTCCCGCAAGCGCTCGGCCGGCAGCTTGTCGGCAAAGAAGGCTTCGCGCGCCTCAATCAGCCTTTGCGGCCTTAGGAAACTGCCGACGTGGTCGGCGCGGAAGGGCGGCCTCTTGGACATGCGTCTCCTCCAAATGGTTGCCGGCGCCCCGCAAAAGGCGAGACCGGCCTCGAGCGAATTTGTCGGCCTTTCTAATTCACAACCTGCAATTGGCAACCGGCTCGAGCTTTCGGCGTCGCAAATGGGCCTTGGCGCGCGCGCGGCGGCCCCGCGCGTCCCATCTCCTGCGGCGGAAGAGGGCGCGCGGGCTTCAAATCGCCGATTGCGCCGCAGCGATCGCATCGTCGACCGCAAGCGCAAAGCGGTCGACGATCGTTTCAACCTCGTCCGCGCTGACGATATAGGGCGGCGCGAGCAGCACATGATCGCCGGAGACGCCGTCGGCGCAGCCGCTCGCAGGATAGGTCATCAAGCCGCGCGCCATCGCGGCCTCTTTCAGCCTTTGCGCGAGCTTCGCCTTGGCCGGAAACGGCGCCTTGCTTTCACGATCGCGGACGAATTCGACGCCGCGGAAAAGGCCGCGTCCGCGAATATCGCCGACATAAGGGTGCTGGCCGAAGCGCGAGGCCAAAGCTGCGCCGAGTTGCTCCCCTCGCGCGACGACATGGTCGAGAAGATGATCCCGCTCGATTGTCTCGATCACCGCGAGCGCGGCGGCGCAGACCATCGGGTGGCCCATGTAGGTCTGGCCATGGGCGGTCGCCCCCGAGCCTTCCTCGATCGCCGCGATGACGCGCTCGTTGGCGAGGACGGCGGCGATCGGCTGGAGGCCGGCGCCCAATCCCTTGGCGATGGCGATAATGTCGGGTGCGACGCCTTCTTGCTCGAAGGCGAAGAAAGTCCCGGTGCGGCCCGAGCCGCACATCACTTCATCGGCGATCCAGAGGGCGCCGTGGCGGTCGCAAATCTCGCGGATGCGCTTGAAATAGCCCGGCGTCGGCGGGACGGCGCCCAACGTCGCGCCCGAGACGGTCTCGGCAATGAAGGCTGCGACATTCTGAGGCCCGAGCCGGAGGATTTCGCCCTCCACCACGTCGGCGACGCGAAGGCCGTAGGCCTCGTCGCTCTCGTCCTCTTTTCGGCCGCGATAGGCGTAGCAGGCCGGCGCTCGTCCGAATTCGATCAGCATCGGCGCATAGGTCGCGCGGCGCGCCTTATGGCCGCCGGCGGATAAGGCGCCGAGCGTCGCGCCATGATAGG
>DATGHD010000283.1:0-2026 GCA_035308145.1 Roseiarcus sp.
TCGAGATCATTTTCCGCGCCGACATCAATGATCCGGCCAAAATCGCCGAGCGGACGGCCGAGTATGAGGCGCGGTTCTTGTCGCCCTTTGTCGCCGCCGAGCGCGGCTATATCGACGAAGTGATCATGCCGCACGCAACGAGAAAGCGCGTGTCGCGCACGCTCGCCATGCTCAGGCACAAGAAGCTCGAAAATCCCTGGAAGAAGCACGACAATATTCCGCTGTAGGGGCTGCTCTGAGCGCGAGCGTACTTGCGCGTGTCATTCCGGACATTTGCGAAACGAATGGTCAGGAATCCCGCAGGCGCCACAGCGGCGAGAGCCGTCTCTTTGAGCCGCGGTTCGCTCCGCAACGCTCACCTGCTGGACGCCCGTCATCCGATCGTTGCGCCGCTGTCTTAGCTGGTCGAGGATGCGAAAGGCGAGGGCGGGCGGGGCATAAGGAAAGGCGGCGCTGATGCGAACTTTGGCGACGATCCTGACTGCGCTTGGTTGTGCGGCTGGACTTGCCGCCGGCGTCGCCGACGCGCAGGACGCAGCGATCGCGGGCGTTTGGCGGAGCCAGGTCGAGGGAACGCCGAGTGGGCTTGTTCCCGGCGTCAGTTCGAGCGACGTGCAAACGCTGACGCTGACGGGAGCCGGTCAGTATCGCCGCGAAATCGTTGTCGAAGGAGGCAATGGCGTTGAGGGCGCCGGCGGCGTGATCGTCGATAGCGGTCTCTATTCCTTCGCGGCGCCGGCGACCTTTCAATATTCGCGCCGGAGCTGGATCGTCTGCGTCGCCAACATGTGCAATCCCGGCCAGCCGATCGGCGCGAATTCCGGAACGCTGCCCTTTTCGCTGACCGGGCCAGGAACAGCGAATTTTCTCGGCCTCAATTGGACGAAAATCCAATGAGCGAGCGGCGGCCGGCCCGCCGCTTCATCATCCCTCAACCATGGGTTTTGGCGCCCCCTTAACTCTGCCAACAAGCCGCCGCGCCGGATTCACTTCCTGGCAAATGTTGCGGCCGCAAAGTCCTCGCCAACAAAAACGCGCCGTCCAACGAGGCGGCGCAAGGGGTGTCGAGGACGATGTCGAAATCCATGGCGTTCGAAGTGGACAGGAGCCCAACCATCATCAGCGCCCTCATTCATGGGGGCGTTGTGAGCGGGTTGGACGTGGCGTGGCTGAGGCGCGAGGTTTTCGCCGACGGCCAGGTCTCGCGCGAGGCGGCGGAGGAGCTCTTCGCCGTCGCGCGGTCCAAGGCGACGAAGTCGCCGGAATGGACCGAATTTTTCGTCGAGATGATCACCGATCATGTGCTCTGGCAGGCGCGGCCGACCGGGGTCGTGGCCGGCGATCAGGCCGAATGGCTGGTCGGCCAAGTCGATCGCGCCAAGACGCCGGAAGCGCTGGCCGCCCTGGTCAACGTGCTTTCGGAGGCCCATCGCGCCCCGCCATGGCTGATTGCTGCGGCCAAGGCCCGCGTCGCCAGCGGCTGGCCCGGCGTCGAGAAGGCGCTGGCCGCGGCCCAGGCGGGGTAGGTTCTCTTGGGTTGAGCTGATCGAGGGCGCGGCATCGCGCTCCGCCCCGGCATGGACGCAACCTTGTCCCTGCCTTAAGAACCGAACTCGCATTCTGGCTGCCATGCGGATTAGACAAGGTATATCAATATTATATAGTTACTTTTTAATTTCTAATATTAGAAATTTTCCTGCCCAGGGGTAGCGCTTGGGTAACCACAATGTGATTAAGGGCGGCGCTGGGGTTGTGCTCGCCGAAGTCGTGACGAGCCGAAAGAGCCGCAGCGCCGTTAAGCGCCGCGGCCCTTCCCTTCGAGGAACTAATGTCCCCGGCAACGCAAATTGAAAGGCTCAAGGCCGGCCCCGCGATGCGCGACACAGCGGGACCGGCCAGGGGCGGTGCGCAAGGGGCCGAACCATCACCTGCGCGCCAGCCCTCTCGGAGGCGCAAAGACGGCGCCGCAAATACCGGCTCAAACTGAAACAAAAAGGGCCGCGCTCTGCTCGCGGCCCTCGGCGTC
>DATGHD010000284.1:0-21785 GCA_035308145.1 Roseiarcus sp.
CTTCCCGCCCGGCGCCTCGTCGGGCGACGAGCCTTACGCCCATGCGGGCGAAGAAGCAGGCGTGGTGATCCGCGGCCGGTTCGAACTCTGGGTCGACGGCCGCATGGCGACGCTCGAGGCTGGCGACAGTTTCGGCTTCAAGAGCGCCCTGCCCCATCGCTATCGCAATCCCGGCCCGGACGAGACAGAAGTGATTTGGGCGATCACGCCGCCAAGCTACTGACCCATGATCCGTCTCGCCAATCTCTGGGAGGAGACAGCCGTTGCGGAGCCGGAGCTCGAACCGCTCGCCGGCGACGCCGACGCAGACGTTCTGGTGATCGGCGCCGGCTATCTTGGCCTTTCCGCCGCGCTCCATCTTGCCGAAGCAGGCCGCGACGTTTTGGTTCTCGAAGCCGAGACGCCGGGCTTTGGCGCGTCGGGCCGCAATGGCGGTCAGGTCATCCCAGGCCTCAAGCATGATCCCAACGAGATCGAGGCGGCGCTGGGCGAAGAACGTGGCGAAAGGCTGTGGCGCTTCGCCGGGGGAACCGCGGATTTCGTGTTCGACCTTATCGAGCGTCTTGGCTTGAAGGCGGAGGCGCGACGCACAGCCTGGATTCAGGGCGTTCATTCCGAGAAAGCCGCCAAAAAGGCGCAGGCCCGCGCCGCGCAATGGCGCAAGCGCGGCGCCGACGTCGCCTATGTGGAGAGGGCGGAAGCGCGACGCTTGATCGGCGCAGACGCCTACATCGGAGCTTTTGTCGATCGCCGCGCCGGCCGCCTGCAGCCGCTCTCCTATGCGAGAGAGCTGGCGAGGGCGGCAATTGCGTCGGGAGCGCGAATCTACCGCAACTCGCGCGTCGTCTCGCTCGATCGGCGGGGCCGCGGCTGGACAGCGAGGACGGCGACGGGGGCGGTCGCGACGGCTGAGAAAGTCCTTCTCTGCGCTAATGCGTATTCAGACAGCCTCATTCCGGAATTGCCGCGTTCGATTGTTGCTGCGACCTCGTTGCAGATCGCCACCGAACCGCTGCCTGGGGCGCTGCGCGCGGCCATTCTGCCCGGGGGAGAAGTTCTCTCTGATACACGCGGCGTCATCCGCTATTGGCGCCTCGACGCGGCGGGACGCCTGTTGATGGGCGGCCGTGGACCGTATCGTGAGCCGGGCCCGGAGCGCGATTGGGCGCATCTCGTCAGTGAAGTCGGCGCGCTCTATCCCGCCTTGAAGGAAATAAAGTTCACCCATCGCTGGGGCGGCCGCGTCGCGATTCATCCCGATTATTGGCCGCGCCTGCACAAGGTCAGGCCCGATATGTTTGCGGCGATCGGTTGCCAGGGGCGCGGGATCGGTTGGCAGAGCGCCATGGGCGCCGAGCTCGCGCGTCTGGCGACGCACAAATCCTATGAGCCTGTCCTGCCCATTTCGGAGGTCGCGCCGATTCCCTTTTCGCCGCTGAAGCGGGTCGGCTTCGCCGCCTCGCTCGCGGCGATGCGGGCTTTGGACCGGCTGGGCCTGTCGTGACAAGCTGAGAGAGAACGAAATGACGGAATCCGAGACGCTCAAGCTCGAACGACGCGGCCGCATAGCGATTGTGTCTTTCAATCGGCCGGCCGTGCTCAACGCTTTCGACGGCCCGCTTGTCGAAGCGACGACGCAGATGATGGCTGAACTCGGCGCCGACGAGACCACGCTCGCAATCGTCGTGCGCGGCGAGGGCCGCGCGTTCTCGGCCGGGTTCGACCTCAAGGCCGGCGCCGCAACGGCGGGCCAGCGCAGTCTAACGGATTGGCGACGCGTGCTTGAGGCGGATTTCGCTTTCATCATGGCGTTTTGGGAGTGCCCGAAGCCGACGATCGCCGCGATCCATGGCTATTGCATCGGCGGCGCGTTCGAATTGTCGCTCGCCTGCGACATCACCGTCGCCGCAGCCAACACGCGCTTGGGCGCGCCCGAGGTGAAATTCGGCTCCGGCGCGGTCGCCATGCTCCTGCCCTTCATGACGGGTCCTAAGGTCGCAAAGGAAATCCTGCTCACCGGCGACGACCACCTCACCGCCGAGCGAGCGCTCGCGCTCGGCATCGTCAATCACGTCGCGCCGCAAGGGGAGGAGCTGGCGAAAGCCCTTGCGCTGGCGGAAAGCATCGCCGCGGCCGATCCGATTGCCGTGCAATTGTCGAAGCGAGCGCTTAATCGCAGCTACGAAGCGATGGGGATGAAGGCCGCGCTCGCGCAAGCGCTCGAAACCGACATATTCATCGAAAGCGCCGGCGGCCCGCGGCGCGGCGAATTTGACCGCATTCGTCGCGAGCAAGGCCTGAAAGCGGCGCTCGCCTGGCGCGACGGTCCGGCTTGACGGCTGATCGGCAAGTCCGCCCTGTCAGGAGGATCCGCGAAACGTCAAAGGAGGCCAGACCCGTGACGCACGATCAGCAATTCTACATCGACGGCGCATGGGTCGATCCGCAATCCTCCCGTACCTTGGACGTCGTCAATCCGTCGACGGAGGAAGCCTTCGCGCGTATTTCTCTCGGGTCGACAAGCGACGTCGACCGAGCGGTTGACGCCGCCCGGCGGGCGGCCGACACCGTCAAACGCGTCTGCCAAGAGCTTGGCGGCAAGTCCCCCAACATTCTGCTGCCCGACGCGGATCTGGATGAGGCCGTGACCAAAGGCGTTAAGGCCTGCTTCGCCAATTCCGGCCAATCCTGCGATGCGCCGACCCTCATGTACGTGCCGCGCGATCAGCACGACAAGGCGGCGGCGATCGCCAAAGCAGCAGCCGAACGTCTCATCGTCGGCCCGGCGGATCAACCCGGCGTCAATCTCGGGCCGGTGGTCGGCAAGGCGCAGTTCGACAAAATCCAGAGCCTAATCGAGAGCGGGCTTGCCGACGGCGCTACGCTCGTCACCGGCGGGCTCGGCCGGCCGAGCGGTCTCAACCGAGGCTATTTTGCGCGGCCGACCGTTTTCGCCAATGTGAACGCGGGAATGCGGATCGCTCGGGAAGAAATATTTGGCCCCGTGCTCTCGATCACGCCCTATGACGACGTTGACGAGGCGGTCGAGCGAGCGAACGACACGGCCTACGGTCTCGCTTCATATGTTCAAAGCAGGGATTTGAGCAAAGCGCGCGCGATCGCTCGACGCATGCGCACCGGCAATGTGCACATCAATTATCCCGCCTGGGACATTAGCGTTCCGTTTGGCGGTTACAAACATTCCGGGAACGGCCGGGCTCCGCCTCTTGAGCAGCGAGCTCATAATATAAGGAGGATGTCCGACCAGAGCCCGCCCAATCTACGCGCCTTTTCTCGGCCTCAGCGTTGAGTAACCCGCGCCGCTATTTGAGGCGATCGCGGATCTTGTCGAGACCCGCCCGCGCGCAAGCGTCGTCCAATTCCGCGCCTGGGGCGCCGGCCGCGCCGATCGCGCCGACGACTTCATCATCGACCTTGATGACCAAGCCGCCGCCAAAAAGAAGAAGATGCGGCAATTTCGCCAGCAGCGGCGCGATCGGCGCTGTTTTCGCGCGCTCGACCAGCGCGCTTGTATCGGACTTGAAGGAAGCGGCGGTGTAAGCCTTGTCGTACGCGCTGTCCAACGTGTGGGCGCCGGCGCGGTCTCCGCGGAGGACCGCCTCACGCACCCCGTCCGCATCGACCAAAACCGCCGTCTCGTTATAGCCTTGGCGCGCGCAGGCGGCGACGGCCTCGCCGACGGCTTCGAGCGCCAAAGCCGCCGGAATGCGATGCGTCACCAATGTCTCAGCCGTTGCGAGCGGTTGAAACGAAATGGCCAACGAGGCGCCAAGCGCCAGTTTCGAATTCCAGTTCATTTGGACCTCCAAGAAGCGTTTGACCCGCGTTGCCTCGCAAAACCCTGCCGGACCGCCCGCGCCGCTATCCTGCGAACAACCGTAGCCCGGAGCGAATGGCGAAATAGGCCATGAGCGCGCCAGTCGCCAAGTCTATTCCAAACGCCCACCAACGGCTCCTGTCGCCAGAGTCGGCGCGCCGGCGGAGTATCGTGACCGAGCCCGACCACAAGACGCCCCATGTCAGCGCGCCGGCGATCACGGCTGCCGCCAACGCCAGCAGCGCCGGCGTCGGATAGCCCGCCATTTCCGGGCGTCCCATCGCCGCGAGCCAGAAGGCGACGTTCCACGGGCTCGTCAGCGCCATCGTCGCGCCGAGCAGGAAGCTCGCCTGTTTTGAGTTGAAACGCGACGGCTCGGCTGATTGCGACTTTGAGCGCCGCAGCGCGCGCCAGGCGCCGCGCAAAAAGAGGCCGCAGAGGGCGACCAGCAAGACGACGCTGACGACGCCCATCGCCTCGCGCGCGATCCTTCCGCTAAACAACAGGCCGACGCCGAGGGAAACGAGCACGGCCCACAAGGCGTCGCCGCTGCAGGCGCCGAGAAGCAGCGTGAAGCCGGCCCAGAAGCCGCCGGCCAGGCAGCGGCGGGCGATCTCGGCGTTGATCGGCCCGGGCGGCCAGGCGACCGACCAGCCGAGCACGAAACCGGTGGCGAGTAAGGGAAGGAGAGAAACGGTCATGGCGAAGCTGGAGAATAGCCGCCTCAGTCGATGAGGCGCCAGCCGGCCCATCGTTTGCGGTTCATAAATGCGACGGTAAGCTTGCCGGTGCGCTCCTTGGGTCGCCAAGCCGACGATGGACAGCGAAACTTTGGGAGCGATCGCATCATTTGTAAGGAGGGGTTCGAACCATGAAGAAGTCTCTGATCGTTCTTGGGAGCGCAGCGCTCATCCTCGCAGGCGCCGGCGCCGCCTGGGCCGACGGGCCTTTCGAGATCGTCGTCGTGCGGCCCTCTAACGCCAACATCGGCGCCGGCGCCTTTCGCATCAACGTCTCGACCGGGCAGGTGGTGAACGCCTGGGGCGGCGCGACGAGCTTCGACAAGAACATCGAGGCGGGACCGCTGCCTCCCGGAGACTACCATCTCTATGTCACCGAGACGCTCGACCAGACGGGCAATTGGACTCTGCGTCGACTTGACGCCAAGACCGGGCGGACCTGGTTTGCGAGTGGCGGCGGCGGCCAACCATTCACCTGGGCGGAAATCGCCGAACCGAAGTGAAAATCGCGTTGAAACGATCGCCGAGCGCCCGCGCGCCGCTTCCGCCGCGGCGCGCGTCCCTTTTACTGGTTGGCGGCGCGGCGGCTCGCCGGGGCGTGAACGGCGAAGTCCCGCGCTGCTCTTTCGAGACCCGCCTCGACCAGGAGCTTGCGGAAGGACGACCAGGTCTCCGTCGGGCTGCCGTAGAGCCGGCGGTGCTCGGCCAAAAACTCGCGTATCTTGAACGACTGCATGGGCTGACTGAAAACATAGCCCTGCGCTTCGGTGCAGCCTTCGGCGCGCAATCGCTCGAGCTGATCGACCGACTCGACGCCTTCGGCCGTCGTCACCATGCGAAGGCCCGAGGCAAGCTCGACAATCGCCCTGACGATCGTCCGGCATTCGGCGCTGTCGCCGATCTCATTGATGAAGGAGCGGTCGATCTTGATTTTGTCGAACGGGAAGCTCCGCAAGTAGCCGAGCGAAGAATAGCCGGTGCCGAAATCGTCGAGCGAGATTCGGGCGCCGAGGTCATGGAGCTGGCGCAACGTCGCAATATTGTGCTCGTTTTCCTGCAGCAACACCGATTCGGTGATTTCGAGCTCGAGGCGCCGGGCGGCAAGACCCGATGACGCCAAGGCGTTGATCACGACGGGCACGAGTTTGCCGCCGACGAATTGGACGGGCGATAGGTTGATGGCCACCGTCAAATCGGTCGGCCAGGTCACCGCCTCTCTGCAAGCTTCTTGCAAGACCCATTCGCCGAGCGCGGCGATGAGCCCGCTCTCCTCGGCCAAGGGTATGAACTCGGCCGGCGGGATCGAGCCGTATTGCGGGTTCGTCCAGCGCAGGAGAGCTTCAAAGCCGGTCACCTCGTTGGTCTGAAGATCGACCAAGGGCTGGTAGTGGAGCGCGAGCTCGCCCTTGCCGAGGGCGTTGCGAAGAGCGACTTGGAGATCGCGGCGCTCCCTAAGCCTCGCGTCGGTCTCCGCCTCGAAGAAGCAGAAATTGCTGCGCCCACCGGCTTTGGCGCGATAGAGGGCGACATCGGCGCTTTTGAGCAGAATATCAGCGTCCATCGAATCATCCGGCGCGACCGAGATGCCGATGCTCGTTGAGACGGTCACCTCGCGCCCTTCCAGCCGATAGGGCCGGTTGACCTGTTCGAGCAAGCGTCTGGCGAGCACGGTGACTTCGCTCACATCGGCGATGTCGTCCTGCACGATCGCGAATTCATCGCCGCCGAAGCGCGAAACGGTGTCGGTCGTCCGAACGCAGGCCCTGAGCCGATCGGCGACGGCGACCAGCAATTCATCGCCGGCCGAATGGCCCATCGTATCATTGACGTCCTTGAACCGGTCGAGATCAATGCACAGCACCGCCGCCTTGTTTTTCCGACGGACCATGCGGGCCAGCGCCTGATTGAGCCGCTCGCGGAACAAGGTGCGGTTGGCCAGGTCGGTCAAGGCGTCATGATGCGCCATATGGGCGATCCGCGCCTCGGCCTGCTTGCTTTCGGTGACGTCGATGACCGCGGTGAGCGCCGCCGCGCTCCCCTCATAGGTGAGCTCCTGCGGATAGACAAGGACGTCGATCGCGCTTCCATCGGCCTTGACGTGCCGCCAATGCCCCTCGCTGAATTTCGATCGGCCTGGCGTGCGCGCTTGAAGCGCGAGCCGCTCTCGATCTTCCGGCGGCATGATGTCGAAGATCGACATCGCCAGGAAACGATCGCGGGCGTAGCCATAATGCGCGATCGCGGCGTCATTGACCGACAGGAATTGGAACGTCTCCAGGTCGAAGACCCACATCGGCACCGGATTGCTCTCAAACAGCAGACGGAACGAGGCTTCGCGACGTTTGAGATCGGCGATGCGGCCTCTCTCCTTGTCGACTTCGAAATCGCGCGCCTGAATAGCGTGCTGCTTGAAGACCTCAATAGCGTTGGCCATCCGGCTGAGTTCGTCGGCGCTCTCGTGCGGAATGGCGACATCAAGGTCGCCGTCGGCAAGCGCGAGAATCGCGTCGCTGAGCCCCACAAGGCGGCGCAACAAGCCATGTCCGACGTAGATCCAAGCCAGCGCGACCGCCAGCAGCACGCTGACGGCGACAATGACGACAAGCAGCGACTGGCTGTTGATGATCGCGGCGCGTGAGCGCGCAACGTCCAATGACGTGTTGAGGATGACAGCGTCGACGACCCGCTGGACATCTGCGGCGAGAGTCTCCTGCCGCTTCCCATTGGCTGCGACCAGCGCCGCACCCTCGTCCTCGTCGCTCAGCTCGGACTTCCTGGCCTCGAAAATGCCGTCGCCGCCGTCGCCATAGGCGAGAAGCTTTTCTAGGGCGGCTCTCAAGCGTTGGGAGATTTCCTGATTGCTCAGGTTGATCACCGCCGCCCGCGCTCTGCCGGCGCTGGCGGCGAATTCATCGCCAAGCGGGGGCAGCTGGTCGGCGCGCGGCGTCAGCGAGACCTCGGTAATGACGCCAATCATGCGGTTGGCTTCGGCGCGAAGATCTACCAGCGCTTGCAAGTCCACCGCTTGCCGCACCGCCGTCTTTGACTGCGCGCGCGCGTCCGCCTCGCTCCCTCTTCCTTCAGAGACCTGCTCGAGTCCGCCGATCAGCGCGAAGCCGGCGTCGTCGATGACCGGCGCCAGTTGCTCGCGAAGCGATCGGTTGGCCGCAAGCGCGCCGACGACCAGCGCTTTGCGCCCTTGCGTCGCCTCGATGCGTTGGGCGATCGATTGACCCAGACGATCGGCGTTTTGATCGAATTCTCTGACGCTTGATTTCAGCGACGCCATAGTGTCCGCGTCGATTGGGGCGCCGCTCAAGTCTTCCAAGGCCTTCGAAAGCTCGTCGCGCTTAAGCTTCAGATTATAGAGCGCGGCGGCGAGCTGGGCGTCGTCCTTGGAATGGACGAGCATGGAGGAGATCGCCGAGAGCTCGTCCGCCTTGCGCGCCAGCGTTTGCGACTGGCTGATTGCGGGAATGCCCTCGATTTCGAAACGGTACAAGCCCTGACTGATATAGGAATACGAGAAATAAGCGACGATGCTGGCGAGCAAGGTGAGGCTGGCGACGCCGGCGAAGGCGCCGAACAGCTTGAAGCCAATGCCAAAGCGAACGCCCTGGTTGCGGACGACTTCGTCCGTAAGCTTATTCTGATCGGTGGTCTCGTTCGCCATTCGTCAGCTCTTTACGAATATGCCCTTCGCCGTCACGGCGCCGCCGGCCTTCAGCCCCGTGGCTCTTTCAAGGTCGTGATCGATCGCGACGCTCCGTCAGGACCGATCACGGTCAAATACACCCGGTTCGACCCACGATTGTCGGATGGCCCGTAGCTCAAGGTCACGCCGCCGAGGTCAAACGAAGCGCCGCGGATCGCCGCGAGAAAACCCTCCCGCGTCGGAGCGCCGGGCGTCTTTTCAAGGATCGCGATGGTCAGGCGCGCCGCGATGTAACCCTCGAGCGAAATGGGGTTGGGCGCCGCGGCGGGATCAAACGCCTTGAGCGCCTCCCGGTAGCGCGCAACGACAGGCAACGACGCGTCAGCGGGCGAAGGCATGACTTGGGTGACGATTGCGCCTGTCGCTTCCGGTCCGAGCTCCTTGGAGAACGCGTCGCTGCCTAGAAACGAAATGCCGGCGAATTGGGCGTTCATGCCGAGGCGCCGCGCCGTCCTGACGAATTCGGCGCAAGGCGTATAGGGGCCGATCATGATTACCGCTTGCGGATTGCCCGCTCGGATCGCCAAGGTCGCCATCTTGACCGCGGTCGTGTTGCGCTCGAAGGCCCCTTCCCCCGCGACCGTCATGCCGCGGCGCGACAGCGCCTTTTGGACGCCCGAGAGGCCGGCGCGGCCGAAAGCGTCGTCCTGATAGAAAACCGCGATCCGGGTGAAGCCCTCGTCCTGAGTGAACCGCTCCACCAGCGTTTCCGTCTCCTGGAAGTAGGAGGCGCGAATGTTGATCACATCGCCGTCAAAAGGCTCGCGCAGGAATTCCGCGCCGGTAAAGGCCCCGATGAAAGGCGCGCCGGCCTTGGCCGCCATCGGCTCGGTGGCGCTCGAAGTCGGCGTTCCAACGGCGCCGATCAGCGCGAAGACTTTGTCGTCCTCGAGGAGCTTACGCGTCGCCTCGATGGAGCGATCCGGCTCGTAGCCGTCGTCGTACGTTATCAGCTTCAGTTGCCGTCCATTGACGCCGCCCTGCTGATTGGCCTCGGCGAAGGCGGCGAGGAGGCCGGTTCTGACCTGAAGGCCAAGCGCGGCGGCCGGTCCCGTGAAGGCCGCGGCCTGCCCGAAGGTGATCGAATCTTGGGCGACCCCCGGCTCGGCCCACGCCGGGATCGAAGCGCCGGCTAATGGGAAAATGGCGAGCGCAGCCGGGCAGAGCGCGCGCGCCAGAACGCAAGCGGTTCGCACAGACGCCCACGACCGCAAAACAATGCCGACCATTTCGCTCTCCTCGGCGCCCGGGCGAGAGTCCGCGATTACTGCTTCCTTTCCGTTAAGATGAGCGACACGATGCCAACAATTTAGGGCGTTTCTTGATGTCTCGGACTAAGCGCCGCCGCCCGCGGCCCTGGAGTGATTGACGTTTGGTTAAAGGCGCTTGCTTGTCTTACGGCGGACGGAAGCTGATCGCGATCCGCGCCTCTAAGACAATTGGACAGCCGGGATCAGCCCGCTTAGAGGCAGCCTCGGCCGTCTTATCGGCGAGGGAAAGACGTGAAACCCACCATCGATTTCTGGTTCGATTTCGCCAGCAGCTACTCCTATCCAGCGGCCATGCGGATCGACGAGCTCGCTGAGCAAAGCGGCGTTAAGGTCAATTGGCGCCCCTTCCTGCTCGGACCCATCTTCGTCGGTCAGGGCTGGCGCGACTCGCCCTTCAACCTCTATCCCTTGAAAGGCCGCTACATGTGGCGGGACCTCGAACGCATCTGCGCGCGGGAAAGCCTGCCGCTGCGGCGGCCCGAGCCATTCCCGCAAAACTCTCTGCTCGCGGCGCGCTGCGCCATGGCGATCGATCCTGCCGACCGGCCGGCCTTCGCCAAGGCGATCTTCGCCGCCGAATTCGGCGAGGGCGACGGGATCGATGATCGGGCGACCATCGCGCGGGCGCTTGCCGCGGTCGGCCTGACCGAGGAGCCTCTGGCGCGAGCCAAAACAGACGCAATCAAGCAGGCCCTGCGGGCGGAGACGGACGAAGCCAAGCGCCTCGAACTCTTCGGCGCGCCAAGCTTCGTGACGCAAGACGGCGAGCTCTTTTGGGGCAACGACCGGCTCCAGGACGCGATCGCCTGGGCCGTCAGGCGCTGGATTTGATCGGCTTGATCGATCGCGTCCCTGCTTTAAGAAAGGCGTTGGCGGCAAGCGCGGGCGCAACCGCGAACAAAAGTCCAAGAGGCGGCAATTTCCTGGAAATACTCGATTTCGTCCTGTTCGGCATCTACTCGGCGCCGATCGGCAAGTCGTTCTTCGCCACGGGCAACATCGCGAAGCAGGGCAATGTGCGGACGCAAACGCTACGCGCCTTCACGATCGACGAGATGAAGAAGATTTTGGAGAAGGTCGCCTGATCTAAAAAGATCGCCCCTGCCAATAACCGCGCGGCGGCGCCGACAAGGCGAATGCGGAATGCCGACTTGTGCAACAATCTGCCCGCCGGTTGGGCGGCAGCGGGCCGACGCCGCCGCAAAGCTTTTGTCGATGGAACCGTCCTCATACGCGCCGAGCGCAGCTATTGTCGCTAAGTCGCAAATCTGATCGATTGAAGCGGCGCCGAGCGCGCTGGGCCGACCGGCGTTCGATATCGACTCCGCCCTTGAGGAGAATTCGATGAAAACGCAACTCACGATCATCGCCGCGCTCGTCGCTGGGGGATTTGTTTCGGGCGTAGCCGTTCAGGGCCTTCGAGCTCAAGGCAAGCCGCTGGTCTACGTCGTCGTCGATATTCGGAGCACGAATAACCCCGACGCTTTGAAGACAATTGCGGAAAAGGCCGCCGCGTCGAGCTCAGTTGCTGATTTTGGCGGCAAGACCATCATTCGAACTAATGAAATTACAGCGTTCGACGGGGCGGCGCCGAAACGGTTTGTGCTGATCGCTTTCGATAGCGTCGATAAGGCGCGTGCATGGCACGAATCGCCCGGGCAGAAAGCGGTTGAGGCAGTCCGGATGAAATTGACGGATTCCAGTCAGTTTATGGTCCAGGGAGTTACGAACTAATGCAATATCAAATCTCAGGCACGATCATGCAAACCGTGGCGATCGATCTTGCGCCCGGCGAGACGATCTACAGCCAGACCAACACCATGGCCTGGATGAACGACGCGGTGCAGATGGATACCCATACCGGCGGCGGTTTTCTCGCCGGTCTCAAACGCTCCTTCGGAGGCGGTTCGTTCTTCATCACCGATTTCACGGCGTCCGGAAACGGCCATGTCGCCTTCGCGCCGCGCTTTCCTGGCGCCATCGTGCCGGCGCTGCTGCAGGCCGGACAATCGCTGGTCTGCCGCAAGGAGACGTTCCTCTGCGCGCAAAAATCGGTGACGCTGGAACTCGCCTGGCAGAAGCGGATCGGCGCCGGCTTTTTCGGCGGCGACGGCTTTATCCTCCAGAAAGTGACCGGCCCCGGCGTGGTCTGGCTCGACCTTTCCGGCGAAGTCGTCGAGCGCGATCTTGCGCCCGGCGAACGGCTCTTGGTCCATGCCGGCCATGTCGGCATTTTCGAGCCGAGCGTCGGCTTCGACATTCAAATGGTGCGCGGCTTCAAGAACATCCTCTTCGGCGGCGAAGGCCTGTTCCTCGCGACGCTGACCGGGCCCGGCCATATCTGGCTGCAAAGCATGCCGATCATCAATCTCGCCGAAGAGATCGGGCGCTATCTGCCGCAGCATTCTGAGAATACGGCGGCGGTAAATACGACAAGCTCGGTGGCCACCGGCGCGGCGCTGGGCGCCGCCGGCGGGCTTTTGGGGAGCCTCTTCGGAGGGGACAATAATAAGTAAGGGAGTGGGACGGCTGGGCCTCCAATCGCTGAGCGAAAGCCCAGCAAAACACTGCTATCCGACCTTGCTTCTCCTCAGCGCCGCATTGATGCGCGTTTGCCAGCCCTGTCCTGTCGCCTTGAATCGTTCAACTACGTCTTGATCGAGACGCAGCGTGATCGATACCTTAGGATTGGCCTTGCGCGGCCGACCGAGGGGCCGGCGTACAATGCCGACGATAGGCCTCGACATATCTGGCGCTGCATCGGGATCGGAGGCAATCGCTTTTGCGATTCGCGCATCTTCCTCAACCTTTGGTTGGATGAGTTTCCTTTTCATAGAATACAACCTCACGGCTATTCGCCTTTCGCGCTGAAATGATGCGACGGCCCCCGTCGCGCTCGACGAAGACGACGACATGAAGCCGCGCGCCAAGCGGCGCCATAGCGATTAAACGGGTCTCGCCATAGTCCCACCGTCGGTCCTCGAAAATCAAAGCGCTATTCCAATCCAGACCGACAAGGTCGCGAAAATCGACCCTGTGATTGGCGATATTGGTCAGGCGCTTGTTTTCATCCCAGGCGTCTACGGATTTTTGTAACGACAGAAAGTCGGGTCGTCAAGGTTTATTGTAGGGACGATAAGTCGGGCTTGAGCGGTAACATCGCGCGGCATGGCAGGGCAGCGAAGTACTTTTAAGCGCGGAGCAGCCCCTCACCCCAACCCTCTCCCCGCTTCGCGGGGCGAGGGGGCGCGCCGCGCCCGCCATCAACTCGGCGCGAATCTCTTTCTACCCCTTCTTCCCCGCGATCTTCGCCAAGTCCCGCATGATCGCCAAAACGCCCTCGAGCCGCGCTTCGAGCGTCTCGAAATCGCGGATGAAGACGACGCGCATGTCGGGCCTCACTTTGGCGAGCGGCCCCTGCTTCTCGACGTAGCGCACGAGCGCCATCGGATTGGCGAAGGAATTGTCGCGGAAGGCCAACGTCGCGCCTTTCGGGCCGGCTTCGATCTTCTCGACATTGGCGCGCCGGCAAAGCGCCTTGATCGTCACCAATTGCAGGAGAAGACCGACTTCCGGCGGCGTCAGGCCGAACCGGTCGACGATTTCGGCCCCCATCGCGTCGATCTCTTGGTCGCTCTCCAGCGCGGAGAGCCGGCGGTAGAGGTTGAGCCTCGTCGGCAGATCCGAAATGTACTCTTCCGGTATGGTCACCGGGCTCCCGAGCGAGATCGACGGCGACCAAAGCTCCTGCTCCGGCGCCTCGACGCCGGCCTTCAACCGCGCGACCGCCTCCTCGACCATATGCTGATAGAGTTCGTAGCCGACCTCCTTGATATGGCCGGACTGCTCCTCGCCAAGCAGGTTCCCGGCGCCGCGAATGTCAAGATCATGGCTCGCCAATTGGAAGCCGGCGCCCAGCGTATCCAAGGATTGCAGAACCTTGAGCCGCTTCTCGGCTTGCGGGGTGATCGGCTTGTTCACGGGCACCGTGAAAATCGCATAGGCGCGGGTCTTCGAGCGCCCCACTCTGCCGCGCAATTGATAGAGCTGGGCAAGGCCGAACATGTCGGCGCGATGGACGATCAACGTGTTGGCGGTCGGGATGTCGAGGCCGGACTCGACGATCGACGTCGACAGAAGAATGTCGTACTTGCCGTCATAGAAGGCGCCGATCTTGTCCTCGAGCTCACCGGCCGCCATCTGTCCGTGCGCGACGACGAATTTCGCCTCGGGCGCGTTCTGGCGGAGGAAGCTCGCCGCCTCGTCGAGGTCCTCGATGCGCGGGCAGACGTAAAAGCTCTGGCCGCCGCGATAGCGTTCGCGGAGCAGCGCCTCTCTTATGATCAGCGCGTCGAAAGGCGAGACGAAGGTGCGCACCGCCAGGCGGTCGACCGGCGGCGTCGCGATGATCGACATTTCCCGCACGCCCGTCATGGCGAGCTGGAGCGTGCGGGGGATCGGCGTCGCCGACAAGGTCAGCACATGGACCTCGGCGCGAAGCTCCTTCAGGCGCTCCTTGTGGCCGACGCCGAAATGCTGCTCTTCGTCGATGACGACAAGGCCGAGGTCCTTGAAACTCACGGCCTTGCCGAGCACGGCATGCGTGCCGATGACGATATCCACAGAGCCGTCGGCGAGGCCGGCCTTCACGGCGCGCTGCTCGGCGGCGGGGACCATGCGGGAGAGCTGGCCGATCTTCACCGGCAGGCCGGCGAAGCGCTGGGCGAAATTCTTGTAGTGCTGACGCGCCAACAAGGTTGTCGGCACGACAATCGCGCTTTGCTTCGAATTTAAAGCGGCGGCGAAGGCGGCGCGCAGCGCGACTTCCGTCTTGCCGAAGCCGACGTCGCCGCAGACGAGCCGATCCATCGGCCGGCCGGCGGAAAGATCATCGAGGGTCGCCGCAATGGCGCTCTCCTGGTCCGGCGTCTCGTCATAGGGAAAGCGCGCGCAGAATTCGTCGAAGAGGCCGTCGGGCGGCCGCAACCGCGGCGCGGCGCGCATCTGGCGCGCCGCCGCGATGCGGATGAGCTCGCCCGCCATTTCGCGCACGCGCTTTTTGAGCTTGGCCTTGCGCTGCTGCCAGCCGGACGCGCCGAGCTTGTCGAGCGGGACATCGGCGCCCTCCGAGCCGTAACGCGACAGAAGCTCGAGATTTTCGACCGGCAGAAACAACCGGTCGCCGCCGGCGTAATGCAATTCGAGACAATCATGCGGCGCGCCGGCGGCCTCGATCGTCTGCAAGCCGATGAAACGGCCAATGCCGTGATCGATATGGACAACGAGATCGCCGGCGGCGAGCGAAGCGACCTCGGCCAGCATGTCCTGGGCGCGGCGCTTGTGCTTGCGCGGCCTGATCAGGCGGTCGCCCAGCATGTCCTGCTCGCCGATGACCGCGAGATCCTTGGTCTCGAAGCCTTGCTCGATCGGGATCACGGCGAGCGGCAGCGCGCCGGAGCGGACCGTCTTGGCTTGAGCCAGCGAGGAAACGAGCTCGTGGTTCTTCAGCCCATGTTCGGCCAGAACATGCGACAGGCGCTCGCGCGAGCCGTCCGTCCAGCCGGCGACGACGACGCGCTTGCCCTCTTCGCGTAAAGTCCGGATGTGAGCGACGGCGGCGTCGAAGACATTCACGTCTTCCTGAGCGCGCTCGGGCGCAAAATTGCGCCCTTCCTTCGCGCCGCAATCGATGATTTTATCGCCGGGCGGCATCGCGAAAGGCGAGAGCCGCGCCAGCGCCGCCGCTTCGAGCGCGGCGCGCCATTCATCCGGCGAAAGGTACAGGCGATCCGGCTTTAGCGGCCGATAGTTGGCTTTGACCGGCTCATCCTCATAAGCGGCGCGCCGCGCCTCGTAATAATCGGCGATCTGCTTGAAGCGCGCCTCGGCCGCGTCCTCGGCGCGCCCGTCAAGGAGGATCGGCGCTTCGGCGCAATAGTCGAAAACGCTGTCCATCTTGTCGTAGAAAAGCGGCAGCCAATGCTCGAAGCCGGCGTGGCGCCGGCCCTCGCTCACCGCCTCGTAAAGCGCATCGCCATGGGTCTGGCCGCCGAATTCCGCGACATAGGCCTGGCGGAAGCGACGGATCGAATCCGTCGTCAATTGCGCTTCGCTCATCGCGACAAGGTCGAGCGAACGCAACTGGCCGGTCGAGCGCTGCGTTTCCGGATCAAAGGCGCGGATCGACTCCAACGTGTCGCCGAAGAAATCCAGCCTGACAGGGGCCGGCGCGCCCGGCGCATAAAGATCGAGAATGCCGCCGCGCATGGCGTAGTCGCCGACGTCGCGGACCGCGCTGGCTCTGGAAAACCCGTTGGCTTCCAACCACAGCGCGAGCGCGGCCATATCGACGCTGTTGCCGGGCGCGGCGGAGAAGGACGCGGCGGCGATGAATGAACGCGGCGGCGCGCGCTGGATCAGCGCATTGATCGTCGTCACCAGCACGCGCGGCCGGGCGAGCGCGCCGCGCGTCCGCGCGAGGCGCGCAAAGGCGGTCATGCGCTGCGCGCTCACCGCGGCATTGGGCGAAACGCGGTCGTAGGGTTGGCAGTCCCAGGCCGGCAGGTAGAGCGCCTCGACCTCCGGCGCCGCAAAGGCGAGCGCGTCGATGAAGCTCTGCGCCCGCTGGCTGTCGCGCGCGACGAAGGCGAGCGCCGCCGAGCGATTCTCGCCGGCCTCGGCGAAAGCCAACGCCAGCTCCGCGACGAGAAAAGCGTCATAGCCTTCCGGCGCCAAGGCAAGCGTGATCGCGCCGCCAGCAGCGAGGCGCCGCGCCGCATTTTGCGCGGGGCTTTGAGCAGGGGGCGAGGCTTCGTTCACGATCGCCTCAGCGACTCTGCGGCGGGAGCGGCGCGAAGGCGCTCGAGCAGCGCCGTGTCATACTCGCGGGGAGCCGGCGCCTCGCCCGTGATCCAGGCGAGGACGTCAGGGTCCGGAACATCGAGCAGGCGCTCGAACGCCGCCAAATCCGCTTCGTTCATGCTCGCGATTTCCCGATCGGCGAAATGGCCCATGACAAGGTCCATCTCGCGCATCCCGCGCCGCCAGGCGCGGAAAAGAATGCGCCGGCGGCGGGCGTCGAGCCCCGCGCTCGAAACGGCCGAGCCGGTCATGGGTTCCTCTATTGCGGCTAAAGGCCAAAGGCTCAGTGCGCGGAGCCTTATAGCGGCCCCCGCCGGTTCTGTCAGGACCGCCGCAAGCGACACGAATCGCGCGGCTTTGGCTTCCGCTCGGAGGCGCCTCCTTTGCCCCCGCCCTGCCGCTTCTCGTCCCAATAGGCCCGGCCAAACTCCAATCGGGCTATCCCTTTGGCGAAGGCCTTTTTGCGTTCCGCCTCGTCCGGCCGCGGGGCCGCCTGCTGGGCCTCCGCGGCTCGCGGTTGCGGCGGCGCCATCTTCTCCGCTCGCCATATCTCGCGCCAGATAAGCGCGATGCGGATTTCGGCGTCGATTTCTTCCGGCGACCTAATGCGCCGAGCGCGCCCCGCGCGCTTATGATGGATGTTCATTCTCCTTCTCTCCGTCGGCAAGGACCGACAGCTGTCGAATGACGGCCGCCCGAGCCGGCGCGCGCTTAAAGGCGCGCGTCGTCGGCGTCGGGCGAGAGAGAAGGAAAATCAGATGCGCCGAATGGGCATGGACTTCGGATGCTGGACGAGGATGGCTGAAATAGGGCGAAAGTGATTTCCCCCGCCCCACGCTTTAAGCGTGTTTCGCGCTTCTCGCGTATAAGTGGGATGATGCGCCCGCCTCTCCTCGATCCGCTCTTCGCGCCCGCTGGGACGCTGCCGGGCGTTGGACCGAAGAACGCCAAGCTCCTCGATCGGCTGCTCGCGCGGGACGGACGCGGCGCGCACGTGCTCGACGTCTTGTTCCACCTGCCCTATGCGACGCTCGATCGGCGCGCGCGACCGAAAATCCGTGACGCCGCGCGCGACGCAATCGCCACGATCGAGGTCAGGGTGACCGAGCATCGGCCGCCGCCGAGCCCTCGCTCCAAAGCGCCGTACAAAGTGCTTGTCGAGGACGAGACCGGCGACGTCGAGCTCGTCTTCTTCCTCGCCAATGTCGATTGGATCAAGAAATCGCTGCCGCTCGGCGCAACGCGCTGGGTGTCCGGCAAGCTCGAACTCTGGGACGGCCATTTGCAGATGGTCCATCCCGACCGGATCATGGACGCCGAGGCGCTGAAGAAGCTGCCGCCGGTCGAGCCGGTCTATGGCCTGACCGAAGGTCTTTTTCCGCGCGTCATGGCCCGCGCCGCCGAAGGCGCGCTTCATCGCCTGCCCAATATGCCGGAATGGCTCGACCCGGCGTCCTTGCGTCGGCTCGGCGCGCTGAGCTTTGCGCAAGCGCTCGCCGCTCTTCACGCGCCGCAAAAGCCCTCCGACATCGATCCTGCCGGCCCGGCGACGACGCGGCTCGGTTACGATGAACTCCTCGCCAATCAGCTCGCGCTTTTAATGGTGCGCGCGCGCATGCGCGCGTTGAAGGGCCGGGCGAGCGCGAGCAAAGGACGGATCGCCGAAAGAATCGCCGCCGCCCTGCCCTTCAAGCTCACCGGATCGCAGGCAAAGGCGCTCGCGGAAATCCGCGCCGACGTCGCCTCCGACAAACGCATGCTGCGTTTGCTGCAAGGCGACGTCGGCTCGGGAAAAACCATTGTCGCGCTTCTCGCCATGGCCGGGGTCGTCGAGGCCGGCCGGCAAGCGGCGCTGATGGCGCCGACGGAAATCCTCGCCCGCCAGCATTTTGACCGGATGAAGCCGCTCGCGGAAAGCGCCGGCCTTCGCATTGCGCTGATCACCGGCCGGGACAAGCCATCCGAGCGCAATCGCGCATTGCAGGCGCTTGCCGAAGGCGACATCGACATCGCGATCGGCACGCATGCGCTCTTTCAGGAGAGCGTCGCCTTTCGCGATCTTGCGCTGGCCGTGGTCGATGAGCAGCATCGCTTCGGCGTTCATCAGCGTCTGGCTCTCGCCGGCAAGGGCGAGGCGGCCGACCTTCTGGTGATGACGGCGACGCCGATCCCTCGTACTTTGGTGCTGACTTTTTTCGGCGACATGGACGTTTCCTCGTTGACCGAAAAGCCGCCCGGCCGAACGCCAATCGATACGCGGGCCATGCCGCTCGAGCGCCTGAATGAAGTCGTCGGCGCGATCGGCCGCGCGATCGCCAAGGGCGCGCGCGCTTATTGGGTCTGCCCCGTCATCGAGGAAAGCGAAGCGCTCGACGTCGCGGCGGCGGAGGAGCGCGCCGCGACCTTACGCGAATTCTTCGGCGACGCGGTCGACCTTGCGCATGGCCGCATGAAGGGCGCTGACAAGGACGCCGCGATGGAGCGTTTTTCGCGCGGCCAAACGAAAGTTTTGGTCGCGACGACCGTCGTCGAGGTCGGCGTCGACGTGCCCGAAGCCACCATCATGGTCATCGAGCATGCGGAGCGCTTCGGCCTCGCGCAATTGCATCAATTGCGCGGCCGCGTCGGCCGCGGCGACAAAAGCTCGACTTGTCTCCTCCTCTACAAGGCGCCTCTCGGCGAGGCGGCGCGGGCGAGGCTCGAAATCCTTCGCGAGACCGAGGACGGTTTCCGTATCGCGGAAGAGGACCTACGCTTGCGCGGCGAGGGCGACGTGCTCGGCGCGCGCCAGGCCGGAGCGCCGGGCTTCCGGCTCGCCCGGCTTGACCTGCACGCCAAGCTGTTGACGATGGCGCGGGATGAAGCGCAAGCGCTTCTCGAGCGCGATCCGCGCTTGACAAGCGATCAGGGCCGGGCGCTGCGGTTGCTGTTGTACCTATTCGAGCGGGACGAGGCTGTGAAGCTTCTCGAGGCGGGGTGAGCGGAACGTCTCCCGCATATAGATTGCCGATCGCGATTTCGATCTCTCGTTTTGAAAGGACCCCCATGCCCATCGAGCCGCCTCGCTTCACTCTCGGCCGCGTCGCGCCGCAGCCGGATGGCCAAGGTTTTTCGATCGGCGACCGATACGGCGCGTCGATCGTCACGTTCTCCTTTGCGACAGAAAAGGCAGCGGAGACGGCGCGAGCCTCGATCGAAAAAGCGATCGCCGCCGCGATAAGCGTTCACGGCCATGACCATCACGAAAAATTGGCGACCGAGACCATTCCGCTCGACAGGCTCAATGCGAGCAACGACGAGTAGCGCGCCCTGCCGTCAGGCGACCAGCGTCGGCCGTGCGCGACCTTCGCCAACCCTTTGCGACCAGGCTCGCCACATGAACTCGACGAATTTCTCGGCGGCCAGCGGCTGCGCATAGAGGAAGCCCTGGGCCTCGTCGCAGCCCTGGTCGCGCAAGAACTGCGCCTGATATTCGTTCTCGACGCCTTCGGCGATGACGCTGAGCCCAAGATGATGCGCCATCGTGATCATCGACAATACGACGGCGGTATCCGCCGAGGCCGGCGGATCGGTGATCATATCGACGAAGCTTCGGTCGATTTTGACCCGGGTCAGCGGATATTGCGTCAGGCACTTCAGCGACGCATAGCCGGCGCCAAAATCGTCGAAGGCGAGGCCGATGCCGAGATCGCGCAAATCCCGCAGTCTCGCCTTGGCGGTCTCCTCATTGCCGAGCGCAATATTCTCAGTGATTTCGAGTTCGAGCGCATCCGGCGGCAGCTCATGTTGGCGCAAGGCGTCCGCCACGATGGCCGGCAGGTCCGGATCATGGAACTGGTCCGGAAACAGATTGACCGCCAGTCTGATCGGCGGCAGACCCTTGGCGCGCCACGCCGCCGCTGTTTCGCAGGCCGCGTGCAATATCCAGACGCCGACGTCGGTGGCGATCGGATTTCTCGCCAGCGTCTCGATGAAACTTGCCGGCGTGAGCAGGCCGCGGTCCGGATGGCGCCAGCGCAGCAAAGCCTCGGCGCCGACCACCGCGCCATCGCGCAAGCGAATCTGGGGCTGATAGAAAATGTCGAATTCGTGCGCCATATGCGCCCGACGAAGCTCGAGCTTGAGCTCCTGGCGCGCGGCCACTCGCGCGCGCATGGCCGGCGCGAAGAGGCTGAATTTCCGGCCTCCGCTCAATTTGGCGTCGTGGAGCGCGAGATCGGCGCTGCCGATCACCTCCTCGACGCTCGATCCATGCGCCGGCGCGATGGCGATGCCAGCGCTCGCGCCGACCGTGAGGCGACGACCGTCGATTTCCAGCGGCTCCTCCACGGCGCGCATGGCGCGGTCAGCGACGTTCGACGCCAGAAGCGGATCGTCGCAGCCTGGCAGCACCAGCGTGAATTCATCGCCGCCAAGGCGATAGGCCTTGCCGCTCCCGCGCGCCGCGACGCTCAACCGTTTTGCGACTTGGCTCAAGACGTGATCGCCGGTGGAATGGCCGAGCGAGTCATTGATCTCCTTGAACCCGTCGAGGTCGAGCATGACGATCGAAACGGCGTTCAAGCCGGAGGCGCCGTTCTTCTCCGCCAGAGACTTCAGATCGTTCAAGAGGCAGATGCGATTTCTAAGGCCGGTCATCGTGTCGTAGTAGGCGAGCTGATGCAGCTTCGCATTGACGAGCCGCTGCTCGGTCAAATCCTTCATCAACTGCGCAAAGCCAAGGATTTCGCCCGAAGTGTCGCGAAAGGCGTGGAGCGCGGTCTTGGCCCAAAACCGCTCGCCGCCTTTGCGCAGGCGCCAACCCTCGCCTTCCTGAAGGCCGTCCCGCGCGGCGAGCGACAACGCCTTGTCCGGCGCGCCGAGCAGCCGATCGATCCCGGTGTAGAACCGGGCGAAGCTTTTGCCGAGAATTTCCTCGGCCTTGTAGCCCGTGATCCGCTCGGCGCCGGGGTTCCAATTGGTCACGTCGCCTTTGGCGTCGAGGAGGACGATTGCGTATTCCCTGACGCCTTCAACCAAGAGCCTGAATCGCCATTCGGCTTGGTGCAGCAGCGATTCGGCGCTTACGAGTTCCTTCGACATGCTCTTGCACTCTCAGGGAAAGGCCCCGCGCCGGGCTCGATGGCCTCGGGTTCGGGCCGCTGAGCGACCCGAAATCCTGCGACGCCGGCGTCGCAGGCGCGATTGCCACGTACGGGCCGCGCGGCCGGCCTTACTCGAGCGGCGTGCAGCAGCGATGTGACGATGACGACGCCGAAAGCGACCAAAAGTTGCAAGGAAAGGCCCCGCAGCAACGCTGAAGCGATAATTTCGCGGGACGCCCGCGGGTTCCCAAGCCCCGCGCCAGAGCCGAGCGCTTT
>DATGHD010000285.1:0-2386 GCA_035308145.1 Roseiarcus sp.
TCTCAGAGACGGTCTCAAGTAAGGCGCCTCACGGCGCCGCCGGCGTCTGTGCGCCTACGTGCGTCGGGCTCATGGGATCGACGCCGCGCCAATGATCGAGCGCATCCCACGCTCTGGACCGCTCCCACAGATCATGGCTCGCGACAATCGTCTCAAGCACCGCTTGTGCGCGATCGGGCGCGCCGGAGAGACACGCCGTCGCTGCCTCGCGCCGCACCGTAATAAAACGATGATCGAGGTACGGCAGGAGCTTCATGGCGGCGGCGCGCGACTTCAGTTCATCGGCGATCGCCCAGACTTCGCGCTGGATACGGTTGACAATCGCCATGTCGCGCGCATCACCGACGTAATCGAGAAAGTGCGCTGCATATTCTCGCGTCGCGGCGTCCTCGAAACGTTCGACGAGGGCGTCGTCGGACATGTCCTTTATCGTTGGGCGGCGCGGCGGCGGCTGCCGCGCGCGTCTGGTCAGATCGAAAGCTTCGCGCGTCGTAAGGTCAAAGCAAAGTCCACTCCATGCAGCAGAAGCCCACTCCGGGTCGGTCGAAAGAAATTGTGCGGCGGACCAACTGCGCACGTCCGCGTCGTCGTCCTCGAACAAAGGCCGGATTTCCTCGATGGGCTTCCGCTCCCGCAGCGCCGCTCCAAGCGCTTGCATCTGCGCGACGCCCTCCTTCCATTCCGGCGTGCTGGTGAAGCCCTCCGGCAGTCGAGTCTTGGTATGCAACGTCGGCGTCGCCTTAGCGGTCGCGACAAAACGCTGAATCAGCTCTTTGGTGCTCAATTGGGCGACATCTTCGGCAATCATTTCAGCGCTCCGTACTTTCTTAAGAGTCTCAAACCCTCCGCTCGTTGCTCATCAAAACTCATCTCATTGACGACTTGACGTCGGAGTCGTCCTGACGAGTCGTTCCTATCCACGCTGTTGCCCTCGGCTGTGATTTGCTCATGCGTCAAACGCGGAATCCAAACGATGTTACTAGGGTCCTCGATTGCATCTCTGCCAAACTTTTTGATCCGCTCAACAGGTTCTGGACCGACCAATTTCTTTGGCGACGGCGGATCAGGAAACCGCATAAGCACCGACGCAATCTGCGCGAGCGCGAGATCGCCCCGGTCAAGCGCACGCGCGACGCCGGCGAGCGCCGAAGCCTTGTTGGCGATATCAATGGGTAGGCCGTAACAGGCGCTCAATTCGCGATTGAGGTCATCGACCGATCGGATTCGCCAACGAGCGTCCGCCTTCCCCGGCATTCACATGTTCGAGGAGCGGCACTTCGCCGACGAAGAGCCCGTCTTGCCCACAGGAAATAGCGCCACGCGCCAATCGAAACACCCTTGCCGGTGAAATTTGCAGCACGTCGCCGCTCCGTGTCCTCTCCGTTCGGGTCAATTAGAACAAAGAGCGAACAAGCCGTCAAGAATTTGTCGGCGCCGGTTCCCCTAATCGCGGCATTGCATCGCGGGCCCCGCCTCGCGCGCCCTCGTTCACTCCACCCGATACCCCACCGGCAGCAATTGCAGCGCAAACCGATCCTGCACCAGCCCCCACAGGCCCCGCCGAAGGAACAGCGAGAAGAACAGCGCGGTCGCCCCTAGCCCGACCAGGTACCAGACGCCGGCGGCGCCGAACATCGCTTCGATAAGGAAGAAGATGACCGCGCCGAGGATGGGGCCTTCGAACGTGCCGAGGCCGCCGACCAGCACCATGAAAATCATATAGGCGGACCATTGTACGCTGAAATAGGTTTTCGGCTGGAAGGTGAGGAAGCTCGCCAGCCACAGCGCGCCAGCCATGCCGGCGCCAAGGGCGGCGAGCGTGAAGATCAGGCGCTTTGTCGCCAGCACGCGGACGCCGAGCGAGGCGGCGGCCTCTTCATCGTCGCGGATCGCTTGGATCGAGGCGCCGGCTCTGCTGCGCAAGAGAGCAAAGAGTGCGCCCGCCGTCGCCAGCATCGAGACGAGCGCCAGCCAATAGACCAGCGCGTGCCGCTCATTCGCCTCATAGGCGTTGAGCGCGATGAGCGAGGTGCCGGTTTCGCCGTTCACCAATTTGTCGAGATTGACAAGAAGATGAGCGACTTCGGCGACGACCCACATGCCGATCGCGAACTCGCCCTCGCGCAGGCGCAGCATCAGGTACGAGATCGGCAGCGCGATGACGCCGGTCGCCAAGGCCGCGGCGATCAGCGCCGGGAAGGGGCTTAACCCCCAACCGGCGAGGCGCACCGCGAAGAAGGCGCCGAGGCCAAAGAAGGCTTGCTGGCCGACCGAGACAAGCCCGCCATAGCCGGCGAGCGCGTTCCAGGTGACGGCGAGCATCACATAGATGAAAAGGGTCGTCAGCTTGTCGATGGCGTTGGCGCTAAAGAGAATCGGGCCACAT
>DATGHD010000286.1:0-3781 GCA_035308145.1 Roseiarcus sp.
TGTCGCCGCAAGCCCTCGCCGAGCAGCAAGGCCGCGAAGCGCGCTATGGCGCCGCGGCGGCGACGTCCGGCGTCGGGGCGCAGCCAGCGCCCTACGGCAAATTGGCGAGCGCCGAGGTTCTGGCGATCGCCATGGCGGCGCAGTCGTCAGGCTCGAGCGGGCGGCCGCGTATCTATGACGCGTCGGAGGGGACGGCGCTCGACCCGCTCCTGAATACGACCTACGACCTCAACTATCCGAAGGCTGTGCCGACGATCCAGTTGCGGTAGGGGCGGCTCGGAGCATGGCCGGTCGCCGGCTATTGTCGAGGCGCGCTTCGTACCCTCTGAGTTCGATGTCGTCGCGCAAAGTGCTCGCCATGCAATCAATGAGAACGTGGCGCTGAGATCAGCGCCAGTCTTATATGCGTTTTGAGTCAGAACAGCGCCTTCAAGAGCCGGCGTCGCCGCCGTAGCTACGTTTGCTCGGCTCCTGCCCTATACGCCGCCGATCTTCCGATGAGCGATCGCCAAGGCGATGGCGCAGGCGTTCGATACATTGAGGCTCTTGATCGGGCCCGGCATGTCGAGCCTCGCGAGATCGTCGCAATTCTCGCGCGTCAAGCGGCGTAGGCCCTTGCCCTCGGCGCCAAGCACCAACGCAAGAGGGCGCGACAGCGGTGACGCCTCAAGCGCTTGCGGCGCTTCCGAATCGAGGCCGACGCGTTGATAGCCGCGATCGCCGAGTTCGTGCAACGCCCGCGCCAGATTGACGACGCTGCAGATCGGCACGTGTTCGAGGCCGCCGGAGGCGGACTTGGCCAGAGCCCCGGTGAATTGCGGCGAATGCCGCTCGGTCGTCACCAGCGCGTCTATGGCGAAGGCTGCGCCGGTGCGCAGAATCGCGCCGACATTGTGCGGATCGGTCACCTGGTCGAGCACGACGATGAGGCCGCGATCGGGCAATTCGGATAGGTCGATCGGCGCGAGCGGCCTTGCTTCGAGGAGGACGCCCTGATGCACGGCCTCTCGCGGCGCGCGGAGCGAAATCTCTTCGTTGGTGAGGACGACCGTTTCAAGGCCCCGCGCGCTCGTCTCGCCGGCGAGCCGCGCCGCCGCGGCCGGCGTCGCATAAAGACGGATCAGCTTGCGTCGCGGCGCGCGGAGCGCCGCCTCGACGCTGTGGAAGCCATAGATTTGCGCGACGTCGCTCGCGGCGCGATTCTCGCTGCGCGGCGCCGCGCCGGCGCGGCGCGACGGGCGCTCTTCCTCATCGCCGCCTTGCGAGGCCGGGCGGATGTCGCGGGTTGCGCGGCGTCTTTTGTTGCGCGTCAAGAGGGCTCCTTAAAGACGCTGCGTCTCTGCCATGTGCACAGAGGACGCGCAATCCCGCCGACATGCCGCAATCCGCCGAAGCTTTTTGAGTTGACAGGGCGCCCTCGAGCGCAAGATAAGCCCCCTGGCCCCGTTTCGACGGGGCCTTTCCATGCGCGGCTTATCGCCGGCGGATGGGGGAGTGTCCCGAGCGGCAAAGGGGGCGGACTGTAAATCCGCTGGCTAAGCCTTCGTAGGTTCGAGTCCTACCTCCCCCACCAGTTAATAACCGGCTGATTTTGCTGCGTTTACCTTAAACGACGAAGTCTCGACACAACCGCGACTTGCCCCGCCAAGTCAGGCGGAGAGCGCCGGATCAGCAGCGGAGTTTTTCGGTGCAGGGGATTTCGCGGCAAGCGCTCCTGGGCGGACGGCCGGCGTCGTTGTAAAAACTGCGCCAGGTGTAATTGCCTCAAGGAGAGAGAAGCGCTCCTGATGGTACGCAGCCTTGAACGACGCGCCCTTCGAGAACGCCTGCAAAAGCTTAACGACGGCGTTTGCGCCGCCGCGGACCTTCATCCAGCGGCTTATAGCAGAATCTCTATTCGCCGAAGCGCTTACGATACTCAGCCATCCTGTTCTTCCACGCGGAAGTCGCCAATACCGCTTTGTTCACGACCAACCGCGGCTCGCGACCATGTTGCACATCCAGAACAGCCCTAACGTCGGCGGCGCCGTTGCCGGCGAAACATTGGTCGGTCCAGCACAGCGCGTGCGGAGCGAAGATCACATTGTCGAGCTTGAGGATGGGATCGTTTGGATCGGGCGGCTCCTGCTCGAGAACGTCCAGGCCGGCGCCCGCGATGCGGCCTTGCTGAAGCACTGCGGTCAGCGCTTTCTGATCAACGATCGGGCCTCGCGCGGTATTGATGAGATAGGCGGTCGGCTTCATGAGGGCCAAGCGCTCGGCATTGACGAGATGACGCGTTTCGGAGTTGAGAGGACAACTGACGCTGACGACATCGCCGCGCCGGAATACATCTTCGAGGTTGACCAGCTCGACGCCGAGATCGGCGGCAAGCCCTTGATCTGCGTAGGGGTCGTGAGCGATGAGCTTCATGTCGAAAGGCTTCAACAAGCGGAACAGTTCGGCGCCGATGTTGCCGATGCCAATCGAAGCAAAGGTGCGGCCGATAAGGCCGACGCCCATATGATCTCCTCGGCGCGCAAAGCCCGGCGGCCCTTCGCGCGTCAATCGGTCCTTGACCATAAGCTTACCGGTCAGCGCCAACAAAAGAGTGATGATCGAGACCGCCACGGGCCGTCGCACGCCGTCCGGCGTGATTACCAGCGCTATGCCAGCCTTCGTACAAGCCTCGACATCAACGGTGTCGTAGCCGACGCCGAAACGCGCCACCACCGCGAGCCGGCCATTGGGGTGGATGCTTTCCGCCGCGAACCGATGCGCGAGCAAGATCAACGCGTCAAAATCGGCGAGTTGCTCCGCTCGAAGCGGATTGGCGTTGTCGAGAAACGCGAACTCGACGCCCTGAGCCTGGCGCAACGGCTCGAGATCGAAATCGGGATAGACCGGGGAGCCGTCCGCTTTGCGGAAATCCCCTGAGAGGGCGACGCGGAATCGCGCGCTCATGATTTCTTCCCCGGCTTTTGCCGCTTTTCTCGGCTCTTCGGGGCGCAGCCCTCGCGCAATCTGCTAATCGCGTCGGCGAGCGCGTCATGGAGCACCCAAACATCGCCCGAGTAGCAGAGGAAATCGAACCCCTGTTCGTGCAACTCGATTCCCTGTTGCACGGTGGGCGTCAGGCGTCCGAGCGACTTGCCGTGTTTGGCGGCCGCCGCGGCGACCCTGGCGATTGCGTCCCTGAACTTTTTCGAATCGAACTCGCCGGAAACGCCGAGGGAAACCGAAAGGTCGAAGTGGCCTACCCACAAGCAGTCGACGCCAGGCAGCGCCGCGATGGCGTCGGCGTTCTCCACCCCTTCCGCGGTCTCAATCTGGCAAAAGAGCGTGCTCCGGCGATTGGCCGCGGCGAACTTGTCTTTGACAGCGCCAGGCCGATAGCGGTCATGCGCGACTTGCAGCGCCACGCCGCGACCGCCCTCCGGCGTATATTTCATGGCGTTGAGGATATGACGCGCCTCCCCCGCCGAGCCGACCATCGGCAACATCAAGCCTTCCGCGCCCATGTCCATTGCTCGCGCGATGTGATGATACTCCTTCGACGGCGCGCGGACGATCACCGGCACGTCGGCGGCTTCGAAATAGCGAACAGCGCTCTTCACAGTCTCGAAGCCGAAACCTGAATGTTCCAGATCGAACAGGACAAAGTCGCAGCCGGCCGACTTCAAGATGTGGCCAATGCCGGGCGTCGCGAACTCGACGATGAAATGGCCGAACTTTGGCGCTTTCGTACTGGCAAAATCCTTCAGACTATGCGTCGCCATATTTGTTCTCCCGTTGAAGTCGC
>DATGHD010000287.1:0-16722 GCA_035308145.1 Roseiarcus sp.
GCTCGCCCTTTCGCGCGATTTGGGCGTATCGTACAAGGCCGCGTTCGTCCTCTTGCACAAGCTCCGCGAGGCGATGGCCGAAGAAATGAAAGGCCGCGTTGTCGGCGGCGAAGGCAAGACCGCGGAGATCGACGGCGGATATTTCGGCGGCTACGTCAAGCCTCGCAACCTTGCCGAGAACCGCGTCGATCGCCGCTTGGCCATCCATCAAAACGGCAAGCGCAAGGTTGTGGTTGTGATCCGCGAGCGCGACGGCGGCTCAATTCCGGCCGTGTTCCGAACCGAAGGCGCGGCGCAGCACTGGATCAAGCAGCGCATCGCCAAGGGAACCGTCGTCAACGCGGACGAGGCTACCTCATGGGACGGTTTGCATGGCGCGTTCGAAATGAAACGCATCAATCACCAAGAGGCCTACAGCTTCGACGGCGCTTGCACGAACATGGCCGAAGAGTACTTTTCGAGACTGCGCCGGGCTGAAATCGGCCATCACCATCACGTCGCCGGCGACTATCTTCTCCGCTATGCCCAAGAGGCGAGTTGGCGCGAGGATCATCGACGCATGTCGAACGGTGATCAGGTCCATCGGCTCGCCGGACTGGCGATGGCGAAGAAGACTAGCGTTGATTTTACGGGCTATTGGCAACGTCACGTGACGCCTTAGCGCGTCCCTCCCTAACCTGTTCTTGCACAGCCGACCGTTTCAGCGCGTCCAGAATAAGAGCGCGGCAAACCGTCGCTTTCTTTTTCCCATAGAGTCCGAACGGGATCAGGCCATTCTCAATCATTTCAAGCGCTTCCGTGGGAAGCGTTATTGAGAATTGGTCGCTCTCTCCCTCTTTGGCCATACACAGAAAACATGGAATTGCAATGGAATTCCATGTATAGTAACTTGCTGGCGCAAAAGCGAATCGACTCACAACTTGTAATTTGCTGAAATGAAAAGGCCGCCCCGAAGGGCGGCCAAGTGAGACCAGGGCCGGAATCGAACCGGCATGTGTGTCCTTTCAAGAGACGTGCCTAACCATTCGAGCCACCTGGTCACAAAGCGCCCCGCCCTAAAAAGGCGGGGCGAATCGCATTAATCTACATCAACCCTCACATCAACCAAGGCAAAATTTTGTCGATGTCGATCACGACATCATAACGTTGACGACTGTACAACGGCGTTTATGGAGCTTCGCGAAGCGCCCACGTCGCGCCCTCGCGCTCGCCGATCTTCCTGACCGCGCCAGCGCCGGTCAGATAAGCCAGCGTCGCCCGAACGCGGTTCGTCATGCCCTTCCCGGCGTCGGGGCCGTAGCCAAGCTCGGCGACCAGCGCCGCCGTCACTTCCTTCGTGGACATAGGCCGATCGCTCTTGCGGAGCGCGTCGCGAACGATGCGGCTGAGCTTGCCGTTGGCGAACAGCTTGACCTTCTTATACGGTCGCTTGGCCTTTATGTCGGCCGGCGTTCCGTCGGGATCGAACAGCTTCAACGTCCCGTCTAGATGGACAAGGCATTCGCGGAGATAGCGGATGCGGCGCTCGCAATCGCGGAATTGCCCGTCTACTTCGGCCCGCCGCTCTCTGAGGGCCGCCAGCGCATATTTGTTGCCGTTGTCGTTCATGCCCTAGAAGGTAGGGCGGCGGCGTGCTACTTTCTTGTGGCGGTTGCGCCATAATACCGTTGGTGATCCAGGAGTCTTTGGCGTTCTCGACCAGAAGGCGCGCTTGCAAGCAGTCGACGCCTGGCGCCGCGGCAAAGCGCGCCGCGGCCAAGCGGAGTTGGCCGGGGTCCGGCGCGTCCTCGGCGTCATAGATCACCACATGCTGACCGCGCAGAAACGGCAACGCGATATTCAGCGCGCGTGGCTTGGTGCGCGGCGCGCCCGGCGGCGCGACGATGATGTCGTAACGCGCCGGCAAGCGCCGTCGCGCCAGCTCCATCAGCGTTTCCGTATCATCCGCCTCGACCACGATCTTGATGTCGAGCTTGGCGCGCGGATAGTCGATCGCGTCGAGCGCCAAGATCAATCTGTCGAGGACCGCCGCCTCTTTGTTGAGCGGAACGATGAGCGAGTAGATCGGCAGATCTTTGCCGGATAGCGGCGGCGCCGAGCCGGTGGATCGGTTCGCCGCGATTGTCGCGGCGCGCAGGGCGATCGATGCGACGAAGCAGGCCCAAAGCGCGACGGAGCAGGCCGCGATCAGGAGGTTCGGATTGAGTATCCACAAGAAGGGCGCGGAGAGCGCGAAAATAGCGCCGATCATGATCTGGCCCACGCTCAGCCGCGCGTGCGCCGATAGCGCGGCGTCGCCATTTTTCAGCGCATGGGCGCCAGCTTCAGCGATTCGGCTCGCCGCCGCCTCGCGCACGCACGCGCCGAAGCGCCGCGGCGAGGCAATGGCGAATTTCGTCGGCAAACGGCCGGCGCGCGCGGCGTCGAGCAAAAGACGTATCGCGCCTCCTCTCGGCGCGATGAGATGGGTCAAGCCAAGGTCGTTCGGCGCCAAGGGCGCAATGCCTTTCCTAATCGCCGCCGCGGGATCAACGGTCTCGGCGACGGGGATTTCGCCGGTGAAAAAGGGCGCGTGGATGTGATTGGCGAAGAGACCATAAAAGACCTCGTCGCGAGTCAGGCCCTCGTTGAGCAAAGCCTCATCGGCCGAGACGCCGCATCGCGCGGCGATCTCGGTCGCGGCGCGGAGCGTGCTTGGCGCGCCGCCATAAAGCGCGAGAAACGCGATCTCGGGAGCGAAGGGCGGGGGGCCTTGCGGCGCTAGCGGCCGCTCGACGCGGCGCGGACGGAGAGCGCGCAACGGCGCCGCCCGTGCGCCAGACCCCCATTCCGCGAAAAGACCTTCCACGCGCCCGCCCGCCCAAATGAGCGGCGAACCGGGGCGTAAAGCAACCCTCACCCGTCCGCGGCGGCTTCGCGCCTGCGAACTTCCGTCATGGCGATAAAGGAAAACGATCCGCCCCAGCCTTCGCCGCCTGTTATAGTCAAGCGCGGCGCAAACGCGCTGTCACCCGTCCGAGGCCGTTAAAATTGAAAATATTTGCTGTCGCCGGCCTTTTGGCGGCTTTTTTTGCTTCGGGCGCCCTCGCCCAGCAAGCCGGCGGCGTCGCCACGCCCTCCCTTTGGGACCCTGACGCGCAGCCCATCCGGCCGGATCTCGCCGGGATCAGAGCCATCCGCTTTCTGACCGACGACGACTATCCGCCTCTCAATTTCGCATTGCCCGACGGCTCGCTCGCCGGTTTCAACATCGATATCGCGCGGGCGATTTGCACCGAATTGCAAGTCGGCTGCACGATCCAGGCGAGGCGCTGGGATACGCTCATCGATTCGCTCCTCACCGGCAAAGGCGATGCGCTTATCGCGTCGCTGGCGGCGACGTCTGAGGCGCGCGAAAAACTCGATTTCACCAAGCCCTATTATCGGACGCCGGCCCGTTTCGCCACGCGCAGGGATTCCGCGCTCAGCGACGTGACGCCGTCCGGGCTCGCCGGCAAGACGATCGGCGTCGTCGCCAATTCCGCGCACAAGGCCTATCTCGACGCCTTCTTTCCCAAGATCGTCGAGAAGACTTTTCCTGATTTGAACGCGCTGCGCGACGCCTTGAAAGCGGGCGCGATCGACGCGGCTTTCGCCGATGGACTTTCGCTTGCAGTATGGTTCGGCGGAACGGCGTCGGGCGATTGCTGCGTCTTCCGAGGCGGGCCGTTCCTCGAAAGCCGATTTTTCGGCGAGGGCGTCGGCGTCGCCTTGCGCAAGGACGACGTCGATCTTCGTCACGCCATCGATTGGGCGCTGGCGAGCCTCGCCGCGCGCGGCGTCTATGCGGAGCTCTATCTGAAGTATTTCCCGATCGGCTTCCAATAGCCCGCTCTAAAAGAGGTTTTCCGGCTCTTGTACTGACGCGCAACAATGAGACTACGTGAGGTGGATTTTCTCATCGTTTGCATGGCGGAGCGAGGATGTCGCCACCGTTCGCGAGCCTAGCCTTGATGTCCCGGCGGCTCGATATGGCCGCCGAAGCCTTTGCGCATCGCCGAGATGATCTTCTCCGCGAACGTGTGGTCTTGGCGCGAGCGAAAACGTGTGTAGAGCGCCGCGGAAAGAACTTCAGCCGGCACCGCCTCTTCGATCGCCGCCATCAAGGTCCAGCGGCCTTCGCCGGAATCCTCGACATAGCCGGAGTAGGAGGCGAGCTCGCCTTCATGGGCGAGCGCGGCGGCGGTCAGGTCGAGCAGCCAGGAGGTGACGACGCTGCCGCGCCGCCAGACTTCGGCGATATCGGCGAGGTTGAGCGAGAAACGGTGCTCCGGCTTCAAGGACTCGCTGTCGGCGTGCCGCATGATGTCGAAGCCTTCCGCATAGGCCTGCATCATGCCGTATTCGATGCCGTTATGGACCATCTTGACGAAATGGCCGGCGCCGCAAGGCCCGGCGTGGAGATAGCCCTCCTCGGCGCGCGGGTCGCGCCCGTCGCGATTGGGCGTCGCGGAAATCTGCCCGCGGCCGGGCGCCAGCGCCTTGAACAAAGGATCAAGCCGGCGCACCTCGGCCTCGTCGCCGCCGATCATCATGCAATAGCCGCGCTCGAGGCCCCAGACGCCGCCGCTCGTGCCGACGTCGAGGTAGTGAAGGCCCTTTTGAGCGAGCGCGGCGCCGCGGCGGATGTCGTCCTGCCAGAACGAATTGCCGCCGTCGATGACCACGTCGCCCTTGCTCATCAATGAGCTCAAGGTCTCGATCGTCTGCTCCGTCGGCGCGCCGGCCGGCAGCATGACCCAGACCGCCCGCGGCGCGTCTAATCCCTTGACGAGGTCGGCGAGCGAGGAGACTGCCTTTGCGCCCTCGCCGGCGAGCGCTTTTCCGGGCGCGGGATCATGATCATAGACCACGCAGGAATGACCGTTCCTCATCAGCCGGCGCACGATATTGGCGCCCATCCTCCCGAGGCCGATCATTCCGAGTTGCATCGACGTCTCCTCCTGTTGCTGCTGAAAAGCGGCGCTTAATCCTTCGCCCGTTCAACATAGGCGCCGTCTTCTGTCTGAATGACGACACGCGTCCCGACCGTAATATGCGGCGGCACCATCGCTCGCGCGCCATTCGACAATTTGGCGGGCTTATACGACGAGGAGGCGGTCTGGCCCTTCATCGCCGGCTCCGTCTCCGTGATCTGGAGCGTCACGCGCTGCGGCAGTTGAATGGCGACCGCGATGTTGTTGAAGATCGACAGCATGACCTTCATGCCTTCCTGAAGCCATTGGGCCTGATCGCCGATGACGTCGCCCGAGACCTGAATCTGGTCGTAAGTGTCAGAATTCATGAAGTGAAATCCGTCGCCGTCGGAATAGAGAAAGCTGAATTCCTTGTCCTCGACAAAGGCCCGCTCGACTTGCTCGGTGGTCTTGAACCGGTCCGAGACCTTAACGCCGTCGGAAATGCGCCGCATGTCGATTTGCGTCGTCGGCGTGCCCTTGCCCGGATGGAAGCTTTCCGCCGACAGAACGACATAAAGCTGCCCGCCTTCCCGCTCGATGATATTGCCTTTGCGAATCGAGCTAGCGATCACTCTCACGTCTTAAATCCTTTAAGATTGGCCGTCGGCGCCGGAAACAGTCTGCGCGAAAGGCGCCACAGGGACTTCATCGCCCCTCGCTCTTGCGCTCGGGCGGCCGGCGCCATACCCGATTTCGCCGCCGAAGGCCAGACGTAAGGACGTAAGACAGCGGCGGCGTCTCGCTCAAACGGATTAAAGTCCTTGGCCGCGCCGTCGCCCTTCTGGTCCAAGAATCGCCATGCCGACCGCCGGGCGCGGCTCGTCGGCCGTTCGCGCATCCTCGGGCAATTGCGCGTCTATTTCGCCGCCGAGGGCTTCGTCGAGGTCGAGCCGGCAATCCTTCAAGTCTCGCCCGGCAATGAGACCCATCTCCACGGATTTGCGACCGAGATCGTCGCGCCGGGCGGCGGCCGCTCCCGCGCGTTCCTGCATACGTCGCCGGAATTTGCGATGAAGAAGCTCCTCGCCGCCGGAGAGGAGCGGATCTATGCGTTCTCGCGAGTGTTCCGGAACCGCGAACGCGGCGCGCTTCACGCGCCCGAGTTCACGATGCTGGAATGGTACCGGGCCACCGCGCCCTATGAGCGGCTGATGGACGATTGCGCGGTGATCCTTCAGGTCGCCGCCGACACGGCCGAGGCGGGGTATTTCAGCTTTCGCGGCCGCGAGGCTGATCCGCGAGCCGAGCCGGAAAGACTTGCCGTACGACAGGCTTTCCGCCGTTACGCCGGCGTCGATCTTTTCGCGAGCGTGTCCTCCGACGGCCGCGCTCAAGATCGCGACCGCCTCGCCGCCGAGGCTTCGGCGATCAACGTCCGCGTCGCGGCGGACGACACATGGTCGGATCTTTTCAGCCGAATTCTCGTCGAGAAAATCGAACCCAATCTTGGCGTCGGCCGACCGACAATCCTTCACAGCTACCCGATCTCTGAAGCCGCATTGGCGAAGCCCTGTCCTGACGATCCACGCCTCGCCGAACGCTTCGAGCTTTATGTTTGCGGCGTCGAGCTCGCCAACGCTTTTGGCGAATTGACGGACGCCGCCGAGCAACGCCGCCGCTTCGAGGCCGACATGACCGAGAAGCTCCGCCTCTATGGCGAGGCCTATCCGATCGACGAGGATTTCTTGGCCGCTCTCGCCGAAATGCCGCCGGCGAGCGGCGCTGCGCTCGGCTTCGACCGTCTGGCGATGCTTAGCTGCGGCGCCGAGCGGATCGAGGACGTGCAATGGACGCCGGTCTTCGAGCCTGTGACGGCGGCGCCACGATGAGCGACGCCGAGAGGCTGCTTGAAAAAGCGCGCGCCGACCTTCGCAGCGTCTTCGGCTTCGAGGCTTTTCGTCCCGGCCAGGAGGAGGTCATCGCCTCGGTGCTCGGCGGCGAGGACGTCATCGCGGTCATGCCGACCGGCGGCGGCAAGTCGCTGCTCTATCAATTGCCGGCCCTGGCGCGCGAAGGGTTGACCCTTGTCGTCTCGCCTCTCATCGCGCTGATGCGCGACCAGGTCGCCCAATTGCGCGAGCTCGGCGTCACCGCGGCCGCCCTCAACTCGGCGTCGGATCCGAAGGAGCGGCAGGGCGTGGCCGCCGCCGTGCGCGAAGGGTCGCTGCGGTTGCTCTATATCGCTCCCGAGCGGCTGCTGCGCGACGACATGATCGCTTATCTGGCCAAAGCCAAGGTCGATCTCCTCGCGATCGATGAGGCCCATTGCGTGTCGCAATGGGGGCACGACTTCCGGCCGGAATATATGCGGCTTGGCGAGGTCGCCGCGGCGCTCGGCGGCGTGCAGACGATCGCCGTGACGGCGACGGCCGACGCGCCGACCAGAGGCGAGATCGCGGCGAAACTGTTCAAGCGCCGCCCGCGCGTCTTTCTTCGCTCGTTCGATCGGCCCAATCTCTTCCTGGCGATGAATCCCAAGGCGAATGCGACGCGCCAGCTTGTCGAGAGAGTCGAGAAACACAAAGGCGAGAGCGGCATCATCTACTGCGCCTCGCGGCGGCGCACGGAAGAACTGGCCGAGCAGCTTGCAAGCGAAGGCTGGCGCGCTCTGCCGTACCATGCCGGGCTTGATCCGCAGACGCGCAGCAAAAACCAGGATGCGTTCCTGCAAGAGGACGGCGTCGTGATCTGCGCGACGATCGCTTTCGGCATGGGCATCGACAAGCCGGACGTGCGCTTCGTCTTTCACGCCGACATGCCGGGTTCGATCGAGGCCTATTACCAGGAGATTGGGCGGGCGGGGCGCGACGGGCTGCCGGCCGATACGTTCACGCTCTATGGCGCCGGCGACATCGCGTTCCGCCGGCGGCAAATCGCCGAGGGCAATGCGCCGGAGGAGCGCAAGCGCATCGAGACGAAGAAGCTCGACGACTTAGTCGCGCTTTGCGAAAGCGCCCGCTGTCGCCGACAGGTCCTGCTGGGGTTCTTCGGCGAGGCGGCGAGCGAATGCGGACATTGCGACGTCTGCGGTGGCGGCGTCCGTCTCGTCGACGGCGTGATCGACGCGCAAAAAGCGATGTCAGCGGTGCTGCGCACGTCGGGACGGTTCTTCTTCGGCCACCTCGCCAATATTCTTGCGGGCAAAATGACTGACGCCGTGCGCGAGCATGGCCACGACAAGCTGAAGACCTTCGGAGTTGGCGCCGGTCGTGCGCCAGCTCAGTGGCGCGGCGTATTCCGTCAAATGCTTTCAGCGCGGCTGATTGCTCATGATCCGACCGACCGCGACAGGCTGACAGTCACGGACGAGGGCAGGCGCGTGTTGCGCGGGGAAACGTCCTTCTTGCTTCGCGAAGACGTCGCCGTCGGGCGCAAGCGGCGGCGCGACAAGGCGGAGGCGCCCGGCGCTTCGCCCGGCGCCGCCGCGCTCCTGGCGGCGCTCAAAGCGCTGCGTACGGACTTGGCGCGGCGGCAAGGCCAGCCGGCCTATGTGGTCTTTCCCGACCGCACCCTGATCGACATGGCGGCGCGCCGGCCTAAGGATTTGTCTGAACTCGCCGCCGTCCATGGCGTCGGCGCCGCCAAGCTGCAAAAATACGGCGAGGCCTTCCTTGCCGTGATCCAGAGCGCCCGGAGCGGATGAGTCGCGCTGGGGCGCGAAGCATGAGACGGGCGCCTTTCGGCTATAATGCTGCGGCTGGCGGCGGGATCGATGGATGTGTTACGGTGTATTGACATTGTAACATATGGGACCCGACATGGCGGAGGCCACCTTCACTTTCAGGGTTGAAGAAGACTTGAAGGCCGCGTTCAGCGCAGCGGCGAAGGCGCACGATCAAACCGGCGCGCAGTTGCTTCGCGGCTTTATGCGCGACTATGTGAAAAATCGGCAGGACCAGGTCGAATATGACGCCTGGTTTCGACGGCAGGTTCAAGCCGGCCTCGATACCGCGAATGCCGGCGACCTCGTTCCGGCCGAGAAAGTCGAGGCGAAATCCGCAAAGCGGCGCGCTGAGACCCTTCGCAAGTTGGGTCGGCCGGCCGCGTGAAACTGGCATGGACTCCGGAAGCGAAGCGCCGATCGAAACGCGATCTATGATTATGTCGAGGCTGACAACCCGCGCGCCGCCGTTGAGCTTGACGAACAGTTCGCGCGGCGAGCGGCGCAGCTTCTCACGCATCCGATGATTGGCCGACCGGGGCGTCGTGCGGCCCAACTATGTGTTGGTCTACGACATAGATGAGGAGACGATCCGGGTCCTTCGCGCGCTACACGTCGCGCAGCGTGGCCGCCCGAGCCGCCTGTCCCGGATCGCGCCTAGATCGACACGGCGCGCCGGTCATCGGCCTGAATTTTCGCCCTGCGCAAAACTAGCGCGATCTCAAGATGGTGATGTGATCAGCGCACGAACCGGTAGTCTCTCGCAGCACTACGGCGACGGCGCGCTAAATTGCGCAAGGTTTCGCGATGATCGCATGCTGAATGCCGCTCTCTTTCGTAATCCCCCGTAAATCCGCCCGCATCACAGGCGTGACAAGCATGGCGATGACGACGTAAGGGCTTGTCCAACACTCCTGTGTGGAGGATGGAAGGATCAATCGCGCCATGCCTGAACTCCCCGAAGTGGAAACGGTGCGCTTCGGCCTCGCCGCCGCCATGACCGGCGCGCGCATCGAAAGGGTCGCGCTCGCCCGCGCCGACCTGCGCACGCCCTTTTCCGAGCGTTTCGTCGAGCGCCTCGTCGGCCGAAAAATTGAGAAACTATCGCGGCGCGCCAAATACATCCTCGTCCATCTCGACAGCGGCGAAGCGCTGATCATGCATCTCGGCATGTCCGGCTCGTTCCGCGTCGAGCAGAACGGCGCAAAAAAAGCGCCAGGCGGCTTTCATTTCGCTCGCTCGAAGGACGAGGCGCATGATCACGTGACGATCATGCTCTCCAACGGCGCGCGCATCGTCTACAACGACCCCCGCCGTTTTGGCTCGATGCAACTGGCGGCTTTGGATGCTTCGGGAAACGCCGCCCCGCTCAACGGGCTCGGCCTCGAGCCGCTTGGCGACGACTTCGACGGCGCCGCGCTTGCCAAGCTGATGGCCGGGCGAAAAACCCCTTTGAAAGCCGCGCTGCTCGATCAGACCCTCGTCGCCGGGCTCGGCAACATCTATGTCTGCGAAGCGCTGCATCGCGCGAGACTGTCGCCTCTACGGGTCGCCGGCACGCTCGCGCTGAAGAGGGGGGCGCCGAGCGCCAAGGCGCATGCGCTCGCCAAGGCGATCCATATTGTCCTTAACGACGCGGTCGCCGCCGGCGGCTCAACTTTGCGCGATCACCGGCAGACCGATGGGGCCCTCGGTTATTTTCAGCACTCCTTCTCCGTCTACGAGAAAGAAGGCGCCGCGTGCCCGCGGCCGCGCTGTGGCGGCCGCATCATTCGGATTACCCAATCCGGCCGTTCGACATTCTATTGCCCGACTTGCCAGCGTTAAATGCCCAGGACTTCCTTTGGCCGCATTTCTCGGGCGAGGGAAGCGTTCATTTTTTCCCCGAAATGCGATAGACCAGCCCGCCCATCGAAGGATTTCAATCAAGTGCTCTATGTGTCGACGCGCGGGGAGGCGCGGAAGCTCAGCTTCTCGGATGCGCTCCTGGCGGGTTTGGCGCGCGACGGCGGCCTTTATGTCCCGGACGCCATGCCGAAGGTCCGCGGCGAGGCGATCTCGGCTTTAGCGGGCGCGCCTTACGCCGAGGCGGCGACCGAAATCATCTCTCCCTTCGTTGACGACGCGCTCTCCAAAAGCGAGTTGAGCGCGATGCTGCGGGAGACCTACGCCGGCTTTCGCCATCCGGCGACCGCGCCTCTCACGCAGATCGGCGACAACCTTTTCGTGCTCGAGCTTTTTCATGGCCCGACCTTGGCCTTCAAGGATTTCGCCATGCAATGGCTCGGCCGGGCGATGAACAGAGCGCTGCACATGCGCGGCGCTCAGGCGACCATCGTCGGGGCCACCTCGGGCGACACCGGCGCGGCGGCGATCGAGGCTTTCGCAGGACAGTCGCAGACCGAGATCTTCATTCTCTTCCCCCACGGTCGCGTTTCCGAAGTTCAGCGCCGCCAGATGACGACGGTGGATGAGCCGAACGTTCATGCGATCGCGATCGAAGGCGCGTTCGACGATTGCCAGGCGATCGTCAAGGGCCTCTTCAACAACCTCAAGTTCCGCGACGCCAATAACCTGACCGGCGTCAACTCGATCAATTGGGCGCGCATCGTCGCGCAGATCGTGTACTATTTCACCAGCGCTGCGGCGCTCGGCGCGCCGCATCGCCGCGTGTCTTTCACGACGCCGACCGGCAATTTCGGCGATATTCTCGCCGGCTGGTGCGCCAAAAGGATGGGCCTGCCGATCTCGCGCCTCACCATCGCGACCAACGATAACGACATTCTCGCCCGGACGCTGGCGAGCGGCCGCTATGAAGCGCGCGATGTCATCGCGACCCAGTCGCCGTCAATGGATATTCAGGTCTCGTCGAATTTCGAGCGCTTGCTCTTTGACGTCGGTGGCCGCGATCCGGCCGCGGTGCGCGCCCTCATGGCGAATTTCGCTCAATCGAGACAATTCGTCATCGCCCCTGAAGCCTTAAAGGCGATCCGCGAGGAATTCGACGCTTTCGCCACCGACGAAGTCGCCTGCGCCGACGAAATGGCGCGGGTCTATCGTGAATGCGGGTATCTGATCGATCCGCATACGGCAGTCGGCGTCGCCGCCGCGAGGCGCGCTCAAAGGAACGATCGCGCGACGCCGATGATTGCTCTTTCAACCGCCCATCCGGCCAAGTTTCCCGAGGCGGTGAAGCGCGCGACCGGCGTTCATCCCGCCTTGCCGCCCCATTTAACGGATTTGATGAGCCGGCGAGAACGCTTCGCCGTGCTGCCTAATGATCAAGGGGCCGTCGAGCGCTTTATCGGCGAACGGGTTAAGGCGGCTGCATGAGCGTCAAGGTCTCAAGGCTCGCCTCGGGGTTGCGGGTCGTCACCGATGCGATGCCGCATTTGCGAACCGCTTCGCTCGGCGTCTTCATCGGCGCCGGGTCGCGTCATGAGCGCCCGCGCGAGCATGGCCTGTCGCACCTGCTCGAACACATGGCCTTCAAGGGCACGCGCCGGCGCAGCGCTCGCGACATCGCGGAGGAAATCGAAGGCGCGGGCGGCGACCTCAACGCCGAGACCGGCGTGGAGCAGACCGCTTATTTCGCGCGGGTCCTCGGCGAGGACAGCGCGTTAGCCCTCGACATTCTCGCCGACATCCTTACCGACAGCCAATTCGATCGAAAGGAGCTCGAGCGCGAGAAGGGCGTCATCTTGCAGGAGATCGGCGCCGTCGAGGATGCGCCGGACGATTTGATCTTCGATCTCTTCACCGAGACGGCCTGGCCCGAGCAGCCGATTGGCCGGCCGATTCTCGGCACGCGCGAAAGGGTCAGCGCTTTTGATCGGCGCGCCATCGCCGCGTACTTAAGGCGCAACTACCAAGCCGGCGCGACGATCGTCACCGGCGCCGGCGCGGTCCAGCACGACGAGATTGCGGAACTCGCCGAAAGCCGCTTCGCGCCTTTAGGGCGGGGCGCTCAGGCGTCCGCCTCGCCGGCGCGCTATCAGGGCGGCGAGAGCGTCGTAAAAAAGAACCTCGAACAGACCCATATCGTCGTCGGTTTCGAGGGCCGCGCGACGCATGACCCCGCTCATGACGCGGCCCATGTCTTCGCCGCGGCGACCGGCGGCGGCATGTCTTCTCGGCTTTTCCAGGAAGTGCGCGAAAAGCGCGGCCTCGCCTATGCGATCTACGCGTTCCATTGGCCTTATTCAGATACCGGCCTCATGGGGTTCTACGCCGGAACAGCGCCCAGCGACGCCGGCGTCTTGATGGCGGCGGCGATCGATTGTCTGGCGGAGGCGGCTCATGCGCTGAGCGAGGAAGAAATCCAGCGCGCCAAGGCGCAGATGAAGGTTTCGCTTCTCGCCGCGCTTGAATCCTCGGGCGCGCGGGCCCAGCAACTGGCGCGGCAAATCCTCGTCTATGGCCGGCCGCTTTCCAGGCAAGAGATGGAGGCGCGCATCGATCGTCTTTCGGTTGAGGACGTGCGTCGCGCCGGCGCTGAAATGCTCCGCTCAACGCCGACGGTGACGGCGATCGGCCGCATCGGCAAGGTCCTTGATCAGGCGGGCGTCGCCGGACGCCTGGCAGGCGTCTGAGCGCGCGTCCATGGCCCTTTTTCGCATCAGCCGGCTCGCCGATCCCGCGCCCCTCGTGCGCGGCGACGGTCTTTATCTGAGGCCCGCGCAAAGCCTCGACTTTCTGGCTTGGGCGCATCTGCGTGATGAGAGCCGCGAGTTTCTCTCGCCCTGGGAGCCGTCTTGGCCGGCCGATGATCTGACCCGCGCCGCTTTTCGCCGGCGCCTGCGCCGCCAGGCCGATGAGATTGCTCGCGACGAATCCTATTCGTTCCTTATTTTCGCTGAGCAATCGAATGTCCTGCTCGGCGGCATTACGATCGGCGGGGTCAGGCGCGGCGTCGCGCAGGCGGCGACGCTCGGCTATTGGATTGGCGCTCCTCACGCGCGCCGCGGCCACATGACCCGCGCGGTCGCCGCAGCCGTGGGCTTCGGCTTCTCGTCCTTGCGCTTGCATCGCATCGAAGCAGCCTGCATTCCGAACAATGTCGCCTCGGCCAGGGTGCTCGAGCGCAACGGCTTTCAGCGCGAGGGTTTTGCGCGCGCCTATCTGCGGATCAATGGCGCCTGGCGCGACCACATTCTGTTCGGCCTTGTCGAAGGCGACGCTCAGCGCGCTTTGGTTTACGGGGAGCGCGGTTTTGCCTGAAAGCGCGCTTCGCCAAGCGCTGCACCTGGCGCTGTTGATCCTTCTCTTGGCTCTCGGCTGCGGCGAAGCGTTCGCGGTGCAATCAGTCCGCGTGCCGATCGACGCGGACGCCATCGATCTGACCAATGTCGTCGAGCATTACAGCGTGCAAGGCGACCGTATTCAGGTCTCGACCGCGCCCGGCGCTGATGGAATTGTCCGGCGCATCGAGGTCAGCGCGCTCGAGGCTGGCGCGGAGCCGTCGTGGATCGTTTTCGCTTTGACCAACGACAGCGACGAGCAATTGGTCCGCCTCGTCGTTGCGCCGCATTTCCGTTTGGTCGGCTCCGGCGTGATCTGGCCGGACCTTGGCGCAAGCCGCATCACGACGATCACTGCGAGTCAGGGCGCGCCGCCCGAGCGCGACGACCGTTTGGACGCCGATGTCTTTCGTTTGACGCTCGATCCGGGCGCGACCGTCACCTATGTGGCCGAGCTTCGCACCCCCAATCTGCCGCAGATCTATCTCTGGGAGCCCGACGCCTACAAGGACAAGGAGGCGAGCCTCACCCTCTATCAGGGCATCGTGATCGGCATCGCCGGCCTTCTCGCGCTCTTTCTGACCATTGTCTTTGTCGTCCGCGGGGCGGTGATCTTTCCGGCCGCCGCCGCCTTGGCCTGGACGGTGCTCGCCTATGTGTGCATCGACTTCGGCTTCTGGCGGAAGATTTTCGGCTTCGAGGACGAAGCCGAACGGATATGGCGCGCCGGCATCGAGGCGACGCTCGCCGCGACTTTGATCATTTTCCTCTTCGCTTATCTCAATCTTCGACGTTGGCACGTACGCTACTCGCATATCGCGGCGGTCTGGCTGTTCCTGATGGCGGCGGTGATCGGACTATCGGTCTACAACGCGCCGATCGCCGCCGGCGTCGCGCGCATCTCCATCGCCACCGTCGCCGGCATAGGGTTCATTCTGATCTTGAACATGGCGGCGCGCGGCTCTGATCGCGCGGTGATGCTGATCCCCACGTGGTTCCTGTTGCTGGTCTGGGTGGTCGGCGCCGGCTTCACGGTGACGGGCGCCGTGACCAACGACCTTGCCTCGCCCGGCCTCATCGGCGGCCTTGTGCTCATCGTCATGCTGATCGGCTTCACCGTGATGCAGAACGCTTTCGTTGGTCACGGACTATCGAACATCCGCGGCGCCGATTCGGAGCGGCGCGCGCTGGCCATGACCGGCTCGGGCGACGCGATATTCGATTGGAGCGTCGATTCCGACCAGATCTACGTCAGCTCCGAAATCGAAAATCAATTGGGCCTGAGGCGCGGCGCCTTGCAGGGTCCGGCGACGTCGTGGCTCGACGTGCTCCATCCGATGGATCGCGATCGTTACACCGCCGCGCTCGATGGGCTTCTGGTGCAACGATGCGGCCGGGTCAACCACGACATCCGCCTTCGCGCCGCCGACGGGCAGTATTTCTGGTTCGTCATGAAGGCTCGCCCGGTGATCAACGCCGACGGCGAGGTCGTCAGGATCATCGGCTCGCTCTCCGACGTCACCGAGATGAAAACCGCCGAGGAGCGCATGCTTCATGACGCGGTGCACGACAATCTCACCGGGCTGCCCAATCGCGAATTGTTCTTCGACCGCCTCGAAGGCGCCTTGATCGCCGCGCGCCGTCCCGGCGGGCCCCGCCCGGCGGTTTTGATCATCGACATCGATCGCTTCAAGCAGATCAACGAGGCGATCGGTCTTTCCTTCGGCGATTCGGTCCTGCTCGCCGTGGCCCGCCGGCTCGGCCGCAACTTGAGGCCGGGCGACACGCTGGCCAGAATCGGCGGCGATCAGTTCGGCGCCATCATCATGATCGACGATGAGCCCGATCATATTTTCGAGTTCATCGACGCGATGCGCAACATTCTTGCAACGCCGATCAGCTTCGGCGATCGCGAAGTGACGCTTACCGTTTCGATCGGCGTCGCCCTTTTCGATTCGCAGTCGCACGGCAAGGGCGGCGATCTCTTCAAGGAGGCCGAGATCGCTCTCGCCCACGCCAAGAAGGCGGGCGGCGACCGCGCCGAGCTTTTCGCGCCGGCGATGCGCGCCCAGCGTCTCGACCGATCATCGCTCGAAGCCGACTTCCGCCGCGCATTGGACCGCCGCGAGATCAAGGCGCTGTTCCAGCCGATCGTCCGTCTCGATGATCGCACCGTCGCCGGCTTTGAGACCGTGTTGCGTTGGGACCATCCGCGTCTTGGGCAGATGAGCGCGGCCGAATTCATTCCTGTCGCCGAGGAAAGCGGCCTTGTCGTCAACCTCGGCAATTTCGCGCTCGAGCACACGGCGCGGGAGCTCGCCGCCTGGCAAAGGGCGCTCGACGTGCAGCCGCCGATCTTCGCCGGCGTCAACATATTCTCGCGTCAATTGCTGCGTCACGATCTGCTCGCCGACGTCAAGGCCGCGCTCACCAGAAACGACGTTCAGCGCGGATCGCTGAAGCTTGAGTTGACCGAAGGCCTCGTCATGGACAACCCGGAATTCGCCGCGTTGCTCCTGCAGCGCTTGCGCGAGATCGGCGCGGGGATCTCGCTCGACGATTTCGGCGCTGGTTATTCCGCGCTCGGCCATCTGCAGCGCTATCACTTCGACACGCTGAAAATCGCCGCGCCCTTGGTCCGGCAGAACGGCGTCGGCGTCCGGCCGGCGATCCTGCGCTCGATCGTGGCTATGGCGCATGATCTTGGCATGGACGTCGTCGCGGAAGGCGCGGAAACCGAGTCGGACGCCGTCGAATTGTCCCAGCTTGGGTGCGAATGCGCGCAAGGCGCCGCCTTCGGCAAGCCGATGACGGCGAGCGAAGC
>DATGHD010000288.1:0-12081 GCA_035308145.1 Roseiarcus sp.
CGCCTCTCGCCCGAAGAGCGCGCCGCGCTGATTCTGCATGACGCCTTCGACTTCGACTATGAGGAGATCGCCGAAACGCTCGCCAAAAGCGAAGCCGCCTGCCGGAAGCTGGTGAGCCGCGCCCGAGAGCGGGTGAAGGTCGATCGGCCGCGTTTCACCGCCTCGAGCGAGCAGCATCGCGACCTTTTGATGCGTTTCAGCAAGGCAAGCACGGCGGCCGACGCCAAGGAGCTTGCCGCGCTCTTTGCGCCGAACGCCATCGCCTATACCGATGGCGGCGGCCACACGCCGGCGGCGCTCAATCCGATCTATGGCGCTGACAAAGTGGTGCGCTTCGTCGTCGGCCTCGCGCAGAAATTCAATTCCTGGGCGACGCTTCAATGGACGATGACGGAGATCAACGGTCGGCCTGCGCTCCTCAGCATCGCCGACGGCGATCCTTTGACCGCCATCACGCTCGAAAGCGACGGCGAGCGGATCACTGCGATCTACGTCCAGCGCAATCCCGAAAAGCTCGCCCGGCTCGCCCGCGTTCTCGGCTGGCCGGCTGGCGCGCAATAGCGGTTCATGCGGCGACCGCTTGCGCCACGGGACATCCGAAGCGTCAGGGCGATCGGAGCGATGTGAGAGCGGCGGTATTTCTCACGCCTTCGCCGCGACAAAGCGCAAGCCCTCAATCAGCGCCCCCGCATGCCTGAGCGACGCGCCGGCCGCCGCCGCCATCTGCGGCAGGATCAGCCATTCGAGCGTCCAGGCCGCGCCCGAGCGTTCGTTCTCATGGACCAGCGCCTGGTGCATGCCCGCGAGCAGCGCGGCGTTGAACCGCGCCAGCGTCACCAGAACTTCGGCGCGCACCGGATTTTGCTTATGCGGCATCGCCGACGAGCCGCCGCTCTCGGCGAGCCTGATTTCGCCAATCTCGTTCTGCGTCATGATGGCGACATCCGCGCCGATCTTGCCGAGCGAGCCGGAGACGAGCGACAGCCAGGAAGCAAACTCCGTGAGACCATCGCGCTGGACATGCCAACAGGGCCCCTCGCCAAGCGCGAGCAACCGCGCCAATTCGGCGGCGACTTTGTCGCCCTTATCGTCGAGGCCGTCGCGGGCGCCGGCGGCGCCGCCGAATTGCGCGACGAGCAGCCTCGGCTTCAGCTCGTCTAAGCGCGCGCGATGCCGCTCGAGAGGCGCGCGCCAATTGGCGAGTTTCTCGGCGGCAGGGATCGGCAGCGCGCGCTGCATGCGGGTGCGCCCCATCAAGGGAACGCCGCCTTGCTCCCTTTCGAGCGCGCGCAAAGCCGCGACGAGACCTTCGAGGCGCGCTTCAAAAAGCGCGACGACGCCTTTCAGCCGCAGGACGAGGCTCGTGTCGATGACGTCCTGGCTGGTCGCGCCGCGATGAACTTCGGCCGCATGATTCTCGCCGACCGCGGCGCGCAGCAACTTGATCAGCGCCGGCGCAACAACGCCGTCCCGCGCCGTTCCTTTGGCGAGCGTCGCAATATCCGGCGAGAGGGTGGCGCAGACATCCGCGATCCGCGCCGCCGCTTCTGCTGAGATGAGGCCCTCCGAGGCCTCCGCCCGCGCCAGCGCCGCCTCGAAGGCGAGCATCGCTTCGATGTCCGCGTCGACCGAGAAGGCCGCGGCGATCTCCTCGTCCCCCAACAGTGACGACAGGATCGGATGGTCGAAGGCGGAGATCGTCATTGAGTGGTCGCGTTCGCACCATTTCCGTACGATCGAGAGTTCTGTTTTTCCGCGCTAGCGGATACCCTCATCCGGCCCTTCGGGCCACCTTCTCCCGCAAGCGGGAGAAGGGGCTCTCGCGGCGTCGAGTCGTTTCTTTCGGCGTGGATGAAGCCCGCGGCGCGCTCCCTCTCCGGCTTGCGGGAGAGGGTTGGGGTGAGGGTAAGCCGCCGACCTCGGATATTCCCTACGTACCGCTGGTTCAAACCTGGACGCATGGACGCCGCCGTCAAATATCGAAGAACACCGTCTGGTCCTCGCCTTGCAGGCGAATATCGAACCGATAGACGACCTTGCCGCCCTTCTCGCTGCGCTCGGCGATCAGGCTTTTGACCCGGCCCTGATGCTCGAGACGCGCGAGGACGGGGCATTTGGCGTTTGCGGCCGCCTCGTCGGAGAAATACATCCGCGTATGAAGCCCGACATTGATGCCGCGCGCGATGATCCAGGCCGTGATATGGGGCGCCATCAACCGACCGTCGACGAAGGGGACGGCGCCGGGTTTGATGGTCTCGAAGCGGAACTCGCCGGTTTTGCCGTCGGTGGCCTGCCGGCCGAAGCCCGTGAAGTTCGGATCGGCCTTGCCGCGCTTCTCCTGCGGGCTGTTGTGGAGCCCGGCGGCGTCGGCCTGCCAGATCTCGACAAGCGCGTCCTTCAAAGGTTCGCCGGCGCCGTCGAAGACGCGGCCGACGATCGTGATGCGCTCGCCCTTGGCGCCGCGCCCGACCATCGCCTTGCCAAGATCGTTGGAATAGACCCCCGCGATGCCGGAATGATTGGGCGTCGCCCCGATATGGATATAGGGCCCCGCGGTCTGTGAAGGCGTCTCCTTCAAATGATCGAGCCGCTGAACCATCAATTGCCTTCCTTTCGATTCTCGAACGGCGTCGACCTGCGACCGCGCAACACGATGTCGAATTTGTACGCGAGCGAATCCATGTGCGTGGCGCTGTCGCGGTCCAGCGCCGCCACCAACAGCTCCACCGCGGCGCGATCGGGTATCCCCATCACGATCGGGCATTGCCAGATCATCGGGTCGCCCTCGAAATACATCTGCGTGACGAGGCGCTGGGCGAAGGCGTGGCCGAAGATCGAGAAATGGATATGGGCCGGCCGCCAATCATTGACCCGATTGGGCCAGGGATAGGGCCCGGGCTTTATCGTGCGAAACCAGTAGCGGCCCTCGCCGTCGGCAATCGTCCGCCCGCAGCCGCCGAAATTGGGATCGAGCGGCGCCTTGTACCCTTCGTTGGCGTGGCGATAACGGCCGCCCGCGTTGGCTTGCCAGATTTCCATCAAGGCGCCGGGAACGGGCCGGCCGTTCTCGTCCAGCACGCGGCCGTAGACATTGATGCGCGGCCCGATAGCCTCGCCGGACTTGGCGTAATTTTGAATGAGATCGTTGTCGAGTTCGCCAATCAGATTGTGACCGAACACCGGGCCGGTCATCTCGGAAATGGTATTCTCGAGCGAGAGATACGCGAAGCGCGGCGAGCGCAATATCGAAGTCTTGTATTGCGGCGTCAGAGGCGGCGGATGCCAGCCGCGATCGCGTCGGTAAAAGCTACCCGTCTCTTGCATTCGGAAATATCCCCTTTGAGCTAGTCCTTGCCTTGCGCGTTGCGCGCCATTTCGGCGTACGTCTTCTTCACGATTCTGAAAGCGCGATTGGCCGCCGGCACGCCGGCATAGACCGCGACGTGCATTAGCGCTTCGCGAACGTCCTCGGCCGTCGCGCCGGTGTTGACGGTCGCGCGAACATGCATCGCCACTTCCTCTTCGTGGCCGAGCGCGGCGAGCAAGGCGATTGTCAGCAGCGAGCGTTCGCGCTTCGTCAATTGCGGCCGCGACCACACCGAGCCCCAGGCGCCCTCGGTGATGAAAGTCTGGAACGGTTCGTCGAAATCGGTCATCGCGGCCGTCGCGCGATCGACATGCGCGCCGCCGAGAACGGCGCGTCGCGTCGCCATGCCTTTCTCGAAGCGCTCGCTTTTGCCGCTCACGAGGCGACCTCTCCGAGATGCCTCTCGATGAGGGCGCGCACCCTCTCCGGCTTCTCGATACAGGGCAGATGGCCGGCGCCCGCGACGATTTCGAGCTTCGCGCCGGGGATCAGCGCCGCCATTTCGCGGGCGAGATCCGGCGGCGTGGAGGCGTCCTGATCGCCGACAATAACAAGCGTCGCCACGCGGATGCGCTTTGCGCCTTCGGTGAGATCGGCATCGCGGATAGCGCGACATGCAGCCAAATACCCGTCCTTTGGCGTGCGCGTCAGCATGGCGCGCCAGCCCGCCATCATCTCGGTGTATTGGCGGCGATAGTCCTCGGTGAACCAACGCTGCATCACCGCTTCGCCGATGGCCTCGATGCCGCCCGCTTCAACCGCGCTGATTCGCGTCTTCCAAAGCTCCGCGGTTCCGATCTTGTGGCCGGTGTCGCTCAGAACCAGCGCGGCGACGAGATCAGGCCGCAGGCGATAGAGCTCTTGGGCGATCATGCCGCCAATCGAAAGGCCGACGACGGTCGCGGGGCCGCTTCGCAAATGATCGAGCAAACCCGCAAGATCGGCCGCGAAATCCGCTATTGTCGCGACAGGCGCGGCATGCGTCGACAAGCCATGGCCGCGCTTGTCGAAACGAATCACCCGCCTTTGTCGAGCGAGAGGCGCAGCTACGTCGTCCCAGATGCGAAAATCCGTGCCGAGCGAATTGATGAAGACGACCGCAGGGGCCTGCCGCGGCCCTTCGTCGGCGAAATGAGCGACGCCGCCGTTGGTTTGAGCAAAACGCATCGCCCTCCTCCCGCGCCGGGACGCGCCATCCCGCCCAACCGCGGGATAGTTATATCTGATTACAAACTAAATCCACAAAATGGAAGAAGTCGTAAAGGCCCTTCCGGTCAGAACCCCAACTCCATGCGGAGGCCCGTTTCGCCATCCTGCGCCTCGGCCTGCGCGGCGAGCCGAACGGGCGTATTGGCCGCGCCGAACAGATCGTAGTTCTTCCGCTGAACGATTTCGAAGAAGAAGCGATCTTTGAAGGTGCGCGTATAGATGTGAAGGAATTCCCCGTCCTTTACGCGATCGTAGAGGACGCCAAAGGCGCGCATCCGGACCAGCAACTCAGATTCGATATCGAAACGCGCGGCGAGATCGTCATAGTAATTGTCCGGTATGGCGAGGAACGCCACGCCCGCCGCGCGCGCCGCCTCGACGACGCCGAAAATATCGTCTGTGGCGAGAGCGATCTGCTGGAACCCAGCGCCGCCGAAAGCGTCAAGAAAGCGCGTCGCGCCGGTCGCGCCGCCGTCCGACACATTGAGGGCGATGCGGACCTCGTTATTCGAACTGCGAAAGGACCGGCTGAAGAAGGCGCCATGCGGGTCGGCGATCTCGACTTGCGGTTCGCTGCGGAAGCCAAGCGTCGATTTGTAGAACAAGGACCAAGTGAGAAATTCATTGCGTCGAACGACGTTCGAGAGATGGTCGATTTTGCGCAGCGCGCCTTGCTCGGCGGGCGCCGCTTCCGCGATGAAATCGCGCTCCCAATGCGATGCGTTCGCCGCATCGATGAAATAGATGAGGCTGCCTTCAACGCCGCCGACCGCCGGAATGGGCGTCTCTCCTGGACCGATCTTGCCGAAATAATTGGGACATCCCAGCGCGGCGGCGCGCTCCAGCGCGCATTCGACGCTGTCGACGCGCAGAGCGAGCGCGCAGATGGATGCGCCATGCAGCAAGTGGAACGAATAGGCGAAGCTGTCATTCTCGCGATTGAGAACGAGGTTGATATCGCCTTGACGATAGAGATCGACGTCCTTGGTGCGATGAACGGCGATGCGGCGAAACCCCAAGCCCTCGATCAGCGCGGCAAGACCTACGTTCTCGGGTTTATCCACCGCAAATTCGATGAACTCGATTTGCTCGACCCTCGGCGCTCGCGGCAAGGCGGCGAGATCGGCAAGCGGCGGCTCGCGGCGCTTGGCGCGTCTTTCGGAGAGCGCTTCTCCGGCGGCGCGCAAGGCGCGCAATCCGTCGAGCGCGATCGCGTTGGCGGAAGCGCCGCGGAACTGATCGTTGAAAATCTCCAATGAAACAGGTCCTTGATAGCCGGCGCGGGTGACGGCGTCGAGAAAATCGGTGAGCGGATAGTCCCCTTGTCCCGGATAGCAGCGATAATGCCGGCTCAACGAGAGCGGATCCATTTGGATCGCCGGCGCGTCGGCGATCTGCACCAAAGCGATTCGGTCCGCGGGCAAGGCGGCCATCGGCTCAATCGGATTGCCGCGCACGCAGGCGTGAAAACTATCCAATACGATTCCGAGATTGGGACGGTCGGCTTGACGTACGATTTCCCAGGCCGCCGTCCAATCCTTGACGTGTCGTCCCCAGGCCAAAGCCTCGTAGCCGATCTTGAATCCGCGCTGCAAAGCGATATCGGCGAGCTCGGCAAGATCGGCCGCGGCGCGACCAGGATCATCGATCGCCTCTTCTGAGACATTCGAGCAGAGGCAAAGCAGCCGCGCGCCGAGTTCCTGCATGAGATCGAATTTGCGCGCGGCGCGTTCGAAATTGCGGGCGCGCGCCTTGTCGGGCATCGCCTCGAAGTCGCGCATCGGCTGCAACGCCACGATTTCCAGGCCGAGATTCGCGGCCATGTCCCGCGCTTCGCGCGGCCGGCCGCTGAAGAAGGTCAGGTCGTTCTCGAAAATCTCGACGGCGCGGAATCCCGCCTTGGCGGCGGCCTGAAGCTTCGCTTCCAGCGGGCCGCCCATGCAAACCGTGGCGATGGACCATCGCAGCACGCGAAAAAATCTCCTATATTTTATATTTCATAGTATATATGCTCGAAGCACGCAAGATGCGTTGGCCGGCTTGAGGGCGGGAAGGCGACGGCGATGATGGAGATGAACGGCAGAGCGAGCGGCGCGGCGACACTGACCGAAACGCTGCACGAGCGCATCCGCCAGGACATCATTCTCGGCGCGCTGGCGCCGTCGGCCAAGCTCAAGCTGGAGAACTTGAGCAAATCCTATGGGGTCAGCGTCAACACGTTGCGCGAATCGCTGTCCCGCCTCGCCGCCGACGGGCTGGTCGTCGCCGAAGGCCAGAAGGGATTCGCCGTATTGCCGGTCTCGATCGAGGACCTCCGCGAAATCACCGAAATGCGTCAATTGCTCGAGTGTCACGCCCTCCGCCAGTCGATCGCCAACGCCGATCTCGACTGGGAGGCCAATCTTGTCGGCGCCTACCACAAGCTCTCCAAGGTCGAGGCCTTGGTCGAGGCGCAGCCGGATGTCTATGGCGAGGCCTGGGAACGCTATAATCAGGAGTTCCACGCCGCGTTGATCGCCAATTGCCGCTCGCGCTGGCTAAAGTTTTTCCACAAGGCGATGTACGACCACAGCCAGCGCTACAGAATGCTATCGCTCAAGACCAAGCCCTTTCCGCGGGCGCAATCGGCTGAGGAGCATCGGCAAATCCTCGACGCCGCAATCGCTCGCGACGGAGAGACGGCCGAGCGCGTGCTCGCCAGCCACATACTCAAGGGCGCCGAACTCTCCGGCATCCAACCGTCAGGACCAGGCGAGAAAAGGACCGGCAGAGGAAAGAAAAAATAGGATATTTCTAATTTAACTGGACATTGACGACGTTTATCCATCACCCTATGCTGCAACCGGCTGCCGCCCTCGAGTTTCATGGCCCCTTCTTGCGAAGAAAGAATTCTGCTCGGTCTGATCGGTGCGCCGATTGCCCATTCGGCCTCGCCGGCGATGCATGAAGCGGCGGCGGCGGCTCTGGGCTTTCGCTGCTTCTATCATCTGATCGAAGTCGCCGGCGCGGACCGCGCCAAGCTGCGCTTGATGGTGGAGGGCGTCCGCGCGCTGAAATTCGCCGGCGTCAACGTGACCTATCCTTACAAGGAGGCGGTCGCCCCTCTCCTCGACGAACTCGCGCCCTCGGCGGCTGATGTTGGCGCCGTCAATACGATCGCCGTGCGCGCGGGCCGCCTGATCGGCTTCAACACGGACCGCAGCGGTTTCGCCAAAGGGGCGAGGCGAACGTTGGGCGACATCGCCGGGCAGGGAGTTGCGCTTTTCGGCGCGGGCGGCGTTGGCAAGGCGATCGGCGCCGCTCTTATCGGCGCGGGCGTCAAAGACATCCGGATCGTCGATCGCGAGCCCGCCAAAGCGCGCGCGCTCGCCGATGTCCTCTCCGCTCGCAACGTCGCAGCAAAACCATGCGCCAGCGCCGATGAGGCGCTCGAGGGCGTTCACGGTCTCATCAACGCGACCGCCGTCGGCATGTTGCCCAGTCGCGAGTCGCCGGTTCCGCTTTCGCTGTTGCGCGGCGATCTTTGGGTGGCCGACGCCGTCTATCAGCCGTTACGGACGCCGCTCCTCGCCGCGCCGCGGGACAAGGGCGCAAAGGTGATGACGGGCCGCGAGCTCGCCATCGACCAGGCGATCGACGCCTTCGAGATTTTCACCGGCCGCATCGCGTCGCGCGAAGCAATGACCGCGGCCTTCGATCAGGTCATTAAGAAACGGCAAGAGGCATTGACCTAGCGCGGGCCGCCGTATCAGTTTTGAGGCCAAACATCAGGCCGCGAGGCCTTTAAGGGAGGAAGGAATGAATCGGAGTTCAGCGTCTTTCGGGCTTGCGCTTCTTGCAAGCCTTCTCGCCGGAGGCGCTCTCGCCCAATCGGGCGGTACGATCAATCTCGCCGATGTCGCGGAACTGTCTGGCTCGGGCGCGACTGTCGGCACGAATTGGAAGAATGGGATCGACCTCGCGGTTGAGGAGATCAATGCTCACGGCGGCATTCTCGGCGCAAAGATCATTGTGACCCATGCCGATTCTCAGTCCAATGCCGGCGTCGCCAAGGCGCAGGTGCAAAAGGCTCTCGACAGCGAACCCTATGCATTGCTCGGCCCCGGCTACTCCGGCTCGGTCAAGGTCTGCGCGCCGCTCGCCGAGGAAGCCGGCATAACCGAAATCATGGGCGGCGAAGCGGCGGAACTGACGAGGGCAGGCAACAAATACTTGTTCCGCACGTCCTTCGGGCAGCAGAGCAGCATGCCGAAGATCGCCAAATATATCGCCGACACCCTCAAGGCGAAGACAGCCGCCGTCGTCTATGTCAACAACGACTTCGGCCGCGGCGGCCACGATATGATCTTGAAGGAATTTGAGGCGCGCGGCGTCAAAGTCGTCGACGACGATTCAACCGAGGCCGGCCAGGCCGATTTCGCCGCCGACGCGCTCAAAGTGAAGAACGCCAATCCCGACGTCGTCTTCATCTACCTCAATGAAGAGGAGAGCGCGCGCATCTTGAAGGAGCTGCGCAAGGCCGACATCAAAGCGCCCTTGGTCGGCGAGACGACGCTGATCGGGCAAAAAGTGATCGAACTTGCCGGCGACGCGGCGAACGGCGCGATCGGCCATGTCGGCCTGACCACCGACGCGCCGGTCCCCGCCCTCAAGGCGTTCCGCGACCGGTTTGTCGCCAAATACAATTACGTGCCTGATCACAACGGCATCAAGGGCTACCTTGCCGTCTATATGATCAAAGCGGCGACGGAAAAGATGGGCAAGCTCGACCCGAAGAATCTCGCCAACACATTGCATGGCCTGACGATCACCACCGCGATGGAGCCGAACATCCTAATGGATGTGACGATCGATCAGAACGGCGATCTCGACCGCGAGAGCTTCCTCGGCAAGGTTGTCGACGGCAAGCAAGTGATCACCGAGGTTCTTCCAAAGCTGAAGAACTGACGCAGGCTCTGATAGGCGCGTTCGGTCAAAGAGCCCTGCGGAAAAGCGCCGAGCGCGGCTTACCCTCACCTCGGCCCTTTCCCGCTTGCGGGAGAAAGTGGCGCGAAGCGCCGGATGAGGGCAAGCCGCGGCGGTCGAGGTACAGGACGCCGCAGGGGAGCGCCATGGCCAATTTCGTCGCGCTGGTGATTGCCGGGCTCGCCACCGGCGCGCTCTATGCTCTCGTCGCCATCGGCTTCACGCTGCTTTGGCAAACGTCGCAGACCATCAATTTCGCGCAAGGCGAATTCGTCATGCTGCCCGCCTTCTTCATGCTGGCGGCGATGAAGGCCGGTCTGCCGTTCTGGGCCGCCATCATCGTCGGCTTCGTGCTGTCGATGGCGATTCTCGGCTTCGCCTTCAAACGCCTTCTCGTCGATCCGATGTTGCAGCACGGCGTGCTGCCTCTGGCGATCGCCACAATGGCGCTCTCGACCTTCCTCAAAGAGTCGGTCAAGACCTTCTATTCGGCCGAGGCCTCGCCCTTCCCGTCGCTTGCGCCTGACGTCGATCTCAATGTGTTCGGCGTGCCGATCTCGTGGCAGAACATCGCCATCCTTATCGTCGCGCTCATGACGGTTCTCGCCCTGCAATATCTCCTCGACAACACCTTCGTTGGCCGGCAGATGCAGGCGGCGGCCCAGAACCCGACTGTCGCCCGCATTCTCGGCGTGCCCGTCGAGCGAATGATCCTCTACACTTTCCTCATCAACGCCGCGCTGGTCGCTCTCGCTTCGCTCCTGATCTCGCCGATCTATCTCGCGAAGTTCACCAATGGCGAGACCCTGGGCCTCGCCGCCTTCGCCGCCGCCATCGTCGGCGGCTTCAATCAGATCCGCGGCGCGGTCGTCGGCGGCCTGCTTCTCGGCGTCGTCGACAATCTCTCGGCCGCCTATGTCTCGACGCAATATCGCAGCGCCATCCCGATGTTCCTGTTGATCGTGATCATCCTGTTCCGCCCGAACGGCCTGCTTGGCCGGCCCGAGGAGCGCACGATATGAGCGGCAAAACGCAGCGGCTCCTCGCCTATCTTGGTCTCGCGCTCGCCCTTGCCTTTCTGATCCTCGCGCCGCTCGCCTTTCGCCGCTATGGCCTCTATGTCTTAAGCGAGTGGGCGGTGATGACGATCGCCGCAATCGGCCTCAATCTCACGCTCGGCTATGCGGGCCAGATCTCGCTCGCTCAAGGCGCCTTCGTCGGAATCGGCGCTTATTCGGCGGCGATCTTGACGACGCATGGCTGGCCGCTGATCGCCGCGATCGTGGTGGCGGTCGCGCTGTGCTTCGTCATCGGCTGGGCGCTCGGCTATCCGGCCTTACGCGTACAGCATCACTATCTCGCCTTCGTCACCTTGGCCTTCTCGACTTTGGCCTTCCTCATCTTCCGCAATGAGGCCTGGCTGACCGGCGGAACAGAGGGCATCGACGGCGTGCCGCGCCCGACAATTCTCGGCCTGTCGATGGCCCCGCATCTGCGCTACTACTACTTTTGCCTGCTCGTGCTCGCGCTTGCGTCCTTGGCGACGCTGGGCCTCGTGCGCTCGCCATGGGGGCGCGCTTTCGTCGCGCTTCGCGAGAATCCGATCCGCGCCCTTTCGCTCGGCGTCGACACGCGCCGCTATATTCTCGCCGCCTTCGCCATCGGCTCGGCGCTCGGCGGCCTTTCGGGAGCGCTTTATGCGCCGCTCGTCGGCCTGGTCGAGCCGCCCGCTTTCAATCTGACCCTATCGTTCACGCTTCTGATGATGGTGATCGTCGGCGGCTCTGGCTATTTCCTCGGGCCGTTTCTCGGCGCGCTGATCGCGGTGCTGCTGCCCGAGTGGCTGCGCTTCCTGGAGAGCTACTATCTGATCCTCTACGCCCTGTTGGTGATGGCGTTGCTGATTTATTCGCCGACCGGCCTCATCGGCATCCTCGACCGCCTCCTCGTCAACCGCCGCACGCGCGCCGCCTCTGCGGCTCGCGCAGCGATGAGCGCCTCGATCGAGGGACCGGCGCGGTGACGGCCGTACTCGAAGTCTCCGACCTCAAGAAGCATTTCGGCGGCATCGTCGCGGTCGACGGGATTTCCTTCGAGGTGCGCGAAGGCGAGATCCTCGGCATCATCGGGCCCAATGGTTGCGGCAAGTCCACCTTGTTCAATTGCATTCTCGGCCAGTTGCAGCCAACCGCCGGCGCGGTGAAGCTCGACGGGCGCGTCACCACCGGCATGCGCCCCTGCGATCTCAATCGGCTGGGCGTCAGCCGCACTTTCCAACTCTTGCAGATTTTCCCGAAGCTCTCGGTACGCGACAATCTCATCCTGGCGGCGCAGGAGCATCAGGGCGGGATGATGTCGCGGCTCTTTGGCCGTCGCGACGCTGGCCTTACTGCGGCCGCCGATCAGATGATCGCCTTCTTCAAGCTCGATCACCTCGCCGACGAGCTCGCCGGCGGCCTCTCGTACGGCCAGCAGAAATTGCTCGACGCGGCGATGGCCTTCATGTCCGGCCCGCGCCTGGTCCTGCTCGACGAACCGGC
>DATGHD010000289.1:0-3023 GCA_035308145.1 Roseiarcus sp.
TAGAGGTCGAAGAGATCGATGAGATTGTGATCGGCGGAAGCAAGACCAAGCGCCGTGTTCGACAGGATCGGGAAGAACGCGACGAGGAAGGCGCAGACGAGAACCGCCGTGCTGGTCGAAAGATAGACGAGGAGCAAGGGCGCGATCGAGATGATCGGCGTTACTTGCATGACGACGGCGAAGGGAAAAAAGGCGCGTTCGATGATCCGCGATTGAGCGAATAGCATCGCCAAGGCGACGCCGCCCATGATCGCTACGAAGAGCGCTTCGAAGGTGATGTGCAACGTCACGAGCAGCGAAGCGAACAGCGTGTCCCAGTCCACATAGAGCGTCTTTAGAATGAGGCTCGGCGCCGGCAGCACGTAAGTCGGGACAGCGGCGTACCAGACGATGAACTCCCAGGCCAGGAGCGCCAGGATCAGCGCCGAGGCGGGAAGCACGAATTCCACCAATCTGTCGCGAATCGCCAAAGCCTTAGACCCTTCGCCCGGTCACGAGATTGCTTTATCGCCCATTGCGCCGTGCAGCGCCGCAGAGGTCTCGCGGCACTTCTGCGCATAGAAGGCGCCGAGCCGGAACTCCTCAGCGCGCGGCAGCGGCGCTTCGATGGGAATTTCGGCGACGACGCGCCCCGGCCTTGGCGCCATAACCACGATGCGCGTCGAGAGGTAGACGCTCTCATAGACGGAGTGGGTGACGAAGACGATCGTCGCGCCGAGGGCGCATTTCAATTGAACAAGCTCATCGTTGAGCTTGAGCCTGGTGATTTCGTCGAGTGCGGCGAAGGGCTCGTCCATCAAGAGGAGCGGCGGGCGCAGCACCAGGGCGCGCGCGATCGAGACGCGCATTTTCATGCCGCCGGAAAGCTCGCGCGGATAGGCGTTGGCGAATTTGCCCAGGCCGACGCTGTCGAGCGCGTCTTGCACTTTCTTTTTCGCCTTGGCGCGCGAGACGCCGCGAAAGCGCAACGGCAGAAAAACATTGGAGAAGACCGTCGCCCACGGCATGAGGGTCGGCTCCTGGAACACGAAGCCGATCTCGGGGCGCCCGCTCCGCCACTCGATCTGTCCGCTAGTCGGGTTAGTCAAACGCGAGATCAGGCGCAAAATAGTCGATTTGCCGCAGCCGGAAGGGCCGAGCAGCGACAGGAACTCGCCTTCGCGCACGTCGAGATTGAGGCCGGCCAGGGCAGTGACGCTATTGGCGAAGGTCTTGGAGACGCTGCGCAGGGAAACCAATGCATCCCCGGGCGTCAGGGCGGCGCCTGACAGCGGAACGACGGCCTCTCTGGTCGTCGATGTCTCGTTCACTGGCGTTATCCTCGCGCGATCCGTCCCGACAGCCTTTTGATCAGGCTTGGACCCGGCGACGGGCGGCCCGACGCCGGACGCGGCCATTGTGTCAGTTCTTGGGCCGAAGATCGAGGCCGACGCCCTTGTCGACGAATTGGGTCGTATAGGCCTTCTTATAGTCGATGTCGGCCTTCACGACGCCAGCTTTGACCATTTGATCGAAGAAATCCTTAACCCGCGCGTCGGTGATCGCGCCAATGCCAAGTTTCAACGTGTCGCCGGAATCGACGATGCCATATTCCTTGAGCTTGGCGATCGAGAAGGCGATCTGCTCGTCGGTGATATCGGGATTGTCTTTCTTGATCGCGGCGTTGGCCTTGGAATTGTCGCCGTAGAGATAGTGGTACCAGCCAATCGCCGAAGCGTCGACGAACCGCTGAACGAGATCGGGTTTCTTTTCGACGAGATCAAGACGCGTCTCGATCGTTGTCGCATAGGTGGAATAGCCCTGGTCGGCGAGTAGGAAGATGTTCGGCTTGAAGCCGCCCTGCTTCTCGACCTGCAGGGGCTCGGCCGTCACGTATCCTTGTTGGATCGAATCCTTGTCGGCGATGAAAGGCCCGGCGTTGAAGTTATACGGCTTGACGTTCTCTTCCTTGAAACCATAGGCGGTCTTCATCCACTGATAGAACGAGGCGACCCCCTCCTTGCCGACAAAGGCGGTAGCCTTGGGCAGGTCGGTCCATTTGTCGAGGCCGACGCCGGGATGCGACATGAAGATTTGCGGATCCTTCTGGAAGTCCGCGGCGACGACAATCGTCGGGACGTGCTGCTCGACCGCCTCGAACGGAAGCAGCAGATTGCCGCCCATGTAGAACTCGATCCTGCCGGTCGCCAGCAGCAGGCCATTGTTGGCCTGGGGGCCGCCGGGCAGGATAGTCACGTCGAGCCCGTATTTGGCGTAGGTGCCGTCGACGATGGCTTCGTAGTAGCCGCCATGCTCGGCCTCGGCGAACCAATTGGTGCCGAAAGTCACCTTGTCGAGCGCGAAAGCGGGCGCCGACAGAACCAAAAGCCCGGCGACGCTGGGCCAAGCCGCGAAACGCATGAGTTTTCCCCCAAACGACGGAACGGACTCGGACGATACGCAAGTCCGATAACGCCTTGCAAGTCGCGCGCCAGGCGGCCTTGCCTCGGGGTGGCCGAAGGACTAGTCGAGCCTTGAGCTCTCACCGTCGCGAATCACTGATTGGCTGAGCCAACCATGCGCCGCCTGACGCCGGAAACCATCCATCCGCCCTTTGCGCGTTATGCGCACGGCGTCGAAATTCCGGCGGGAGCAAGGGTCGTTTTTTGCTCCGGCCAGCTCGGAATCGAAAAGGACGGCGTGGCGCCGCCGGGCGTCGAAAATCAGGCGCGCCTTTGCTTTGCGGCCATCGCCGCGATTCTCGCCGAGGCCGGCATGGGCCTTGGCGATGTCGTCCGGCTGAACGCCTATGTCAGCGGCCGCGAGCATTTGGCCGGTTACATGAAGGTTCGCGACGAAGTGGTCAGCAACCCTCCGCCCGCCTCGACTTTGATGATCGTTGACGGCTTTTCTCGGCCGGAATTCGTGGTCGAGATCGAGGCCGTCGCGGCGCGACGGGACTAGGGCGGGAGACCGAAGATGTTGCCGACCAGAATGTGGAACGAGATGCGGTGGAAGGATTTCCAAGCCGCCGACATGTCGCG
>DATGHD010000290.1:0-3230 GCA_035308145.1 Roseiarcus sp.
CCTTACCCTTACCCTTACCCTCCCCCGCGCTTTCACGCAGGGAGAGGGAGGCCTCGGCGCCGCACATCACGCCGCCGCTCGGCAGGGCAAGAGGCGCAGTGGGCTCTGAGCTTGCCGCCCCTCTCCCGCGAAGCGGGGGAGGGTAAGGGAGGGGGCGCGCGGCGACGACAAAATGGTGTAGACAGCGCGGCCTTAAATTTCCTTCCGAAAGAGCGCTCCCTTTGAACGCCCATCTTCGCGATACGCTTAACGCCTCCCTGCAATGGCTGCTCCGAAATCAGCAGCAAGGCGGCTTCTGGGCCGGCATGGTCGAATCCAACAGCTGCATGGAGGCCGAGTGGCTGATCTGCTCCTATATTGTCGGCGCCGAACTGCCGATGAAGGCTGGTTTCGTCAAAACCCTCTTCAACCGGCAGCGGCCGGACGGCGCCTGGGAGGTTTATCCCGGCGCCCCCCAAGGCGACATCAATTCGACCGTCGAAGTCTATGCGGCCTTGCGCGCGATGGGCGAGGATCGGGACCGACCCGAACTCGCCCGCGCGCGAGCCTTTATTTTAAGCCACGGCGGGCTCGCCAAGGTCCGTGTTTTCACCCGCTACTGGCTGGCCCTGCTCGGCGTCTGGCCCTGGCTCGATACGCCTAATCTCCCCCCCGAAATCATCCGCTTTCCCTTATGGTTCCCGTTCAACCTCTATAATTTCGCCCAGTGGGCGCGCGCGACCATGGTGCCGCTCGCCATTTTGAGCGCGCGCCGGCCGGTCTTTGCGCTGCCCGGCGGCGATCGGCTCGAAGAGCTCTTTCCCCAGGGCCGCGACAAGTTCGATTTTTCGGTTCCGGTGAAGAAGGCAGAACCGTGGTCGCTGGAGGCGTTTTTCCTCTGGATCGATCGCGCGCTGCACAAGGCCCAGACATGGCGGCTCATTCCCGGCCGCGAGAACGCGATCAAGCTCTGCCTCGAATGGATGATCCGCCGTCAAGACGCCGACGGCGCCTGGGGCGGCATCCAGCCGCCATGGATTTACGGCGTGATGGCCCTGAAGAATGAGGGCTATGCGCTGAGCCATCCTTGCCTCGCCAGGGGCCTCGGCGCCCTTTCGGCGCACTGGACCTATGAGCGCCACGGCGGGATCGCCGTTCAAGCCAGCGAGTCGCCGGTCTGGGATACCCTCTTCTGTCTCTTGGGCATGGCCGAGGCCGGCTGGACGCCGGTTGCGCAGCCGGCGATGCGGCAAGCGCTGGTCTATGTCCTCGACAATCAAATTCTCGAGCCGGGCGATTGGTCTTTGACCGTCAAAGGCGTCGCGCCGGGCGGTTGGGCCTTCGAGCGCGCCAATCTCCGATACCCCGACGTCGACGATACGGCGCTCGCTTTGCTCGTTCTCGCCAAGCTGCGCAAAATCAGCGGCGAGCTCGGGCCCCGCATCGAGACGGCGATCGAGCGCGGCCTTGCCTGGACGCTCGCGATGCAGTGCCGCAACGGCGGTTGGGCGGCCTTCGACCGCGACAACGACAAGGCGATCATCTCGACCATCCCCTTCTGCAATTTCGGCGAGGCGCTCGATCCGCCGAGCGTCGACGTCACCGCTCATGTGATCGAGGCGCTTGGCGAACTCGGCTGGAGCAAGGACCGGCCGGAAGTCGCAAAGGCCATGGCCTTCATCGAGAAGGAGCAGGAGCCGGAGGGCTCCTGGTTCGGCCGCTGGGGCTGCAATCACGTTTATGGGACGGGCGCGGTCCTGCCGGCGCTGAAGGCGATCGGCGCGGAGATGAGCGCCGCCAATATCCGCAAGGCGACGGATTGGCTCATCGACAAGCAGAACGCCGATGGCGGCTGGGGCGAGAGCTGCGAATCCTATATGGACGCTTCGAAAATCGGACGCGGGCCATCGACGCCGACGCAGACCGCCTGGGCGATCATGGCGCTGCAAGCCGCTGGCGGCTTTGATCAGGCCATCGCCCGCGGCTTCGATCACCTCATCGCGACGCAGACGAAAGATGGAACGTGGGACGAGGCTTTCTATACCGCGACGGGATTTCCCGGCTATGGCGTCGGCGCGCGCACCGAGCTTCGCGACCCGAAACTCGCCGAAAAACTCGGCCAAGGGCCAGAACTTTCGCGCGGCTTCATGATCTCCTTCAACATGTACCGGCACTATTTCCCGATGATCGCCTTGGCGCGGGCGCTGAAGCCGTCTGCCGGCGCTTGAAGCGCGCCGGCCGGCGACCCATCGGGTTCGCCGCGACAGCCGAACGATCCCAGCGTTGTCATGGCCGACATCTAGATGGGCATCCGCGCGCGGCTGCGGGCGGCCCTGCTTCCGCCCCACGCCAACACGAGCGGCGAGTGGCGCTGCTTTCCGTACTTTCCTTCCTTAGGCGATTTCGATCCGACTATTGCGTCGGCGTCGTGGCAGGGTCGATGCTGATCGTGAAATTGCCCTTCGCCCGTTGCGGCGCCTCGAAAGGCTCGCTGCGGACAAGAAAGGCCCGCCCGCCCCCGGAGACTTCCAGGTCCCGGAACCAACTATCCGGAACGACAAGCGTGTTTGGAGAAAACCACAGCCAATGGGCCCCACCAGTAAGCGGCCCAAGACCTTTGACAAATTTCACTTGATCATCAGTCAATGGAAACGGCGTCGTTCCTCCCAATACGCCCTCTTCTTTGTTCCAATCGTAAACATCGTAGGCCTGAACGCACCAGCGCAGAATTTCCACGTCAAAAACATCCTTCGCGCCCTGTTTGCCTTTGTAGGTCGCTCGCACCCAAATGGCCGAATGAACGTTGAAACTGCCGATCGCAGTGAACAGATCGTTCTTTTTCACGTCCGTAACGCCGAGAGGCGTCACGCCATCTTCGAACTGCAAAAAACGAATGGGTCCGACAGCGCCCTCGGTGAGGACGTCCGGCAGCAACGTTCCATGCGGATCGCTTCGGCTTTTCAGCATGCCCGTGCAGGCGTTCTGAAACTTGTCGCGCGCGTCTCCGGCGAGGAACTGAGGCACCTTGCTCCCTTCCGTTTGGAATACCGAGGCGCTCATCACCATCGTGGCGCTCTTGCCGTCGAGCCAATTTTGCAGATTGGCGGCCGAAAGCGGTCGTGTGGCCTTAGCCATGCTGATGGCCGTCGCGACCATGCTCTTCCGCTTGGCGACTTCGGCGGGGTAGAGCACGATGCCGGCCGTAGGCTGGTTGCGCGTCGGCGGATCGCCGAAAAATAGGTTCGACGGGC
>DATGHD010000291.1:0-12093 GCA_035308145.1 Roseiarcus sp.
CCGGCGATCGCCGCGGTGCGCGAGCGCCTGAAACAGGTCGGCTTGCACCCGTTCTCGCTGCCGCTCGGCATCGACATCGAGAAATGGCTGAAACGCGGCGCAACGCCCTGGGACGCGTTTCCCGACACGATGACGGGCAAGATGGACGCCGAGACCTGTGGCCTGGCCGCGGCGCTGGCGCACGACAATGTCACTCTGGAAACCAACGCGCGCGTCAAGCGTCTTGAAACCGACAGCGCGGGCAAGCGCGTCGAGGCCGTGGTCTACGAGAAGAACGGCGAAACGCTGCGCCTTAAGCCGCGCCTCGTCGCGCTTGCCGCCGGCGCGGTCAATTCGGCGCTTCTCTTGCTCGCCTCGGCCAATAGCGCAATGCCCAACGGTCTCGCCAATCGCGCCGATCAGGTCGGCCGGCATTTCATGAACCACAACCTGTCGGCGGCTTTGGCGATCAACCCGTTCAGGATCAACGATTCGGTCTACCAGAAGACCTTCGGGCTCAACGACTTCTATCTCGACGACGGGCGCGGCGGACCGCCGCTCGGCAATGTGCAGTTGCTCGGCAAGATATCCGGAGCGATCCTCAAGTCGGAACTGCGCCAATTGCCGGAAGCCGCGCTCGGCCTCTTAACCCGACGCACCTTCGACTTTCTGTTCATGAGCGAGGACCTGCCCTCGCCGGAGAGTCGGGTCCGGCTCGACGGATCGCGCGTGGTGCTCGACTGGCGGCGCTCCAACATGGTCGCGCAGAACGGCCTCGTGGCCCGCATGCGCGAAATGCTCAAGGCGGCGGGCTTTCCCTTCGTGCTGGTCAAGCCCTTCGACCGGCGCACGCCTTCGCACCAGTGCGGCACCGTCCGCATGGGGAGCGATCCGGCGCGCGCGGCGGTCGACCCCGAATGCCGCACGTTCGATCATCCGAATGTCTTCATCGTCGACGCGAGCGTTTTGCCGACCTCTGGCGCGGTCAATCCCTCGCTCACTGTCGCGGCGCTCGCGCTCCGCGCGGCCGAGCGCGTGCGCAAGGACCTCGCCGCGTGAGCGCGCGAGAGAGACCTGTCGCGCTCATCACTGGCGCGCGACGCGGCATCGGCCGCGCCTGCGGCGAAGCGCTCGCCCGCTCCGGTTTCGACATTGCCGCCACGGACCTTGCTCTCGACGATCAATGCGCGGAGGCGCGCGCCGCCTTTGAGAAGGCCGGCGCCGAGGTTGAATTCTTCGCCCATGACGTCGCGGAGGTCGCCAGCCACGCCGGCTTGATCGAAAAGGTTACGCGGCGCTTCAGCGCGCTCGATTGCCTCGTCAACAACGCCGGCCGCGGCGCCGTCCAACGCGGCGATATCCTCGACTTGACGCCGGACAATTTCGACGTCGTCATGAGCGTCAACCTGCGCGGGACGTTCTTCCTGACGCAGGCGGCGGCGAAAGCGATGCTCGTACAAAGTCGGGCAAAGTCGCCGCGCTCGATCATCACGATCACGTCCGTTTCGGCTGAAATGGCTTCGCCGGAGCGAGCCGACTATTGCGTTTCCAAGGCGGGCCTCGCCATGGCGATCAAAAATTTCGCGCTGCGGCTCGCGCCGCGGGGAATAGCGGTCTTCGAAATACGGCCTGGCGTGATCCGCACCGACATGACCGCGCCGGTCGCCGGTCGGTACGACGAAGCAATCGGCGCCGGCCTCGTGCCGGCGGCCCGCTGGGGCGAGCCGAACGACGTTGCCGAGGCGGTGGCCGGCCTCGCCTCCGGCCGCTTCGCTTTTGCGACAGGCAGCGTCATTTCCGTGGACGGCGGCCTCTCCGTGCCGAGGCTGTGATGCTAGCGCCGTCATTGCGAGCGAAGCGAAGCAATCCATCCGTAGGGCTGTGCTCTATGAGTGGATTGCTTCGTCGCTGCGCTCCTCGCAATGACGGAGGCAAAGGCAACTGACAATGACCCAGGCATTCGACTACGTGATCGTCGGCGGCGGCTCAGCCGGATGCGTGCTCGCCAACCGGCTTAGCGAGGACGAGAACGCTTCAGTGCTTCTTTTAGAGGCGGGCGGGCGCGATTGGCACCCGTTCTATCGCATGCCGGCCGGCTTCGCCAAAATGACCAAGGGCATCGGCGCCTGGGGCTGGCAAACGACGCCGCAGCGCCACATGAAGGATCGAGTGCTGCGCTTCACCCAGGCCAAAGTGCTCGGCGGCGGCTCGACGATCAATGCGCAGATTTACACCCGAGGCAACGCTCTCGATTACGATGCTTGGGCGAAAGAGGACGGTTGCGAGGGTTGGAGCTATCGCGAAGTCCTTCCCTATTTCAAACGCGCCGAGGACAATCAGCGCTTCGTCAACGACTATCATTCTTACGGCGGCCCGTTGGGCGTCTCGATGCCGATCTCGCCGCTGCCGATCTGCGATGCTTATTTTCGCGCCGCCCAGGAAATGGGCATTCCTTATAATGACGACGTCAATGGCGCGCGGCAGGACGGCGTCGGCTTCTATCAGCTTACCCAGCGCGACGCCTGCCGCTCCTCTGCATCGAGCGCTTATGTCGATCCGGCTCGCGACAGAAAGAACCTGACTGTCGAGACCAAGGCGACCGCGGCCCGCATTCTCATTGAGAGGGGACGCGCCGTCGGCGTCGAGATTGCGGCCACTGACGGCGGCGCGACAAGGACAATCCGCGCCGAAGGCGAGGTGCTTCTCGCCGCCGGCGCTTTCGGCTCGCCAAAGCTTTTGATGCAATCGGGGATCGGATCCGCCGATCATCTAAAATCGGTCGGCGTCGCGGTGACGCATGACCTGCCCGGGGTCGGCGGCAATCTTCAGGATCATCTCGATCTCTTCGTCATCGCCGAATGCACCGGCGAACACACCTATGACAATGTCGCCAAATGGCACCGTTCCGCCTGGGCGGGCGTGCAATACATTCTCTTCAAGAAGGGCCCCGTCGCGTCGAGCCTCTTCGAGACGGGCGGATTTTGGTATGCCGATCCCGTCGCGCGCTCGCCCGACATCCAGCTCCATCTCGGTCTCGGCTCGGGCATTGAAGCCGGCGTCGCCCGCATGCGCCATCCCGGCGTCACGCTGAACTCCGCTTTTCTGCGGCCTCTGTCGCGCGGGACTGTCCGGCTTTCGAGCGCCGACCCGGCCGCGCCGCCGCTGATCGATCCAAATTATTGGGCCGAGCCCTATGACCGGAAAATGTCGATCGAGGGCCTGAAGCTGGCGCGCGAGATCATGCGCCAGAAGGCGTTGAAGCCGTTCGTTCTCGCCGAACGCCTGCCCGGGCCGGAGAAGATGAGCGACGACGATCTCTTCGAATATGGCTGCGCGCACGCCAAGACGGACCATCATCCTGTGGGGACCTGCCGGATGGGCCATGACGAGCTCGCCGTTGTCACGCCGGACCTGAAGGTGCGCGGCATCGAGGCGCTTCGCGTTTGCGACGCTTCGGTCATGCCGCGGATCATCTCTTCGAACACCAACGCCCCGACCATAATGGTCGGGGAGAAGGCCTCGGACCTCATCCGCGGCCTCGAGCCTCTCCCCGCGGTGGTCTTCTCGACGAACCAGCGGGTCGGGACCTGAGCGTCACGGAACGGCGATCCCCGGCTCACGGCGGCCAGGCCGCTTCCGCGTATCGCAAGGCGAGGGCCTAAGCGCGAGGAAAATCATACGATTGCTTGAAGTCCCCTCGCCTTCCGTGTCATGCTAGCGTGCTTGAGTTAAATCGTTGGCCAGAGCCACGACTTTGGGAGGAACCTTATGACGACGAGACGCGATCTCATCCGTGGCGCGGCGGTTGGCGCCGGCGCGGCGGGCCTTTTCGGCGGCTTCGGCTTCAATCCGCTCATCGCCTCGGCGATGGCCAAGGAAGCAGGCAAGGCGACCCGCCCGTTGAAGGCGGCCTTCTCGAATGCCGGTCTTCAAGCGACCTGGTGCGCGCAAGGCAAGCAGGCGGCCGAATATTGGGGCAGCCTCTTCAACGTAGAAGTCACCTGGTTCGACGGCCAGCTCGACGCGGTCAAGCAGCGTTCGGCAATCGACAATATGGCATCGCAAAAGTGGGACTTCGTCGCCATCCAGGCCTTCGGCATCGGCACCTTGACGGCGCCCGTCAACAAGATGATCGACGCCGGCATACCGGTCATCGACATGGACACGCTCATCGCCCCGCTCGATACGATCAACGTTCTTTCCTTCCTGGCGCCCGACAATGAATTCATGGGCGCTTCAGTGACCCAGGCGCTCGTCAACGCGATCAACGGCGAAGGCACGATCGTAATGACGCAAGGGGCGCTCGGCCATACCGGCGCGCAAGGGCGCGCCCGCGGCTTCAAGTCGGTCGTCTCCAAATTCCCGAAGATCCAGGTGCTCGACGAGCAGCCAGCCGATTGGGACGTGACCAAGGTCGCCCGCATCTGGGAGACGCTGCTGACCAAATATCCGAAGATCGACGCGGCCTTCTTCCACAACGACGACATGGCGCTCGCCGCGGCCAAGGTGATGCAGGCCAAGGGCCGCACCGAGACCAAGATCGGCGGCGTCGACGCCATGCCGCCGGCGATCACGGCGGTTCAGAAGGGCGATATGTACGCGACGGTGCGCAACCCGTCTTGCCGCATCCATGGCGGCGCGGTCATCGCTGGCGTGTCCGCGGTCATCAACGGCGCCAAGACCGGAACCGACATCCCGAAGAACATCGTCACCGACGGCCCGGTCGTCACAAAAGCGAACGCCGAGGGCATGCTGTGGATGGAGGATCAGTTCCTCATCTGACGGCACGACTGGACTGGCGTTCGTCATTGCGAGGAGCGAAGCGACGAAGCAATCCATTCATAGGGCTCAGCTCTACGAGTGGATTGCTTTGCTTCGCTCGCAATGACGTTGGGAGATTGGGAACTTCTGATTCATGGCGCCGGCGCTGCTCGAACTCTCCGGCATCTCCAAATCATTCGGCGGCGTGCAGGCTCTGCGCGCCGTCGATTTTACGCTGAGCGCCGGCGAAATCCATGGCTTGGTCGGCGAGAACGGCGCCGGCAAATCGACGCTGATGAAAATCATAGCCGGCGTTCACGCCGGCTATGAGGGCCAGATGCGCGTCGACGGCAAGGAAGTCCATTTCCGGTCGTCGCGGGACGCCCTCGCCGCCGGCATCGGCATGGTTCATCAGGAGCTTTCGGTCGCCCCTGAGCTTACCGTCGCCGAGAACGTCTTCCTCGGCATGCAGCCGATCAATCGGCTGGGAATCGTCGCGTGGCGCAAGATGGCGCGGCAGGCGACCGAACAACTCAAGAACCTCGGGCTCGACATTGATCCCAAGGCCCGGCTCGGCGACTTCCCGATCGGCGTGCAACAGCTCGTCGAATTGTCGCGCGTCCTCTTCTCGGGCGCGCGCATCATCATTCTGGACGAACCGACATCCGCCTTGTCGCCGCCGGAAATCGAGCGGCTCTTCGGCGTATTGATCAAGCTCAAGCAAAGCGGCCGCAGCCTGATCTTCATCTCGCATTTCCTCGAAGACATTCTGAAAATCTCTGACGAGATCACGATCTTCCGCAATGGTCGAAAGGTCGCGACGACACCCGTGACGCCGGCGATCGACAAGGGCTGGATCATCGAGCGGATGATCGGCGCAGGCCGCGAAGAGCTCGAAGAGAGCTATCTTGGCGAAATCCCTTTGGCGAGCAAGCCGACGGCGCCGATCGTTCTCGAAGCCAAAGGCCTGACCCTGGCGCCCGCCTATCGCGACGTGAGCTTTGCCGCGCGCGGCGGCGAGGTTCTCGGCGTCTACGGCTTCATGGGCTGCGGGCAGCTCGAGCTTGCGCGAACGCTGTTCGGCCGGCTTCGCCCCGATCGCGGCACGCTGTCGATCGACGGCGAGGCCGCCAATCTCGCCAACACCAGCGCCGCCCGCCGCGCCGGCGTCGCCTATGTCGCCGAAAGCAGACGCTCGATGCTTTTTGGCGAAGAGCCGATCTACAAGAATGTGTCGATCGCCGTATTGGAGCGCTTGGCGCGTTTTCTGCTGAAGCCGGATCGCGAGCGCGCCATTGCCGCCGAGCAGGTCGAGGCGCTCGACATTCGCCCGCCGAATGTTGAATCGCGGCTCGGCAGCCTGTCGGGCGGCAATCAGCAGAAGGTGGCGCTCGCCAAATGGCTGACCCACCCGCCGCGCATCCTCTTGCTCGCTGAGCCGACGCGCGGCATGGATGTCGGCGCCAAGGAGGACGTCGTCAAAATCGTTCGCGCCTTGCGCGATCAAGGCATCGCCATCATCGTCTTTTCGACTGAGCCGGAAACGGTTCTGTCGCTCGCCGACCGCGTCCTGGTGATGCGCAAGGGCGAGATCGCCCATGAATTCGCCGACGAAGCGATCAGCAAGGATCGCCTTCTGGCGGCTGCATAACGAGACGGACAGAGAATGGACGCGCCTAAGGCCAATGTCGTCGCCGCCGAGCGCTCGTTCCGGTTCGGCGACTTCCTGCGCAATCAGCTGCGCAACATCGCCCCGTTCATCACGCTTTTGTTCCTCGTGCTCTTCTTCTCAATCGCGAGCCCGTCTTTCGCGACGCTCGGCAATCTCGTCAACATTCTGCAGCAGGTGTCGGTTACCGGCATCATCGCGGTCGGCCTGACCTTCGTCATTCTTACCGCGGAGATCGATCTTTCCGTCGGCGCCATGGCCAACGCTACCGCCATCGTGCTGACCTTCTTCACGCTCCAGCCGGACTATGTGAACATCGCCAATATCCCGGCGCCCGGAGTGGTCGCGATCATTTGCGCGCTGCTCGCTTGCTTTGCGCTCGGTATGGTCACCGCCTTCGGCGTGACGCGCATCGGCATTCCGTCCTTCATCATGACATTGGCGATGATGCAGATCGGCGCCGGCGTCTCGGCGGTGCTGGTGCGGGGCCAAATCGCCTATACGGTGCCCTCGCTGATCCTCACTCTCGGTTCGAAATCGATCGCCGGCGTTCCCTGGATCATTATTGTCGCGGCCATCCTCCTGCTCGTCGCTCATCTCGTGCTGACCTACACGCGCTTCGGGCGTTACGTCTATATGGTCGGCGGCAATCGCGAGGCGGCGGAATATTCCGGCGTCAACACCAAGCTCGTCGTCGGCGCGGTGATGGTGATCTCGGCGATGTGCTCCGGCGTCGCCGGCATGATCGGCGTCGCCTATTTCGGCTCGGCGCAGCAGAACGAATTCGACACGTTCCTGCTCGACGCCATCGCCGCGGTCGTGGTCGGCGGCACCAGCCTCTTCGGCGGGCGCGGCGGCATCGGCAATACGATCGTTGGGCTCTTCGTGCTTGGCGTTTTGAACAACGGCCTCGACTATGTGAAGATCGATAGCTTCCTCAAAATCCTGATCCGCGGCCTCATTCTCCTGATTGCGCTCATCATCAATATCTATGCCGAGCGCCTGAGGACCGCTTCGCGAAGCGCCGGCGGTTGAGGCGTAAAGGTTCAAAGAGCAACGCGACAATGACCTCCGCCTATGCGCCGGTCGATGGCGCCAAACTCTCGGCGATCCTCGCCAGGCTCCCGGCCATCGTCGCGAAGCTTGGCGGCGAGCCGACGGACTGGCGCGTACGCGAGGTCGGCGACGGCAATCTGAATCTGGTTTTTATTGTCGAAGGGCCGGCCCGCGGGCTCGTCGTCAAGCAAGCGCTGCCCTATGTCCGCCTGGTCGGCGAATCCTGGCCGCTGCCGCTCGAGCGATCTTGGTACGAATATAACGCTCTCGTCGAGGAAGCCCGCTGCGCGCCGCGCCTGACGCCGAAGATTTTTCATTTCGATCGCGACCAGGCGATGATCGTGATGGAGTACCTCTCGCCGCATGTCATCATGCGCAAGGGCCTCATCCGCGGCGTGGAATATCCGCGCTTCGCCGCCGACATCGCCGAGTTTCTCGCGCAGACGTTGTTCAACACCTCCGTGCTGGCGGGCTCGGCCGCCGAACACAAGAGACGCATTGAACTCTTTGCGCCGAACATCGAACTCTGCCGGATCACCGAGGACCTCGTCTTCACCGATCCCTATCGCGAGGCGCCGCTCAATCGCTGGAACCGGCCTCACCTCGACGCCGAAAAACGGGCCTTCGAAGGGGATAGCGCGCTCAAAGTCGCGGCGCAGGCGCGTAAATACCAGTTCCTCACTGGGGCCGAGGCCCTCATCCACGGCGATCTCCATACCGGCTCGATCATGCTGACGAAGGAGGATACCCGGGTTATCGATCCCGAATTCGCCTTCGTCGGGCCGATCGGCTTCGACGTCGGCGCGGTGATTGGCAATCTCTTTCTCGCTTATTGCGCGCAGGAGGGTCATGAGGAAGCGCCCCACGCGCGCGACCCCTACCGAGCCTGGATTTTTGGCCAAATCGACTCGGTCTGGACCGGCTTTGAGAACCGCTTTCTCGCGCTCTGGCGGCAAGCCCGGAAGGGCGAAGCCTATGTCGCTGGCCTCATCGTCTCGCCCGCCGACGAGGCGGCGATGGAGGCCGAAAGGCGGCGTTTCATGCGACGCCTGTTCGAGGACTCGCTCGCTTTCGGCGGCCTCAAAATGATCCGCCGCATCCTTGGCCTCGCCCATGTCGAGGATCTCGAAAGCATCGCCGACCCGGAGCGGCGCGCCATATGCGAGCGCAAGGCGCTTCGCATCGGGCGCGAGCTGGTGTTAGGCGCGGCGAAATTCTCCACCATCGCGGATGCAATCGAGGCGGCGCGGTCGATCGCCGGTTCACCTGCCGGCTAAGCGCGGCCGCGAGTTATCCGCGAGCCGCGTCACTTCCCGCCGGCGAACGACGCGCGCTGTTCTGGCGCCAGGGGGCTCTCCGCCGAAGCAGGCGCGCTTGAATGGGTGATGCGGGAAAAGCGTCCGATCGGCGCAGGTCTGCCGAGTAAATACCCCTGCGCCTCATCACAATGTTCGGTTTGGAGGAATTCAAGCTCGCCGGCTGTTTCCACTCCTTCGGCCAGTACGGGCAAACCCAGGCCGCGGCCAAGGCCCAGCACAGCGCGTACTATGGTCGCCGCCTGAGCATTTTGATCGACAGACTTGATGAAGGACCCGTCGATCTTGATTTTGTCGAAGGGGAACGAGCGTAGATTTGAAAGTGAAGAATAACCGGTGCCGAAATCGTCCATGGCGATGCGCAGACCCATGGCTTTGAGTTGTCGCAGCGTCGCCAACGCGCGATTGATGTCGCGAATCAGCGCGGTCTCGGTGATTTCGAACTCGAGGCGATTTGCCTTCATTCCGGTCCGGTAGAGAATTTCATGCACGGTTTGAACGAACCGAGCATTGTAGAGTTGAATCGGCGAGACGTTGACTGAAGCGATCAGATTTTCGCTCCATGAGGAGGCCTCCCTGCACACCTCCTCGAGAACCCATTCGCCAATCTGAAGAATGGCGCCGCTCTCTTCGGCGATCGGGATGAACAAGCTTGGCGAAATCGAGCCCCGCGTCGGATGGCGCCATCGCAAAAGCGCCTCGAACCCAATCACCTCGTCCCTCGTGATACTCTTCAGAGGCTGATACTCGACCCTTAGTTCGCCTCGCTCGACAGCGTGACGAAGATCATACTCGATCAGCCGCCTCTCGAGAACTTCGGCGCCCATTTTGGCTTCGAAGAACCGATAGACCCCGCGACCGTCCATCTTGGCGCGATAAAGGGCCGTATCGGCGTGAGTCAGCAGCGCCTGGCGATCCACGGCATCGCCAGGGTACATGGCGATGCCGATGCTGACCGACACGAGCGCGGTTCGGTCCACGCCAGCGTTCCCCGACCGTAGAGCATCGAGGATATTTTCAGCCACCCGGCCGGCGATGCCTGGCTTAGCGACCGCCGGCAATACGATCGCGAACTCATCGCCGCCTAGACGCCCCATTGCTTGACCCTTGTCGAGCACGCCCGTCGCCAACTGGGCGACGGTCTTCAGCACGGCATCGCCGGCGGCGTGGCCGAACAGGTCATTGACCTCCTTGAACCGGTCGAGATCGAGGCAGAGAACCGCAAGTCCCTGCCCGGCGATCAGCGCTTTCTCGATCTCCTGATCCAAAACCTCCTGGAAGCTGGAGCGATTGAGCAGACCGGTAAGGGTATCGTGGTGGGCGAGGAAGCGGATATGGCTCTCCGCCTGCTTGCGCGCCAACAGATCGCGCACCGCGATCGCGCAATGTGGCTTACCGTTGAATTCGACCGGTCGCATGATCAGTTCCACAGGGGTGAGCGATCCGTCGTCGCGGCGAAGTTCCGCTTCCACAGAGTGGTTGGCGTGGGTCAGAAGCGCGCGCAATTTGGTTATGTCAGGGAAGTATTTGTCGAGCCCGGCGCCGACGAGAGCGTCGACCTTGGCGCCCGCCAATTTGGCGAAACTCTGATTGCCGCAAGCGATGGATTCGCCGTCGCTCACGATCAGGCCTTCGACCGCAGCGTTGGCCAGGCCGCGCATATGATCGGCTTCAGCTTCCGACCGACGTCGGTCCCGAATATCGAGGGCAAGTCCCGCGAAGGCGAGAACGATGATGACCAGGCTGGCGGCGGCAACCGCGATCGCCAACAAGCCCGCCGGCAGGGCCGATTTTGATACAGCGATCGTCGGGTCGGGAACAATCGCAGCGGCGCCCATCGCGGTGAAATGATGGCTGACGATCGCGGCAGTAAGGAGCAGAGCGGCCGAAATGCGCCGAACGAGGCCTTGGCGCATGCTGACCGGAATAGCGGCAGCGCCCAGGACGCCGCCCAGAATGATGGAGGCGGCGACAAGGGTCGGATTCCATAAAATCCATCCCTCGATCTCGAACGCGGCCATCCCGATGTAATGCATCGCCGCAATGCCGCCGCCGACGATCGCTCCGCCAAGCGCCGGCGCGCCTGGGAGACGGTCAATAAGCGCGACCCGCAGCCCTGCGCCGGTCAGCACAATGGCCGCGACAAGCGACAGAGCAGTCAAAGCAATGTTGTATCCGCTGGGAATTCCTGGCGAAAACGCCAGCATCGCGATAAAATGGGTCGCCCAAATGCCAAACCCAGTGGCCACCGCCGAGACGACCAGCCACAAGTTGCGCATGGAGCCGGTCGATTTACGAACATGCTGCAGTAATGTAACCGCCGTGAACGAAGCGACCGCGCAGATGAACGCCGCCAGGCCGACGAGGCGCAGATCGTGCTGAGTTACGATACAATTGTAGACAATAAGCATATTCGCGCAACCGGGTAGAAAAACCGACTTTGAATTTTTTATACCCGATAGACAATTAATCTAACCTCCTTAGATTGTTGTACTTAACACGTAAAATTTGCGGGATTTCATTAATACTGAGGACTGACCCTTACCCCGTCTGGTAAATCTCTTTCAAAGACGAACAAGATCGCGCGCCGCGTATGGAGGCCGCCGGCGACACGCAATCTGCCGACGGCGAGCAGGCGGCCCGCACGCTCCCGGTTGGCCCCAGCCAAGGCTTTCGCCACGCTGCCGTCGGCCTCAACGAAGGTTAGCGTTCGCGATCGGCTCTGGACGACCCGCTGAAACCAGCGCCGCCGTCTTCCGCGCCGTTCCCGCAAAGCGTACGTCCTTCGCGCGCGGGCGCGCCTAGGGTAGATTATCCCCAAACCTCAGGAGAGGACGCCGGCCTCTCAGACAGTAAAGTCTTCGACCTCGTCATCGTTGTGGCTCTGCCCGCTTGGATCCATCGCCAGATAGCCGCGATTGCCGAGCATGTGCGTCGCGCCTGACATCAGCGGAATGAGATCGACGGGATGGATGAACTCGTCGCCGAAGCAGGGATAGAGGATCGGATCAAAGGCGCGCCTCACCCACTCGATCACCGCCATATGATGCTCCGAGCGGCGGACGTCGGGATGATAAGTCATGTAGATGTCGAGAAAGTGATGCGTCTCGAGATCGACGGCGACGAAGCGCCCGCCGAACGCGAGCGCATAGCTCGGCAACCAGCCGATTCCGGCGTGCCGCTCTACGGCGTAGAGCACGCCCGAACTCGTGTTGGTGCGGATGCCGACAATGCCTTCGAGGGACGCGACCCTTAAGCCTCTTTGCAATGCATCGACGGGCAGGATCGGCGACACCTGCTGAATGATGCGAT
>DATGHD010000292.1:0-4901 GCA_035308145.1 Roseiarcus sp.
GACAAAATGAACCCGGGTTCAAATTCGGCCTGCCGCATCTCCCCGGTCGCCTCGGGCGGGTCGGGCGCCAAGGACCAAATTTTGAACCCGGGTTCAAAATCTGGCCCGCCGCGTCTCGCTTGGTTGTGAGGGGTCGGGGCGCCAAGGACAAAATGAACCCGGGTTCAAAAATTCGACCCGTCGGGCGCGCCGCCGTCGACGACCCGGAACGGCGCTCTCACTCTGATCCGCTCCGCTCCTATCCTATCCCATCCTCTCTCCCCTCTTTTCAAATGATTGAGGCCGACGCGTGAAGGCGAAACGTCATCCCGCCGCCCGCACACGCGGGCGGTCCGCAAGGCGATCCGCGAGAGCGACGAAAGCAGCGTCGTCTTAGCCGCCCGTCATAGCCGCGACCGCAAGACCATCGCCAAATGGCGGGGTCGGTCGACGACGCAGGACCTGCCGATGGGGCCGAAGGCCCCTTGCAGCGGGATCCGTGCGCCCCTAGGCATGGACCCGTGGATGAGCTTGATCCGTCCGCCCTTCGCGCCTGTCCTGAACAGATGATAGGGAGCAAGTCCCGCATGCAAGGCAAGGTCTCGCCCGAACCAAGCGCAACGCGAGTCTACGTCGGAATCGACGTCTGTAAAGCAAGACTCGACGTCTTCATCCATCCGGTTGGCCAGAGGCTGACGGTCGGCAACGATCCGGACGGAGTCAAAAAACTGAAGCGTTCCCTCACAGCCCACAACGTTGCCCTCGTCGTCATGGAGGCGACGGGCAAGTATCATCGCGCCGCTCACCGCTCTCTCCACGCCGGCGGCTTTTCGGTCGCCGTCGTCAACCCGTTGCGTTCGCGTCTGTTCGCCGAGGCGGCCGGGGCGCTCGCCAAGACCGACGGTCTCGACGCGCGCATGCTGGCGATCCTGGGCGAGAGCCTCGATCCGGCGGTCACGCCGCCGCCATCCGAGCTCCTCGAAAGCCTGCAGGAGCTCGTGCACGGGCGCGCCAGCGCCATCGCCGAGCGCACCGCGGTTCTCAATCAACTCGGCGCCAGCAAGACCCAATGCTTGATCCGCGAGCTCAAACGTCAGTTGCGGGCGTTCGACGCCTCGATCGCCAATCTCGACGCCGAGATCGCCCGCCTGATCCAAACCGATCGCGACCTCGCCAGGCGTCTGGCGATCCTCACCTCCATCCCCGGCGTCGGAGACGTGACCGCCATCGCGCTGATCGCCGGACTGCAGGAACTCGGCGCTCTCTCGGCCAAACAAGTCGCCATGCTCGCCGGCCTCGCCCCGATCGCCTGCGACACCGGCGAAACCAAGGGCGCCCGTCACATCAAAGGCGGCCGCGCTCACGTGCGGCGGGCCTTGTATATGGCCGCGGTCTCCGCATCCCGATGCAATCCCGCCCTCAGCCATTTCTACCAACGCCTCATCGCCAGCGGAAAAGAGGCCAAAGTCGCCCTCACCGCCGTCATGCGAAAACTCGCAATCCTCGCCAACACCCTCGTCAGAGAAAATCAAACTTGGACGCCAAATCTGCCTTGACCGCCATCACAGATGCTCATTCGGAAAGCCTCGATGAAGTCGAAGAAGATTTTGTCGTTCACTACCGCCTCATGACCCGCTTCACGCTGGATGAGTGCCTCGGCCGGTTGCGCGCGATCTTTCCGAACCTCACACGCTCGAGCTTGCATCGATGCTTGAAGCGCCGCGGCGTCGGACGCCTTCGCCGCGGCTTGATCGCTGAGCGCAGGAAGCGGACGGCGTCGCCGATCGACGGCTACTTCTGGCTGACGGTCCATTGTGGCCACGCTGATCGCACGCTGCCGCCGCTCTTTGCGGCCATCGAAACGGGCTCAGGCCGCTGCTTCATCGACCGCGCCACGACGCCGGAGTTCGACGCCGCCCGCTTCCTTGGCGGGCTCTGCCGCGCCGGCGTCGTCAAGGGCGTCACCACGCCGAAAGAACCGCCTTAACACGGCCAGGGGCAGGAGCCGACTTCGCCTTCGGCCGCCTTCCGCAAAGCTTGCCGGCGCAACGAGGTCGCTCATTGGGCGACGCTTCCCGCCATGAAGGCTCGGCTCGCCGCGGCCGCGCCGCTCCGGCGCCGGCGCAAACGGCGCGCCCGCCATCGCTGAACGATCTTTAAGCGGGGCGGCGCGCAAATTCGATCGGCGCCCCTCGCGACCCGAACTTTCGCCTGCCAGGTCGGCGCGCTTTTCTCTCCGGGACATCATTCGGCGAGAAGCGACCGTCGCCGGTTGTCCCTGCTCGGCGCCAAAGACAGATTTGAACGGCGCCCGGACCGCGCCAACCATAACAAAGCAAGATTGCGTTGTTTCGTGGCCATGACACGCCGGGATTTCTCGATTTATCGCATGTCCCATACCGCGTCCATGGGACACTAAGCCCCCGCCTTTTGGCGGGCGCTTTGCAGATAAAACACTTTTATATGAGGAGGTTAGCAAGGGACGAACGGAAAGGCCGGTGATGTCCCCGTGGCGCTCCCCTAGGAGAAGGTCCCGGAAGGCGCATTTAGAGCGAGCATGGTTCGCAAATCAGGTCGGGAGCGCGATCCAGAAGTGCGATCCCGAGGCCGATCCAGAGGCGCGATCCTGAGCGCGCGTCGCGCCGGGAAGAGCCTGACGCCGAACCGCCGGCGAGCGCGCGCAAAGGCCCTTGCGAAAGGCGACCCCGGCGAAGATGGCGATTGCGCCAGAAATCAAGAAACAACGCCGTTGGGGCGTCGGCATGGAAGAGCTATCACAGCCCTCCTCCATCGGGAGCGTCCGATAGGCAGCGGCTCAACGCCGGCGATCGCTTGGCGCCTTCCTTCGGCTGCGGCCAACAAAAGCTCGCCGGCCTGAGCCCAATGCGCATTGGCGCGGCGTCGCTCCGATAGGTCCCGTACCCGGAGCGGCAGCATCTCCGAGCGTGACAGGCTCGCGACCGCCTTTAAGCGTCAGAGGCGTCTCGATCCTGTGAGACCCGGGGCAGGGCTCCGGACCGTAAGCCAGCCGTGTCACCAGCACTACGCTGAAGCGCAAGTCGGGGAGCACGGCAATGGCGGGGAAAATTGTCCTGGCGATCTTATTCGGCCTTTCGGTCTACGGCGTGATAAGCTCCGCCTTCGCAGAGATCGACACCTTCTCCTTCGACAGCAACCAGGTTCTAAATTTCGGGGACTATTGATGTGGAATTCCGCCGGCCGCGCCGCCTTCTCTCGGCCGCCGGCTGAGTGCGAGCCGTCAGCCGCCGTCGGGGGACGAGCGGCGGGCGGAACCGCCCCATTTGCCGCGATGCCGCAAATATCCGCGACGGAGGCGGGCAAGCCCGGACAAATCATCAAAGATCAATCTCTCACCGCTCCGCCAAACAGCAACGGGTTCCCTATTGCGGCGCCGCCTGCCTCGCTTGAACGTTGGAAAGGGACGCGCGCAAGGGAGCGCGCCAGCTTGGAGGTCGTCGAAAGCCGTCGGCAACGCATTTCGACGACGCCGTCGCTCCCTCGTTCGGCCACCCACGGGATTGTCGCTCTGAGCGGCCTTGCCGGGCTCATCGCGGCGTTTGTCTTTCTGCTCGAGGTCCATCCCTTCTCGGATACTATCTTCTCGGCTTTCTTCCTGCTGACGGGAATCGCTGGCGCGGTCTTCGCGGTCGATCTCCTCTGGGGAAAGGCTCACCTGCGCCCGACAACAGGACTCGATTTCTCGCAATGGCGTCCCTCCATCGGCCGATTCGGCGTGAAATTCGTCGGCCTTCTCGGCACGGTGGGGCTCCTGACCCTTATCTATTCCATGTTCCCCGAGTATCATGGAAGTTTCTACGATCGATACTTCAGCGCCGCGAGATTGTTGCTGCCGATAGGGTTGATCTGCTCCATTCCCTATTTCTACTGCATCGACGCCGTCATGGTCGCGCCAGAGGACGGCTTCTGGCAATTTGGCATGCTTGTCCTGCTGCGGTTCGACAGAATCGATCCAGCGAAATTGTCGCAACACGCTCTCTCGTGGCTGGTAAAAGGATTCTTTTTGGCCCTGATGTTCACGTACCTATGCGACGATCTTGACGGTCTGCTTGTCCGGAGGGCGGTTGAATTTGACGGGTTCAAATCATTCTACGATTATTCTTATTCCTTCCTCTATTTCACGGACGTATCATTTGCGACGGCCGGCTATATCTTCTCGTTTCGTCTCACTGATACGCATTTCCGCTCCGCCGAGCCTACCGCTGCCGGATGGGTGGCGGCGCTGGTGTGTTACGAACCGTTCTGGTCGCTCGTCGGGGCGAACTATCTCGCATACGACCCGGGGCGCCCGTGGGGAGCGATATTTGGCGGCAATTCCGTCTTGTACGCCTTATGGGGCAGCGCCATCCTCGCTTCGATAGCGGTCTATGTTTGGGCGACCGTCATCTTCGGATGTCGCTTCTCCAACCTGACCCATCGGGGCATTATCACCAATGGCCCGTATCGCTTCACGAAGCACCCCGCCTATATTTGCAAAAATTTGTCGTTTTGGATGATTTCACTGCCGTTTCTCAGCGGCGGGCTTGCGCAAGCGCTGCGACACGCGCTGCTGCTGTTGTTGTTGAATGGCGTTTATTTCCTGCGCGCATGGACCGAGGAGCGTCATCTCTCGACTGATCCGACCTATCGCGCCTATGCCCAATGGATCGCAAAGAATGGCCTCTTCGCTCTGGCGGCGGGTTCACTGTCTCACCTGACAACGTCGCGTGCGGCCTCGACCAGGCCATGAAGGCCTTGGCCGTCCCTGCGAACGGCAGGGTCGGCCCGGCTGCTTGCAGAATGAATGGGGTGAATCGGCCTGTCGGCGCGCAGGGCGACGGGCCGCCTAGGCGAGGAAAAGGATCAAGTGTAAGGGGGTCCGGACGCCGATCGGCCTTGTAACA
>DATGHD010000293.1:0-3058 GCA_035308145.1 Roseiarcus sp.
GCCCATATCGCTCCGCCGGCGCCGTCCCCGCATGCCGCGCCGCCGCCGGCCGCCCGTATCGCTCCGCCGGCGCCGTCCCCGCATGCCCCGCCGCCGCCGGCCGCCCATGTCGCGCCGCCGCCGGCCGTCCATGTGGCTCCGCCCGCGCCGCCTCCGCATGTCGCGCCGCCGCCGGCCGCCCATATCGCTCCGCCGGCGCCGCCTCCGCATGCTGCGCCGCCGCCCGCTGCGCATCCGGCGCCCGCGAGACCGGGCGGAAGGCCGAACTGCGGCGGCCCGGGCCAACCGTCTTGTCCGAAATGAAAGCTGGAGGCGCGCCGGGAGCAATCATCGGCGCGCTTCTTTTTTGGGAAGGATAGTCGACGCCGCGCTGGCTCGCGATTTCCGGTTGAGCGCCATTGGAGAAAGGTTCTTGGCGCCCGTCAGCAAAGGTACGACCGGCCCGCGGTTAGCCGAATTGACTAGCGCGACGCCGGGCCGATGTGGCCCAGCGCGCCGAGCCGCGCCCAGTCGATTCCGTCAAACATGCGCTAAGGTACGACGCCGCGAAGGATCGCCAGCCTTCAAGCGAGCGAAGCGGGCAATTTGAGGAAAAGCGCGCGGTTCTTCCTTCGTCTCGAAGCTATGGCGGCACGCGGACCGACGAAATGGCGCGCGAGGCTAGCGCAGATTGACGTAGCTATGGCGCCAGTTCGCCACCGCCGCGCCCTGGCGCAATTCCTGCAGGTCGGGGCCCGAAACCGGCGAGGGCGAAAAAGGCTCCAGCAAGAGCCCGGCGATCGCCGCAGCCTCAGGCGAAAAGAGATAGGTGCGCCCGCCGTCGGCATCCGCCTGCCAATAGATGATCGCCTCGTCCGATCGTCCGCTGCCCTCGAGACTGATGCTGTATTGTTGATGCAGGCGTCGTTCTTTCTGCTGTTCCTCCTCGCCCGCGCTGATCTTGATTCTCGTCCAATGCCCCGGCTGCCTCGCTGTCATGTCGCGCCTCCCTTCGATTGCCGCAAACGCTCGCCGTCGGTTGAATTGGCCCGGCGGCGCGTCTCCCTGCGCCGAATAGAAAGCAACAGCTTCCCGACCGTTGTGAGGCGGCCGCCTCGCTAATCTCCTCGCGAACGCCCGCCGCGGCTCAATTTGAAAATTTGCGACCTTAACCTTGCCTCGCGCGTTGACCCGGAATGCGCTAGGCTTAAAGAAACACGGAGAGGCCGCGTGGTATACGTGTTCGAATTCTTCGCCGTAAGCGGCGTCGAGCGAAGGTCCATCGATTGGATGACGCAACGCGCCAGATCGGTCGATGGAGCCAAGGACCGGGCCAAATCGATGTTGCGGAACGTGAAAATCCGCGATCAGAGGCCCGATCTGTGCCTGGTCAAGGACCAGTTGGGCAATACGCTGAGCGAAGTCTCGGCCCACTCTTAAAGCGCGTCTGGAGGCGAGCGATAATGCGCCCGATCGACGGATCGGGGAGCGCGGCTGCTTGACGCCTGGTTGAAGGCCGCCGGGGACGGAAGGTCCCTCAAAGGGGCGCGCTTGAGCGCCGGATTCCCGCTTTAAATCGCAGAGGGCCGTCGGAGATTAAGAGCCAACGCCACGGGCCCCCGTTCCAAACAATGGCGGTTTGCGCCTCCCACTGCTCGATGAGACGCGTGTTGGCTTGACCATCCTTAGCCGGCCGCCGCCTCAACCGACAGGTCCGGATCAATGGCGTGGAGCGGCGCGATCCTGCGGACCGCGGCGGCGATTTTGAGCAGGATCCGGCCCCTCGGATTCTTGATGACGCAGAGATTGGATTGGCGCCCGTCGATCAGCACATATTTCATCGTCGCGCGGGCGAGGCTTTCGGCGATGTCGGCGGACGGGGCGTAACAACTTTGCCGCGCGACCGGTTCGCCGCCGCCGTCCTCATTGATCCAGAAAAACTCCAGCACGTAGTTCACGAATCGCCTCGTTAAGGCGAGGCTAGCGTGAAACGCTCATCGTCGCAAAAACGTCATCGAGCGATTTGCTCATTCAAATGCGGGTTAACGCCGAGCCTCGCCAACGGACGTCCCGGTTAATCCTCTTGAAGGGCGCTTGGCGTATGGTCGCCTGATCGTCAGCGGCGCATGAGGCGCTGGAAGGCATCTAACATGCTGTTAGCATTGAAGAAGTTTGCGTCGAACGAATCCGGCGCCACGGCCATCGAATACGGGCTCATCGCATCCTTGATCTCGCTGGTGATCATCGCGGCGGTGAGCAATGTCGGGAACAAGCTAAAAGTCACCTTCAACGAGGTCGCCAACAACCTGCATTGAGAGATCGGCGGCGGTTCGGGCGTAGCCAAGCCATTGAGGCGAGCGCCCGAATTTGACGAAAGAGGTCTGTCCCGGTTTCGCCTGAGCGGCGCTTCACGGAGCCGACACGAAGCTGCTTTAGCTTTTCGTTTGACCTCCTACGACTTCTTGGCCGGCCTTCGTAAGGCCGGTTATTTTTTTGCGCTGATGATGGCCGCGTCCCGTTGGGGGCGATATTGCGCTTTGACTTGGGTCCCGAGAAGCGCGCTCGGTGGCCCTGACGTTTCCTCGCGCTGCCTCGAACGCCCTGCTATGCTTGGCGGAAAGCACAAAAGTGGGATGAAGTTTATGGCGCCCTTGGAGCGCGAGTTTCACCGCAGTTTCCGCGGTCCGTTGCCGACCGACGAGGACGCTTGGCGCCTTGTATTTGACCCGACCACGACGCGCCTTGTCGTTCGCCATGAATGGCGGACGACACGGCATAGCGGCGTTGAAGAGCTTTCGGTTGAAGAGTTCCTGGCGCAGGAGAGCGGCGCGCGGGAATCTTTGATTGCTCTTCTCTTCGATCAGGTCGCCATCAACGCCTAGAGGTACTAACGGCGAGCGGCGCCCCGCCGGCGTAACCCCTGCGCCGTCATGATCGCCAAGATCGCGACAGGTCACGCCCGCATTGTAACCGCTGTTGTGATCCCACCTTTCAGCGGCAGATTTAGTCGGCAATAGTCGAAGCATGAGGAGCTTCGACATATGACGATGCCAACTGACGATCATATGTCTAAGCCGGC
>DATGHD010000294.1:0-2310 GCA_035308145.1 Roseiarcus sp.
CTGCCTGCGAGCGCCCTTCGCGCCTTCGCTAAGCATCGAAAGGCGGCGCGTTCGTCGGCCCCGCGCGAGAGACGCCGTCGTGTGAGGAACGCCACATCCGCGACTCGGGAAAGCGCTATAAAGGAGTTGCGTCAGTACTGATTTCGGCCGGTGCGCGGAACCGCTTCGTACTGTCGATTGACCCGCCGATTCGCGCTCGGCGGGTCTAATTTTACGAGCGCGGCTTCGCCGAGGCGCCCTCGAAATGTCGCCGGACGGGGGGCGAAGGCAAGCGGCGGCAAAAGCCGGCGGCGCCCGCCCCTAAGCGCAGATAGTGGCTGAAACCCCGAAACCTGCTCTGCCGCCTTGGCGGGCCTTTGGCGCGCCATGATTGCCTCATCCAAGAACAGCCCCGACGGACCCGCGGATCGTTAATTCTTTCTGAGCAGACCACCCCATTTACGCGCGCATCATTTCAGCCGGCGTCAATTCGTCTTCTATAGCCTCGTCGCAACAGGCCGGCCTCGGGGAACCCGGAGCAGCCCGTAAAGTTTATTTCGGACGGGTCAAAGGTCTGGATGCGAGAGACGCCATGAAGCTGACTTCGAGACTATGCGCCTTGGCCGTCGCATTCGGCTTGTTCTCCGGTGCGACAATCGCGGCGGCGGCGTTCCTGCCGCTCGAGCAATATGGGCGGGACGGCGCCGCCTTGCGCCCGGCGCATTCATTCCATCTCAATCGCGTCGTCTAAGGGCGCCGGCGAGGCCCTCGGCGCCTTTCCCAACCGAGCGTCCCCTTAGGGGAACCTGCCGCCTGAGGCTTCCGGGCAAGCAGCAGCCCGCCGAGCTCCGCAGTCCGGCAGTGGCGAAATTTCGAAAAAGAGGGTTACATCCGGCTTTACGCGATATTTGGTCGCCAAGCCATGACAGCGCCGTTGAAGAAGGCCGTGGTGCGCAAATCGAAAGAGCTGCGGCTTTATTTGCTCGTGGTGATCGCCGCCTATGTCCTGACGCTGATTTTGGGATCGTTATTGACGCCGCTGCGGACCAATCTCCAGAATCTGGTTTTCGATCAGTATCAACGCTGGCTTCCCCGCGAATATGGCTTCGATCAGCCCGTCCGGATTCTCGATATCGATGATGAATCCATTCGGCGCATCGGCCGATGGCCGTGGCCTCGCGAAAGGATAGCGGCCATCGTCGACACGTTAACCAAGGCCGATGTCGCCGCCATCAGCTTCGCCGTCCTGTTCTCCGAGAAGGATCGGTCATCAGGCGGCGTCAACTGCGCCGCTCATGCGGCCGATCTCGCCAATCAAACCTGTGACGACGGCGATCAGGTCTTCGCCCGCGCCATCGCCAACCGCCCCGTCATCCTTGGCAGTTACTTTACGGCCACGAAGAACGCCGCGCCGGCTCAGGTTCCCGTCAAGGCCGGCTTCGCGATCGCGGGCGACGCGCCGGCGCCGTATTTAAATCATTTGTCGGGCGCCCTTGCGCCTCTGCCGGTTCTCGCCGAGAGCGCGGCTGGAATCGGCTTCATGAATTGGCTGCCCGACAGCGATCGCGTGATCCGGCGCGTGCCGCTTCTGCTCGATGTCAATGGGCAACCGCAGCCGAGCCTTGCGCTCGAGTCGCTGCGGGTCGCGCAAGGGGCCTCCAGCTATGTCATCAAGTCGAGCAACGCCAGCGGCGATGCGGCCTTCGGCGCCAGTCAAGGCGTGACCGCGATCCGGGTCGGAGACATCATCATTCCAACGCAGACCGCCGCCGACATGCGCATCTACTTTGCAAAGTCCGCCGAGCGCCGCTCGATTCCGGCGTGGAAGGTATTGAGCGACGGCGCGGACCTTTCCGACCTTTCCGGCAAGATCGTTGTCGTCGGGGCGACCGCCTCTCTTCTCTCGGACGAAATCGCCACGCCGCTCAACCCATCGACGTCCGGCGTCGAGGCGCACGCGCAATTGCTGGAGCAGTTGCTTGCCGGCGTCGCGTTGCTTCGTCCCGACTGGGCGCCCGGGGCGGAGCTGATGATCAGCGCGATTTTGACGCTCGCCCTCGTCGTGGCTATGCCGGTCGTGCCCGTGCTGGCGAGCGCGCTCTTGGGCGCTCTTGCCGCCGGCGCAATGGCGATGGCGAGCTGGCTGGCGTTCACGCGCCACGGCGTGCTGCTCGACCCGATCACCCCAAGCTTTTCTTCCGGATTGGTGTTCTTGGCCGGCGTCGTGACGCTGTATAGCCAGAAGCGCCATCAGGTGCACGAGATTCGGTCGGCGTTTGGGCGTTTCGTGTCGCCGGCCGTCGTCGCCCGTCTCGCCGAGCACCCAGAAAA
>DATGHD010000295.1:0-14536 GCA_035308145.1 Roseiarcus sp.
ACCGTGATGCGGGCGATCAAGGCGGCGCTCGATCCCCATGGAATATTGAATCCGGGCGCCGTGCTTTGACCCAAATTTTTGCGTTATGAAGAGGCGGATAGATTCGCTCCGCCCAAGAACGGCGCGCCGCGCGATGATCGGAATGACTTTCGAGAGGATCTTGCCGCCCGGTCTGTCGCGTCCGCGAGCAGGCGCGCTCGTCGGCGTGATTGTCGCCGCGCTTGCCGCCGGGCCCGGCGCTGCTGAACCTTCTGGCCCCTGTTCGCCGCTGCAATTCGAAGGCGCCTCTTACGTCATCTGCACCTTCGACGCCCGCCGCGACGACATCCGCCTCTTCTGGAAGGGCGGCGACGACCAAGCCTATGGCGACTTCTCGCGTCTCGACAACGCCTTGGCCTCGCATGGCAAGGCCCTGCGCTTCGCGATGAACGCGGGCATGTTCGAAGACAATCTGACGCCGGTCGGCCTCTACATCGAGGACGGGCGCCAGCGCCATCGCGCCGATCTCCGCGAGGGCGCGAGCAACTTCCACTTGAAGCCGAACGGCGTTTTCTACGTCGGCGACGGCGCCGCGGGCGTCGTCGAGACGGCTCGTTTCCTCGCCGACGGGCCGAAGGCGCGCTTCGCGACGCAATCGGGGCCCATGCTGGTGCTGGACGGGCGCATCCATCCCAAGATTTCGCCGAGCGGCGCCTCGGCAAAAATCCGCAATGGCGTCGGGGTCCGCGACGGCGCGATCGTTTCCTTCGCCATATCGGAGGAGCCGGTGACTTTCTACGCCTTCGCCAGGCTCTTCCGGGACGGCCTCAACTGCCCCAACGCCCTCTTCCTCGACGGCACGATTTCGAGCCTCTATGCGCCGAACCTCAACCGCCGCGACGACCCGCCGCGCGCGATCGGGCCGATTGTCGCCGTCACCGCGCCCGCAACCTGAAGGCGGGCCGGGTAATCTCTAAAAACTGACGCGTTCGAAGGCGCCAGGTTTGACCCTGCGCCTCAGCGCTCTTAAACAGCGCAAAACCGCTATGTCGCACAATACGTTCGGGCATCTTTTCCGCGTGACGACCTTTGGCGAGAGCCATGGGCCGGCGATCGGCTGCGTCGTCGACGGCTGCCCGCCGATGATCCCTTTGGAAGCCGCCGACATCCAAGCCGATCTCGATCGGCGCCGTCCGGGAACATCGCGTTTCACCACACAGCGCCGCGAGCCCGACGAGGTGAAGATTCTATCCGGCGTCTTCACCGATGAGCGATCGGGACGACAGGTGACGACCGGCGCGCCGATCGGCCTTCTGATCGAGAATGTCGATCAGCGCTCCAAGGACTATGCCGACATCAAGGATAAGTACCGGCCAGGCCACGCCGATTTCACCTACGACGCTAAATACGGCCTGCGCGACTATCGCGGCGGCGGCCGCTCGTCGGCGCGGGAGACGGCGATGCGCGTGGCGGCGGGCGCGATCGCGCGCAAGATCATACCAAGCATCGCCGTGCGCGGCGCGCTTGTGCAGATCGGCGACAGGAAAATCGACCGTCGGCGCTGGGACTGGAACGAAGTCGGCCGCAATCCTTTCTTTTGTCCCGACGCTGCGGCCGTGCAAGGCTTTGCTGACTACCTCGACGACATCCGCAAGAACGGCTCCTCGGTCGGCGCGGTGATCGAGATCATCGCCGAGGGGGCGCCTGCCGGCTGGGGCGCGCCAGTCTACGGCAAGCTCGACGCCGAAATCGCGGCGGCGCTGATGGGCATCAACGCCGTCAAGGGCGTCGAGATTGGCGCGGGATTCGCCGCCGCGGCTCTGACCGGGGAAGAAAACGCCGACGAAATGCGGGCCGGCAATGACGGCCGCCCCGTCTTTCTCTCCAATAAGGCCGGCGGGATATTGGGGGGGATTTCAACCGGCCAGCCGATCGTCGCGCGTTTCGCCGTCAAGCCGACCTCGTCCATTCTTTCGCCGCGCAAGACCATCGATCGTTCAGGCGCCGAAACGGAGATCGCCACAAAAGGTCGCCACGATCCTTGCGTCGGCATCCGCGCGGCGCCGGTCGGCGAAGCAATGCTCGCCTGCGTTCTCGCCGACGCGTTTCTCCGCCATCGCGGCCAGGTAGGGTGATGATCAAGAGTCGGCGGTAAAGCCGGCGCCGCTCGATTGCGGCGGAAAATAGGGAAGGACGCCGATGACGATCTACTCGGGCCCAGTGTTCGAGATGGCGCGCACGCAATTCCACGTGATTGCGGATTATCTTGAAATCCCGATCGACGAGCGCGACCGCTTGCTGCTCCCGAAACGCGGTATCGCCGTCTATTGCCCGATACACATGGACGACGGGCGGACCGCGGTCTTCCAGGGCTATCGCGTCCAGCACCATCTGACGCTTGGGCCGACCAAAGGCGGCACGCGTTTTGCCGCCAATGTCGATATCGGCGAAATTGCCGCGCTGGCCGTTTGGATGAGTTGGAAATGCGCGCTCGCCGAATTGCCCTATGGCGGCGCCAAAGGGGGCGTAACGGTCGATCCACGCGCCCTCTCGCGGACGGAACTTGAGAATGTCTCGCGCCGCTACATGCAGGAGATGATCCCGTTCGTCGGCCCCAGGATCGACGTCATGGCGCCTGATATGGGCACCGACGAACAAATCATGGCCTGGTTCATGGACACCTATTCGATGTACCAGGGCGTCACGGTCCCGGAGATCGTCACCGGTAAGCCGGTCGATTCCGGTGGAACGCTCGGCCGGCGCGAGGCGACCGGTCACGGCGCGGCCTTTCTGGTCTTCCGCGCCATGGACAAGCTTGGCCTCCAGCCGGCCGGCGCGACGGCGATCGTTCAAGGCTACGGCAATGTCGGCTCTTACGCCGCTCTCGGCCTCGCCGAACGCGGCGTGCGGGTCATCGGCCTCAGCGATCACACGGCGGCGTACTACGATCCGAAGGGCCTCGACATCGAGGCCGTCAATCGACACGTTCGGGAGCGCAAGGTCCTCGCCGGTTTTTCGAGCGAGGCGGTCATCGACCCGCAGGCGCTGCTGATCCAACGCTGCGATATTTTGCTGCCGGCCGCGGTCGAGCGGGTCATCACCGGCGAAAACGCCGCCAGGCTTCAGTGCCGGATCCTCGCCGAAGGGGCCAACGGGCCGACGACGCCGGAAGCCGATCTCATCCTCAACAAGCGCCGCGACGAGGTCTTCATCATCCCTGACATCTTATGCAATGCGGGCGGCGTGATCGTCAGCTATTTCGAATGGGTTCAAGACCTCCAGCAATATTTCTGGTCAAAGAAGGAGGTCATGAGCCGGCTCGAGCAGGCGCTGGAAAGATCTTGGCGCAATGTCGTACGACGCGCCGAGCGCGACAATGTGGCCAATCGCGTCGCCGCTATGGCGATAGGCGTTGAGCGCGTGCGCAACGCCAAGCAGATGCGCGGCCTGTTTCCATGAAGCCGCAAGCGGCGTGCGGCGAGAGTAAGGACTGATGGACTATCGCAAACAATTCCTCGTCGAGCCGGGCAAGCCCTTCAAAATCGCCGAGGCCGACCCATCCTTCATTGATCCAAAACTCGACAAAGACAAGGCTGAGCGCATCATCGAGGCCAATCGCGAACGCATCGCCGATTGCCACATGCGCCTCTATGCCGAGAGACGTCAGTCTCTGCTGATCGTGCTGCAAGGCCTCGACACGGCCGGCAAGGACAGCGTCGTCACGCATATCTTCCGGCTGGTCAACCCGCTCGGCTGCCGGGTGACCAACTTCAAGCAGCCGTCGGTCGAAGAGCAGGCGCACGATTTTCTTTGGCGCGCGCATCGGGTGACGCCGGAGCGCGGCGCGATCGCCATATTCAATCGTTCGCATTACGAGGGCGTGCTCGTCGAGCGGGTGCATCGCTTGGTTGATCGCGCCGAGATTATGCGGCGCTACCGGCAGATCAACGACTTCGAACGTCTGTTGAGCGAGACCGGGACGACGATCATCAAATTATTCTTGAACGTCTCGGAGCGCGAACAGCTCAAACGCTTCAAGGAGCGGCTCGATGATCGAGCCAAGCAATGGAAGATCAGCGAAGCAGACTATAACGAACGGCGGTATTGGCCCGGCTATATGAAAGCGTACGAGGATGCGCTCAATGCGTGCAGCGTCAGGCACGCGCCGTGGTACGTGATTCCCTCCGATCACAGATGGTTTCGCGATCTCGCTGGCTCGCAAATCCTCGCCGATACTCTGCAGGCGATGAAGATCGCGGCGCCAAAGCCCTCGGTCGATCTCAAGAAGATCCGCGAGATTTATCGCCGCGAACGGGATCGAATGGGCGGGAAACAGCGGAGGCCGCCGCCTTAATTCCGCTTCCGCGCCGCCGAGCGGCCGACAAATAGGTTCCCGAACCCGTCACATTCTTGACAAGCACTGTTCAAATACTAGCATTATTAGCCCAACCTGGGTTGAGGGATGGACGTTCATGCCAAAGTTGCGCGCGATTCTGGGTTGGGTGCTCGCTATATCGATAACGGCTGGTTTGGCGGGCCCCGCGCTCGCTTTGGCGCCGGACAGACACGCCGGCCTCGGCGCGTCGATTGCAGCCTTGCAAGGCAAGATGCGCCAAATCGAGTCGGATTTCAATCTGCTGCAGAAGGAGTTTACGGCGGCGAATTTGGCGAGCGATCCATCGGCGCGCGCCGCCGCGGTCGCCGCCGCGACGAAGACGCTCGACCGGTTAACTCAGGAATGCAGCGAAGCGGAAAAAATCTACGGCCAGTTGCAAGGCTCGCTGCCGGCTAAGCTCAGCGGCGCAAGCGCAACAACGGCCAGCACCGACCTTTCCGACATCATCGCTAATCTCAGCCAGGCCGAACAGAATCTCGCGCAGGCCAAGACCATCGTTGCGAGCCTTCAATGATGATCAATTATCACCGTCGACAGTCTTTCAACGCCTCATGCGCGGCGACTCGCGGCGGGGCGCGGGCTCGCGGATTGATGTTCGCCATCGCGTTGAGCGCGTTCGCCAGCGCTCCGATTCCGCCGGCCGTTGCTCAATCTTCCGGCGGCGGCGGCGGCAGCGGCGGCCCTCCCCCGAGCTATCAGCCGCCGCAGACGTCCGCCACTACCACGCTGTCGGCGGCCAGCAGCGCCGCCGCGCTGTCTCAGCTCGGCCAAGCCAGACGTTTGGCCGCGCGCGTCAACTCGGAAAGCGCGGCGCTAAAGGCCGCCGTGTCGCACGGTTCCGTCGACGCGCGGATCCACGCGGTCTCCCGCGCCAGTCCGGCAATCGAGGCTGATCTCAAAGCGCTAATCCGCATAGGCAACACCTTGATTACGCGGTACGGTGGGTGATGGTCGCGGCGTGGCGCCATTAGGCGGCGGCCGCTAGGGGGCTTGATGACTGAGGAATGCAAGCGAGCCGGCCGCTATGGTCGCGAGCCGGTCATGATGCGCCAGCGGTCGCGCCTAACGTCGTCCGGTTCCCCTCGATTGGCCGGCCTTGCCGTCGGCGCCTTTCTCGCTTTGGCGCCGGTGGCCTCGCCTGCCTTTGCCTGGGGCACCGGCGGCGGCGGCGGCGGGGATCCGACGACGACTGTTCCCGGTGCCCCTCCTTCAAACGCTTCGACGACCGCGCCGAAAGCTGGGACTTCGGACGCCTCCGTGCTCTCGCAATTGGCGCAGGCCAGGCGCCTCGCCCAGCAAGTCAAGGCGCAAACCGCCGCTTTGAAGACCGCCGTGTCGCGGGGCGCCACGGACGCTCGAATCCGCGCCGTCTCCACCGCGAGTCCGGCGATCGAGGCCAATCTCAAAAGCCTAATCCGCATCGGGAACGCCTTGCTTGCCCGCTGAACGCGGCGCGCCGCCGTCCCGCGCTCGGCCTCGCGGCCAAGGTCGCGTCCACAAAGCGCTCGGCTTTGTGCGTGCTTTGGCGATCGCAACGGGCGGCTCGGTTGCTGGCGCGGCCTTGGCTGCGGAGCCCTCCAATTTGTGGCAGGACGCGGCGCGCGCTGCGGCGCTCGAGGATATTGGCAGCGACGTCGGGCCGCTGATTCTGGGCAATTCGGTCTCGATGCTCAAAAGCGACAACGGCGCAAGCGCGCGTTCGCGGCTGGTCAATACCCAGGCGATCCTCGCCTTCGCCGTCATCAACCATCTCGACCTCTTCAAGTCCGCCTATGGCGCGGCGACAATCATCGGTCTCGATGCGAGCCAGATTGACGATTCACTGCGCGACTACATCGACACCGCGGCGATTCTTCGCGACGCCTATTACGACCGGTGGACCAAGCCGCTTGCCGGAGACCGGCCGGCCACGCTGGGCGCTTTCGGCGTCGTCGCCAACTACTTTGCGACCGTCGAGGTCTCGCTCAGGCTGAAACTCACGCCTGACGATCGGTTGGCGCTCGCCGACGCCAAGGTCAATCAAGGGCTCGCGCAAAAGCAATCAGGCCAGCCGGACCGCGCGACCGACGATTATCAAGCGGCGCTCGCGTTGTTTGAGGCGTCGCGACGTGACCAGACCGCTCTTGCGGCGGCCGATCAGGCTTTCGCGATGAATACGGAGGCCGCCAGCGATCTTGAAAACGCGCAAGGCGCCGCGGCGCCCGCTCAATATGTGACGACCGCGGCGAGCGAATCTTACCTGCCGATATCGATCGTCGCCGATAGCGTCGGCGGCGCGCAATCCGCGCTGCAGGCCAAGCAACAGGACAGCGCCAAATCGGCGCTCGATCTCATCCAGCGCGCCAATACCGAGGGCGATTGGATCAATCAATTTCTCGTGACCACTTGGCCCTGTCAGCCGCAGCTTGCGAAGGTTCATTTCTGGCGGGCCGTTCTCTCGGGCCTCAGGCTGAATTTCGCCAAGACCTTCACCACTGAGGCCGCCGCAGATCAGGGCAAATACCTTGACGACGCGCGTCGCGAATTTGTCGCCGCCTTGACGATTTCCCTCCACGCGCTGGGTCCAACGGATGACCAGTTCAAGACGTTTCTCGATCAATACGAGCAATTCCTGAAGACGAACGGGCAGGATGGCGAGGCCGCAACCGTCGCTCAAGCCGCACAAAAGCTCAGCCCCTCGGACATTGGGATCGCCGCTCCTGACGCGTGGACCCCTCCCTTCGCCTGCGCGACCAAGGCGAGTTGAGGCTCTCCGCGCGACGCCGGTTACGGCTGCGCCGTCAGACGTTGCGCTTCGGCCGCGGCGATTTTCTTTTCGTCGTCGGTGGCCAGTGGATTTTGCGCAAACGCGCCCCACCAGGCCGCCGCGTCGGTCTGGCCATAGCGGGCGATTAAGAAGGCGCTAAAATCTCGCACGAGGCTCGCAACCTCGATCTCGGCCTGATCCGCGCCCTTCGGCAAAGCGTGGAGCGCTTGGACATAGGACCCGAGCGCCGCGGCGTTGTCGCCTGACTGAGCCAGGAAGCGCGCGCGGTCGTGAAGATCGCGCGAGACGGCGAAATTGTCGCTCTTTCCGGGTTGATCGGACGTCGCGACAAGCTTTCGTCTCGACAGGTAATAGTCCTTGTCGTCCGGCGCCATTTCGATTGCTGCGTCGATCGACTGACGGGCCTCGTCGGAATGTTTGGGAGTCAGAAGCGCCGCCATGCGCGCGAGATCATCGGCCTCGAAACGCTTGAAGTGACGCAGGCGCTCGGCAAAGCCGAGAGCGGTCTCGGCCGGCGTTCCGTCGATTTTCCACGCCATGCCCTCCAGCGCCTCGACATTCCCGGGATCGAGCGTCAGCGCCTGCTGGTACTCCTTTCGGCGATCCTCTGCTTGCAGCAGGGCGTCGCCGCGCAGCGCATGCGCTGCGGCGATCCCGCCGTCGATTGAAATAACGCGGCGCGCGTCTTCGTCCGCGCCGCCGCGATCGCCGGCCGCCAGCCGCCAAGCGCCGCGGCGGAGCAGGAGGTCGATCAAGGCGTCTTGTTCGCGCCGCCCTGGTTGCCTGCCGAGCCGGACGGGATCGAGAAGGCCGATTGCCTCAGTCAAGCGCGCCAGGGCGGGCGCTGCGGCGTAGGGGTCGGAGGCGGAACTTGGTCCGTTCGCCCATTCAATCGCGCGCACCTCGAGATCGCGCGCATCGCCGAGCGGCGTTGCCGGTTCGTAAGGTTTTTTTACCTCCTCGCGCTCCTCTTTGGCGGCAAAGTCCGCGAGGGCGCGATAAGCGTCGCGCGGCGCAACCTTGTACGCTTCGTCGAACTTCGCAAACGAGCGCTGGCTGTAGCCGGCAAAATCGCCGCGTGTCGCGGCGATCCGCCGCCATAGCTCAGCCTCGGCGACGAAGGCGCCATAATCGCGGACCGTCGTCGCGCCTGGCGTCGCGCCCTTTGAAGCGCGCTCATCGGCGAGCGCTTGCCCGCGCAAGATCAACCATTCCCAGTTGAGCGCGACGAGATAGGCGCTGCGCGACAGCGGCTGGTCGCGATCGGCGGCGTCGGCGGCCGTCAGCGTCGCGGCAAAGTCGGCGCCGCCGCTCATCGCTGATAGCGCCGCCTTCACGTAACCGAGCGCCACGAGAAAATCCGAATCTCGAATCCAGAGCTTGAAGCCGCTGGTGAATCCTTGGAGATCGGAGGCGACCAGACTTTCCGTCACATCGATGGTTCGCTGGCCGTGCAGCGCGTTGTCGATGTCGCCCATCGCCGCCTGATAGTCGCGGCCGATCGCCTCCGCCAGCGCAAGATTGGCGTAGACGACGGCGTCGCGCGAGCCAGCCGCCAAGGCCGCCTTTGCGTCGCGGATGGCGTGTTGGAAATCGCCGACCATGTTGAAATTGTCGCTGCTGGCGATGAGGGAGGGGACAAAATCGGGCTCCGCGCGCAGTTCCGCATCGAGATCGGCCCGTTCGGCGGCGAAGTCGCGGGCATTTTCCCGCGCGCTCGCCCGCCAATGATGCAGCGTCGCGCCCAAGACCGGCGGCGTCCATCGCATGAGATCGTCGATGCGCCGGCTCAAGGCGTCATTGGTATTGGAGAGTTCGCTACGGGCGAGGCGGGCGACTTCCGCCGAATCCTCGCGCGTCGCGATGGCGCGGGCGGTTTGATCTTGCGCCACGCGCCATTGGATGAAAGCGATGACCGCCGCGACGACGGCGGCCGCCAGCAAGATCAGCGAAGCGCCGAGGCCGCGCCTCGTCCAGAGAGCGACCCTATGCTCGGCCGCGGCGATGGCCTCGGCGTCCCTGATGCGCCGTTCTTGCTCCTCGGCCTCCTTAGCCGCTCGCTCCTCTCTTTCGCGCTGCACGGCGTCCGCTCGCGCTTGGCAGGCGGCGAGATAGCGCCGGTCGCGATTGTCGAGCCGCGCCGCTATGTCGGGCCTTTCATAGAGCGCGCGCGCCTCGGCGAGCCGTTGTCCCTGATGGGCGAGCCAAGCCTCGGCTTCGCCTTCCGGCTTGTCCTCCCATTCGCGCGCTGCGTGCTTGACCCCTTCGAGGGCGGCGAGCAGCGCGAGATCCTCGGTCAGCCAACCTTCCAGCAGCCGCCAGTTGCGCAGGAGGGCCTCATGCGCCGGCTCGATCGTCTTGATGCGCTTTTTCTGATCCGTCGCATCCGTGATCGTGTCCGTGTCTGTCGACAGCAATCTCTCCTCGACCAGGAGATCGAGCAGCCGCCTCGAATCGAGCGGAATATCGGTGTAGACCGCGATGTTGCGGCGGACGCTCTTGGTGTAGGGATCAACGCCGGCGAGCCACGGAATAAGGCCTTTCCGCAACAACGCCTCTCGCGAGGCGGCGTCGCGCGGAATGGCGGGATCGGCGTCGGCGCGTTTGAAGGCGCGCGCCACTGCCGCGTCGATCGCGCCCTTGAGCTCGCCAAGCGCCTCGTAGTTGGCGTAGCTCAGGACACCGGCCTGGCGGTACTCGAGATAGAGTTGTTCGAGCGTCAGAGCGAGCAAAGGCAACGCGTCGATGCCCGCGCCTTTGTCGATGTCGAGCAGCAATTCCTGGGTGAGGCGCGGCTCGATATCAAGCCTGCCGCCCGCCTCTTCGACGCGCCGAGCCGGCCCTTCGATGACGTCCTTATAGGCGCCGTGCGGCATTGGCAGTAGCGGCTGCGTCGCTTGCGCCAGACCCCGGAAGGGCGCGGCGTGTTCGAGCGCGTCGTAAGAATCGGACCTGATGGCGAAGATTGCGATCACCGCCGGGTCGTCGGAAAGGCCAAGCGCGCTGAGCATCTCGACCAGCTCAGCGCCCTCCTTGGCGCCGTCGCCGCGAAACAGTTCTTCAGCCTGATCGATCGCGATGACGACCGCGGGCGGCTTCGCCGGTCGGTCATCAGAAACGTGGCGATTCCTTGCGGCCGCGACGAGTTCCGCCAGCAGAGGCCGCACTCCCGTTGCGCCCACCTGCACTGCGGCGCGCAACTCGGCGCGCGTTCGTTTTGGAAAGGCGGCTTCGAGCGCGCTGAGGAGGCCATGCTCGCCATAGAGCGCCGCATGTTCCGGCCGAAGCGGGGACAGGGGGATGAACTGGCCGTCCTCGCGCGTCAGCCGCGGCAGAATTCCGGCGCGCAAAAATGAGGATTTGCCGGCCCCCGAGGCGCCAAGGAGCACAAAGAGACGCGGCGGCGCTCCGCCATGCAAGCGGCGAAGACGGTCGATCGCCTCGATGATCGGCGCGTCGCGGCCGAAGAAGATGCCGGCGTCTTCCGCCTCGAGAGGCTTCAATCCACGGTACGGCGCGCGGCCCGGCTCGCCCTTGGGCGGCCAAGCGAAGAATTTCGGATCGAGCCCCGCCTTCTCCAAGCCGCGCTTCAAGCGATGGAGCCCGTCGCGCGAAAAGGGGATGTGCCGCTCTTCGAGAGAGCCGGGCAGGCTCGTTCGGAACACGGAAAGCTCGCCGCCGGTGAGCGGGACAACCTGCCAACTGCCTTTCAGCTCCGGCGGAATATCGGCGAGCGTCAGGTTTGGATCGATGAGTACGGCGAAGAGGGTTTTGTCGAGGCCGGCAGCCAGGGTGTGCTCTTTGCGACACCAGCCGGAGGCGAGCCAGTTGCGCGAAACAAGAAAGATCACCGCCTCGCAACGCAACGCCGCCGCATGCAGCGCGCGCTCCCATCTCTCGCCGGCGGCGATGCCGCGCTCAGGATCGAGATCGAGGAAAACGTCGTCCCATCCTTCCGAGGCGAGCCAGGCGCGTAGCGCCACCGCCTCGAAATTGTCCTGGCTGGAATGACTGAGGAAGATGCGCGACATAAAGCGCCGGTTGAGGAGATCAGCGATAGCCTAACGCGGCTTAGACAATGCCGGCAAATCGGCTGAAACGCAGCGGAAAAGACTGTTCATCGGCAATTCATGTGAAATTTGACATGAGGAATAGCCTAAGACGCTAGAGTCCTTGGCGGCAATACGGAGAACGAACTTGAAGAAACTGCTTATCGCGCTTGGGGTTAGCTCGGCGCTTATGCTCAGCCCCGCTCTCGCCCAGACCAGCACCGACACGACCGCCCCCGCGGCGACATCGACCGACACGACGAAGGCGCCGGCGAAGTCGATGAAGAAGTCGACCAAGAAGTCCACGAAGAAGAAATCGACGAAGAAGTCGACCAAGGCCAAGGCCCCAGCGGCCGCGCCGGCCGACACCACGGCTCCGAAGAGCTGATTGACGCTTGACCGACGCCCGGCTCTGCCGAGCAGTGAAAATCGTTTTGGTTTCGACAAGACCGCAACCGCAGCCCCAGGGGCGCTGCGGTTGCGGTTTTCCTTTAAGGACGCCGATCCCGGGGCGGGCTTTATCCGACCCATCTGGCTTCGCCACGCTCGAAAATCAGGGCGCGGCCCTGCCAGATGGGGACGCTTGCCGCCTCCCCCTCCGCCATGCCGGCGATCAGCGCATAAAAAGCGCGCGCCACCCCGCCATGCGCGACGACAAGAGCCTCGCTCGTCAGTTCTTCGAGCCAAGGCCGCACTCTTTCAGCGAGCATGGCGTAGCTCTCGCCATCAGGGGGAGTGAAGTTCCATTTGTCGGCTTCGCGCGCCCGGGTGCCGTCGGGGTCCGTCGTCGAGACCTCCGGCCAGGTCAGTCCCTCCCAAGCGCCAAAGGTGAGTTCCTTCAATCGCGCATCGAGCTGATAGGGTTGCGGCGAGCGGCCCATCGCAACGCGAATCAACTCCATCGTCTCGCGAGCGCGGATCAGCGGCGAAGCCCAGAACGCGCCGGCGCTCTCCATGGCCGCGATGTCCGAATTCATGGCGACGCGCAGATATCGGCCTATCGCGCGCGCCTGATCCCGTCCCTTGCCGTCAAGCGGCACGTCACGCTGGCCTTGCAGGCGGTTTTCGGCGTTGAACACAGTCTGGCCGTGCCGCACGAAGATGATGCGGTGGGCGAACGGTCGCGTCATAAAGCAGGCTTCGTAACGGGCTTGGCGGGGTGGGAATGACTTTGCGTCCTATGGGAGGCGAACGAAGTCAAGCGATGCGTCAGCGCTTGAGCGAAGCGGGAACGTTTATTCAATTGGCGGCGCCGACGCTTGTGTGAAACACTGGGCGCCCGAGGGGGAGCTTTGGCATGAGCTGGAGATTGATCTTGGCGCTCGGCGTCGCGACGGCGGTTGCCTCGCCAGCCATTGCCTGTCCGGGCGTCTTTATCCGGGACTCGCAGAGCTACGACGATCGCGACCCGTCGGGAGCGCTCGTGAAAGTGAACGTGATCGTGCCCAAGGGCACGAAAGACGAGATTGTCGGCTATACGATCGTCGGCGGAAAGAAATACGACGTTCAACTTCGCGCCTATCTGCACGATCCCGCCGACATCCAGATCCAGAAAGGCTGCGTGCTGCAAAAGTACGAGTAGGGCGGAGAGTCTTCTGCCGCGCTCAGTCCGACGCCGGCGCTGCCGTCGTGAGCGCCAACGCGTGCAGCTTGCCGCCCATATGACCCTGAAGGGCGGCGTAAATCATCTGGTGCTGCTGCACGCGGCTCTTGCCGCGAAACGCCGTCGTGACGACTTTCGCGGCGTAATGGTCGCCGTCGCCGGCAAGGTCCTTGATCTCGATCGTCGCGTCGGGAAACGCGGCCTTGATCAGGCGTTCGATTTCAAGGGCGTCCATCGCCATCGTGATTTCCTGTCTCTTTGCTTGTCGCCGATTCGAGCCGCGCGATCACATCCTTGGCCGGCTCCGCGCAAGGCACCGTGACGCCGCCGGCCATCACGATATTGCATTTGGTCGGCTCCGAGGCCGCAACCGCAATGACGTGGTCGGCGCGCACATAGTTGACGCCGGCCAATGCTTTGACTGACACGAATTGGATCATGTAGGACCTCCTTGCGGGCCGGCCATATAGCACGGCAGCCACGATTCGAACGCTTGTCTAAGTTCGACGATGGGGATCGGCGCTTCGCCGGGCAGCGTCAAACTGTCGCCGCCGGTCGAGCCGAGCGTTTGAATCGAAAGGCCGATCGCCTTGCCCTCGACGACGATCATCGCCGCCTCCGCCGCGCGCGCGGCGACAAGGTAGCGTCCTTGATCTTCGCCGAACAGGAAAGCATGGCTCGCCGGGCTCGCAGCGCCGAGGTCGATCGTCACGCCGAGATTTCCGGCGATCGCCATCTCGGCAAGGGCTATCGCAAGGCCGCCGTCGGATACGTCATGGACCGCGGAGACCCTTCCCGCCTCGATCAACGCGCGAATGAATTCGCCGTTTTGCTTTTCGGCGGCAAGGTCGACGGGCGGCGGGGCGCCTTCCTCGCGCCCGCAGATCGTCTCGAGGTACGCCGAGCGGCCGAGCCAGCCCTTGGTCTCGCCGATGATCAGAACGATTTCGCCGGACGCCTTGAGCCCGATGCTCGCCGCTTTGGCGACATTTTCGATGAGACCGACGCCGCCGATCGCCGGCGTCGGCAATATGCCGACCTCTGAGGTCTCATTGTAGAAGGAGACGTTGCCTGAGACGATCGGGAAATCGAGCGCCGTCGCGGCCTCGCCAATCCCTTTGAGGCAGCCAACGAATTGGCCCATCGCGTCCGGCTTCTCCGGATTGCCGAAATTGAGGTTGTCGGTCAGAGCGAGCGGGCGCGCGCCGACTGCGATGAGATTGCGCCAAGCTTCGGCGACGGCCTGCGCGCCGCCGGCGATCGGATCAGCTTCGCAGTAGCGCGGCGTCGAATCGGTGGTCAGCGCCAGGCCCTTCGGCCCGTCGCCGAGACGCACCACTGCGGCGTCGCCGCCTGGTCCTTGCACCGTGTTGCCGAGAATCAGCGTGTCGTATTGTTCATACACCCAGCGCTTCGACGAGAAGTCCGGCGAGGCCAAAAGGGCGAGAAGCGCGTCGCGATTGCTCATCGGCGGCGCGACGTCTTGCGCCTCGATCGCCGGCGGTTTGGGCGTTGAATCCCAAGGCCGGTAGTAGACCGGCGCCTGATCGCCAAGCTGCTTGATCGGCAGGTCCGCTTTGATCTCGCCCTGGCGCTTGACCACGAAACGCAATGTATTGGTCGTCTCGCCGATAATTGCGAAGTCGAGACCCCACTTGCGGAAGATCGCCTCGGCCTCAGCTTCCTTTTCCGGATGGAGCACCATCAGCATGCGCTCCTGGCTCTCGGAGAGCATCATCTCG
>DATGHD010000296.1:0-4015 GCA_035308145.1 Roseiarcus sp.
ACTCTTGATCAACGCGTCTTCGAGGACCCGCAAGACATGAAGCGCGATCGAGGCGGTGGAACGAACGACGCCGGCGCCCATGCAATGGGGACAAATCACCGTGGAGCCTTCGAGCACGCCTGAGCGAATGCGCTGGCGCGACATTTCGAGCAGGCCGAAATGCGAGATGCGCCCAACTTGAATCCGCGCGCGATCGTTCTTCAGCGCGTCCTTCATGCGCCGCTCGATCGAGCGGTTGTTCCGGCCTTCCTCCATGTCGATGAAATCGACGACGATGAGGCCGGCAAGATCGCGCAAGCGCAATTGCCGGGCGACCTCGTCGGCCGCCTCGAGATTGGTGCGAACCGCGGTGTCTTCGATATTGTGTTCGCGGGTCGAACGGCCCGAATTGACGTCGATCGCCACCAGCGCTTCGGTCTGGTTGATGACGATATAGCCGCCCGACTTCAATGTAACTTGATTGGAGAACATCGCATCGAGTTGCGCCTCGACGCCGGCCTTGGCGAAAACCGGCTGAGGATCGCGGTACGGCTGGACGTTCTTGGCGTGGCTCGGCATCAAGAGGCGCATGAATTCCTTGGCCTCGCGATAGCCCTCGTCGCCGGCGACGATGACCTCGTCGATATCCTTGTTATAGAGGTCGCGGATCGCTCGCTTGATCAGGGAGCCTTCTTCGTAGACGAGCGTCGGCGCCGTCGAAGCGAGCGTCAATTCGCGCACCGTCTCCCACATCCGCAGCAGATATTCGAAATCGCGCTTGACCTCGGCCTTGGTGCGCATCGCGCCGGCGGTGCGCAGGATCACGCCCATGCCTTCGGGAACTTCAAGTTCTTGCGCGATGGATTTGAGACGGCTGCGATCGGCGCTGTTGGTGATCTTCCTGGAAATCCCGCCGCCCCGCGCGGTGTTCGGCATCAGTACTGAATAGCGTCCGGCGAGCGAGAGATAGGTGGTCAGCGCCGCGCCCTTGTTGCCGCGCTCCTCCTTGACGACTTGCACAAGCAGCACCTGGCGCCGCTTGATGACCTCTTGAATCTTGTACTGCCGGCGCAGTCGGGGCGGACGACGAGGCAATTCCTCCATTGCGTCGCCGCCGACAAGTTCGACCGGCTCGCCGCCGTCCTCGCGGCCAAGCCGCGCGCTGGGCGTCGTCTCTTCCGCGCCGCCGTCGAGCGTCGTCACCTCTTGACGATCGTCATCGGCGCGCTCGTCGTCGTGAGCGGAATCGCTCGGCCCTTCGTCCCGAACTTCTTCTTCGCTGGAGGCAGCGTCGATGGGACGATGATTGTCGGCGCCGGACGCCTCCAAAGCGGCTTCCGGCTCGGCCGGGACGTCCTCTTCGGCAGCAGAAGCGGACGCTTCGTCCGCCAAAGTCGCCGCCTCGCTTGCGATCGGCTCGGCCTCCGCCGCCGGCCCGCCTGGCGCATCCGACTGACTTTCTTCCGGCGCCGCGTCGTGGAAGGGCTCATCTCCAGCGCCCTGCGGCTTGGCGATGGCCGAGCCTCCCTCGGCGCCTGGTCCCGCATCGCCGGCCTCCGCCGGCGATTGCTCGATCTCAGCCGTTTCGGAAACCCGCTCGTCGCCCTGCGCGCGGAATTCGGCCTCATGCGTCCGAGGACGGTGGCGCCGGCGGCTGCGCTTATCGCTTCGGTACTCGTCGCCGTCATCGTCGCTGTGACTGCGCGCCTCTTCTTCGATGAGCGCCTGTCGGTCAGCCACCGGGATTTGGTAGTAGTCGGGATGAATTTCCGAAAAGGCCAGGAAGCCGTGGCGGTTGCCGCCGTAATCGACGAAGGCCGCCTGGAGCGAAGGCTCCACGCGCGTCACTTTCGCAAGATAGATGTTGCCTCTGAGCGGCTTCTTATTCGCCGACTCGAAGTCGAATTCCTCGACTCGATTGCCTCTGAGCACGACCACCCGGGTTTCTTCCGGGTGAGACGCGTCGATAATCATTTTGTTGGCCATGTTGAACTCGTTGAGACGGCGCACGCAAAGCCCGCGCCGCCCTTAGAGGGCGCGTCGCGGCGCATCGTGCGCGGTCGGGTTGGGCTGAGACTGAAAGAACGACTGACGTTGGGCGACGGCAAAGGCCGCCGGCAAGATTCTCACGCTGCGAATTGGACCCTTCGCGCGCTTGAACGAGCGCGAGAGAAGAGCCTTTCCTGCGTGTCATGCGCATTGCGCACCCGATAATCGGCGTAGCCTTGTCCTCGTCGCCAATCGAGGGGCGCCTTATGGCGCCGCGCTTCGCTTCGGCTCGGGGCTCAGGGGCGCAAATCCCCTAAGAACCCATCCAAGTCTCGCGGCGCAAACCCCGTGAACGGAAGGCGCTCGAGACGGCGGGCCACCCGCCCGCCCTTTTTGGCTTTCGCCGCTCCGATCCATTTTTAGATGGGCGCGTCGGCCGTCGCGTCCGATAGACTCGAAGGGCCGTCGCCGGAGCGGAATCGAACCGCACGTGAAGCAACGGTCTACATATGGAAGATAAGGACTCCTGGCAAGGTTTTTTGCCTCTGTTGCCATATCGCCACAGAGGCGCCTGAATGCGCCTCAATTTGGTTATTGGTCGTTAACCCTTCTTCCTTTATGGCTTAGGGATCAGGCGCAAGGGCGGTCAGCGCCGCCTATGCGGGTCGGTAAATATGCCTCACGGATTTCGCGTTGAGAGCTCTGACCAAAAAACGGTTTGGACATCCGTCCGATCGCTTGTCGCGCCAGTCTTTTTAGCCTTTCTCTCCTTCGGGACGATCTCAGCGGCGGCTGAGTCGGCCAACGATGTTCCGGTGGCGGTGGCGGCGCGGCTTACGGAAACGGATGGCACCGCCAAACTTGTTTTCGATCTCTCCGCGCCCGTCGAGGGCCGCTCCTTTGCGATGGCCGACCCGGATCGCATCATTATCGACATTCCAGAGGTGAATTTTCAGGTCGATCCCGCAATCGGGCGCGCGGCGCAAGGCAAAGCCCTGGGGGCGCTGGTTCGATCCTTCCGTTTCGGGCTGCTCGGCGCCGGCAAATCGCGCATCGTCATTGACCTTGCCGCTCCGGCCCGCGTCGAGCGGCTGACCACATCGGCTGTCGCCAAGGGCGCTCAGCCCGCCCGCCTCGAGATTGATCTGAAGCGCTGCGAGCCGGCGGTCTTTCACGAGCTCGTGACGGAGGCCGGACTCGCCCCCGCCGCGCCGCCGCCGGCTTCGCCGCCCGTTTCCGACGGCGCCTCCGGACTGCCCGTCATCGTGCTCGATCCCGGCCATGGCGGCATCGACGGCGGCGCTTACGGCCCGCAGGGGGTCGTCGAGAAGGCAATCGTCTTCGATTTCTCGCGAGAGCTCGCCGAGAAGCTCGGCGCCCGTCATCGCTTCAAAATCGTGATGACCCGCAACGGCGACGATTTTGTTTCGCTTGATGATCGGGTTCGCATCGCCGAGGACGCGCAGGCTTCGCTGTTCATCTCGATCCATGCCGACAGCCTCGTCGAAGCGGTCGATGTCTCCGGCGCAACCGTTTATACGCTCGCCGATAAGGCGTCCGACGCGGAGGCGGCGCGGGTCGCCGAGCACGAGAACGCCGCCGACAAAACCGCCGGCGTCGACCAGTCGCCGGATCGGGCCGGCGTCGCCGACATCCTTTTTGACCTGAAACGCCGCGAAACGCGGGCCTACGCCCATATGTTCTCGCGCGGGGTGGTCGCCGAGTGGCGGGCGGCTGGTCGTCTCAACCGCAACCCGGAGCGCGCGGCCGGATTCGTGGTGTTGAAAGCGCCTGACTTTCCGTCGGTTCTTCTCGAGCTCGGCTACCTCTCCAACCCGCGGGACGTCAAAGCGTTGACCTCGGCGGACTGGCGCGATAAGGCGACCACCGCGTTGGCTGCGGCCATCGATCGGTTTTTCGCCTCGCAGTCCGGCGGTGAGGCGAAATCGCAAGCGGATGCGGCGGCGGCCGCGACCGTCGCGCCGGCGGCGCCGAACCAGGGGAAGAGCAGCCCTTAGGGCCGCCGCCCTCGATTTTGAGCAAGCGA
>DATGHD010000297.1:0-9423 GCA_035308145.1 Roseiarcus sp.
CTTCCAAGACAAGCGGATATTCGCGATAGATCACCGCCTTGGTGCCGAAGCCGCCGCCGACGTCATTGGTGACGACGCGCAATTTTTCCTGCGGAACCTTGAGAATCTTCTCGGCGATGTTGTTGCGCAGGCCGTGAACGCCTTGGCTGCTTGCATGAAGCGTATAGCGCCCGGACGCTGCGTCGTATTCGCCAATCGCGCTGCGCGGCTCCATATAATTGGCCACGAGGCGCTGGTTGACGACAGAGATGCTGGCCACTTGCGCGGCCTTGGCGAAGATGGCGTCGGTCTTCGCCTTGTCGCCGATATGGCCGTCGAAAACGACATTGCCGGGCGCTTCGGGGAAGACCTGCGGAGCGCCGCGCTTGATCGCCTCGCGCATGTCGACGACGGCGGGAAGCGCGTCCCATTCGACAGCGATGGCCTCGACCGCATCGCGCGCTTCGCGCTCGGATTCGGCGACAACCATAGCGACCATGTCGCCGACATGGCGCGCCACGCCCCGCGCCAGAACGGGATAAGGCGTGAGCGGCGTCTTCGAATCGTAGGACTCAGGAAGCGACAGGCACGGAAGATCGCCGAGTTGATCAAAATCCTCGACGACGTAGACGGCTTTCACCCCGGGCATCGCGCGAGCCGATTCGAGATCGGCGAACGAAAACCGCGCGTGAGCGTGCGGGCTTCGGAGGAACGTCACGTGAAGCGTCCCCTCTGGCCGATAATCGGACGTGTAATTGCCCTGACCGGTGATGAAGCGGATGTCTTCAACGCGCTTCACCGGCTGCCCCAGCCCAAATTTCATCGGCTTCGCCACTGACATCCTCTTCGGTTCGGCTGAAACGCCGCGGCGGCTCGCCGGCGGCACTGATTGACCAGTTTAGCATGCCAGTTCGCGAGCGCTAGCGCGCCCTGGCCGCGCCTCTGTCGCGCGCCTCGCCCAGGAATCGATCGCCCATCGACGTTGTTTCGCCGCCGCCGCGCCTCCTTTGGTCAACGATTCCTTAATAGGCATAGGGGACAATTGAAGCAGTTGGTTAACTTCTGGAAAGCCGTCATGTTCGACATCGAGGATTCGCTCGCGTCGCCCCCTTCGCCCAGCGTCTCCAACGCCTCGCAATCGAGGGCGACGCCATCGGAGGCTGAGCCGCAGCTGCCGGGTCCTTCGCAAGAATTCGCCGCGCGCGGCGAAGGCGCATCGGCGGCTATGGCGAATGATCAGCCGACGGCGTCTTCCGGGGCGCCGCGAAGCGAAGCCTCGAATGGAGCAGACGCCGCAGGACCGGCTGAGATCAAATCGGACCCGATTCAATCAGCTTCGCAAGCGCCCGCAAACGGCGCCCCCCCAAAAGCCGAACACTCGCCCCGCCAGGCGCCGCCGATCGAAGCCCCCGGCGCAAGCCTCATCCCCTATGTTGAAAAGCCGCGCGCCGGCGACGCCAGGTCGGGCGGCTTCAGCCGTGTGCTTCGCGACCGGCGCGTCCAATGGGGCGCCGCCGCGGCCTGTCTCGCGTTGATCGTCGCGGCCGCTGGCGCGACCACGTTGAACCAAAGCGCCGATTCTCAGCGGCTACAGGCCCAGGCTCTCAGCCAGTCGATTGGCGCGCTCCAAGCCAAGATCGAGGCCATGGAGGCGGCCAAGCCGCACGAGGAAGCAGCCTCCATCCGCAGAGCCGTCGCCGAAGCGCGCGGCGGCCTCGCCTCCACACGGGACTTGACCGCGACCATCGCGCAGCTCAGCGCGCGGATCGATCGCCTCGAACACGATCAAGAGACCAAAGCCGACAAGCTCGGCGAGCGGCTGGATCATGACGCTGCATCCCGCGGCGCTGAAACGCAGGCCCGCGAAGCAGACCTTTCCTCGCGCATAGAGAAAATCGAACGCGCCGATCTGGCGACTCGTTTGGACAAGCTGGAGAAAAAGTCGGCGACCGTCGCCGCGGCGACGGCTCCGACCGCCGCGCCGGCGACGCCCTCGCCGCCCTTGCCGCCGACGTTGAACAAGCCGGCCGCGCCTTCGCCGGCGGTCTCGAACGAGACAACGGGCTCGATCGAACGCCCGCAGCCCGCGGCGCCGATCCGCGGCTGGGCGTTGCGCGAGATCAGAAACGGCGAGGCTTTGGTCGAAAGCCGGCAGGGACTGCGCGCCGTCTCGCCGGGCGACGTACTCGCTGGCGCCGGTCGCGTCGAGCGCTTCGAGAAGCGCGGCCACGAATGGGTGGTCGTCACTGATCAAGGCGTGATCGTCGAGGGCTCGCCCGCAGGGTACAATGGCTATGCGGCGGCGCGGCCGCAGCCCTTCCCCGGCCCCGTCGGACCCTATGGCGCCTATCTTGGCGGCTACGGCTACGGCGAGGACTGAACAGGCGTAAGACGCCTGGCGCGCAGGCCAAGGACGAAGGCCGCCAAGGCGAGAGCGAGCCCGTAAGCCAGCGCGCCGGCCAAGGCGAGAGCCGCCAACAAGGCCTCGTTCCGCCAGTGGGGCAGGGTCTGCGTCAAGATGCGCGCCGGCTCCAAGGTCAAAGCAACCGTCAGCGCGAGCAGGCCGCTCGCGAAAAACGCGGCGACGGCGACCTTGATCAATTCGTCGTCGAAATGCATGAGGCGACGGCGAAAGGCGAGGACAGTCAGGCCGACGAGGTTGACCCAAGCGCCGATCGCCGTAGCGAGCGCGAGGCCGACGGCGCCCAATGGACGATAAAAAGCGAATTTTAGCGCGACGTTGATTGCGATCGCGACGAGCGACACAAGCATCGGCGTCGTCGTATCGCCGCGCGCCTGAAAGCTGGCGACCGCTGAACGGATCAGCACGATCGGCATGAGGCCGACGCCATAGGCGGCGAGAACAGCTGCGGAATTTGCCGCCGCCTCTTCGGTGAAGGCGCCCCGCAGGTAAGCGCCGCGCATGATGACCTCCGGGATCAGCAAGAACGCGACAAAGAACGGCGCCGACATCGCCAATGTCGCGGCCATCGTGCGGTTCTGCGCGCGCGTCGCGCCTACCGTATCGCCGGCGGCGAGGCGGCGGCTCATCTGCGGCAGCAACACAGTGCCGGCGGCGACGCCGATGACCCCGATCGGCAATTGATAGAAACGCTCGGCGTACGTGATCGAGGAAAGCATGCCCGTTGGCAACAGCGAGGCGATGATCGTGTCGGCGAGAATCGCAATTTGGGTTCCGGCCGACCCGATGATCGCCGGCGCCAATGCGCCGAAGAATTGTCTGACGTCGGCGCTCCATCGCGGCCGCGCGAAGCGCTCCAAGAGACCAAGGCGTCTTGCCGCGATCATCAGCAGCGCGAGCTGCAACGCGCCTGATACGACGACGCCCCAACTCGCGGCCTCGCCGGCGTTCGGAAAGAGAAAGGCGACGCCGAGGAACCCGATGATCGCGAGATTGAGAAGGACCGGCGCGAAGGAGGCGATCGCGAAGCGCCCGTGAGCGTTCAATGTGCCCGAGTGCAACGTCGTCAGCGTGATGAAGAAGAGATAGGGAAAGGTGATCCGCGTCAGGCGCACGGCGAGCGCGAATTTTTCCGGGTCCTTCTCGAAGCCAGGAGCCATCACCTGCATGAGTTGAGGCGTGAAGAGGAAGGCGAGCGCCATCAACAGAATTTGCGAGGCGAACAGCAACGTGAAAATTTGGCTGGCGAAATGTTTCGCTTCGCCGTCGCCCTCGGTCTCGAGCACGCGCGAGTACGAGGGAACATAGGCGGTGTTGAAAGCGCCTTCGCCGAAAATCGCCCGAAATTGGTTCGGCAGCCTGAAGGCGACGAAGAAGGCGTCGGAAACCGCGCCGGCGCCCAGCAAAGCGGCCAGCGCAATGTCGCGGCCAAAGCCGGTCAGACGGGAAAGGAGCGTGAAACCGCCGACCGAGAGGAAGCTGCGAAACATGTCTCCGCCTGGGGTCGCCGGCAAGACGCCTTCAAGGAACGCCGGCGGATTGGCTCTTGGCCTTAACGCGAAAAATCCGCGGCGGCTAATCGACGCGCTGCACGAAGCTCTCGAGCACCATCTTGCGACCGGCCTTGTCGAAATCGACCGTCAACTTGGCGCCATCGACCGCGGCGACCGAGCCGGGACCGAATTTGATGTGGAAGACCCGCTCGCCTGCCTTAAAGCGGGACTCGACGGCCGATTGGGCCACCAGCCGTCCTTCGATGATCGTCGGGCCGCGCGCGGCCTTGGCGTCGACGCCTTGAGCGGCGCGCGCCTTGGCGCGCCGCCAACCGGGCGTTTCGTAGCCCGCCGAGAATGGCTCGACCGTGTCGAACCGCGAGACCACATAGCCGCCTTCAGCCCCGCCCGCGCCCTCGATCACCTCGACATAGGCCTCCGGCAATTCGTCGATGAACCGCGAAGGCTGCGTCGCCTGCCACAAGCCGCGAATGCGGCGATTCGACGCAAAATAAATCCGCGCCTGGCGCCGCGCGCGCGTCAGCCCGACATAGGCAAGTCGCCGCTCTTCTTCGAGCCCGGCCTGGCCGTTTTCATCAAGCGACCGCTGCGAGGGAAAGAGGCCCTCTTCCCAGCCAGGCAGGAATACGATGTCGAATTCGAGGCCCTTGGCCGCGTGCAGGGTCATCAGCGTCACGCGCTCGCCCGTCTCGGCGCCTTCGACGTCGAGCACGAGGGAGACATGTTCGAGGAAGGCGGCAAGCGAAGGGAATTCCTCCATGGAGCGGGTGAGCTCCTTGAGGTTCTCGAGCCGGCCGGCTGCGTCGGCAGTGCGCTCGGCTTTCCACATGTCGATATAGCCGCTTTCTTCGAGCACCGTTTGCGCCAGCTCGTCATGCGGCTTGCTCTCAACAAGGGCCGACCAACGATCGAAGGACTGAACGAGATCGCGCAAAATCTGACGCGGGCGCGCTTTCAGCTCCTCCGATTCGATCATGATCCGGGCCGCGCGCATCAGCGACACGCCCGCCCGCCGCCCGTAGGCGTGCAAGAGGTTCAACGTCGCATCGCCAAGACCGCGGCGCGGCACGTTGAAAATACGTTCGAAGGCGAGGTCGTCGTCCGGCTGAGCAACGCAGCGCAGATAGGCGAGCGCGTCGCGTATTTCCTGGCGCTCATAGAAACGCGGGCCGCCGACTACTTTGTACGGCAGTCCCAGCGTGATGAAACGCTCCTCGAACTCGCGCATCTGATAAGAGGCGCGCACCAGTATTGCGATCTCGTCGAGAGATTGGCCGCGATGCTGCTGCGCTTCGATCTCCTCCCCGATGACCCGCGCCTCCTCCTGGCTGTCCCATAGGCCCGCGACGGTCGGCTTGTCGCCGGCTTCGGCGCTGGTGAACAGCGTTTTGCCGAGACGGCCTTTGTTGTGCGCGATGAGATGAGACGCGACCGCCAGGATGTTGGCCGTCGAGCGATAATTGCGCTCGAGTCGGATCACCTTTGCGCCGGGGAAGTCCTTTTCGAACCGAAGAATATTGTCGACGTCAGCGCCGCGCCAGCCGTAGATCGATTGGTCGTCGTCGCCGACGCAGCAGATATTTCGGCTCGCCTGCGCCAGGAGCCTCAGCCACAGGTACTGCGCGACATTGGTGTCTTGGTACTCGTCGACGAGAATGTAGCGAAAACGCTGCTGATAGAGCTTAAGGATCTCGGGGCGTTCGCGAAACAGGCGCAGGCCTTCGAGCAGCAGATCGCCGAAATCGGCGGCGTTGAGAATTTTCAAGCGCGCCTGGTAGATCGCGTAAAGCTCAGCGCCGCGGCCGTTGGCGAAGCTTGCCGCCTCGTTCGGCGGAAGGTGGGCTGCGTCGAGGCCGCGGTTCTTCCAGTCGTCGATTAAGCCGGCTAGAGCGCGCGCCGGCCAGCGCTTGTCGTCGATGTTCTCGGCCTGCAGCACTTGCTTGATCAGCCGAATCTGATCGTCGGTGTCGAGGATGGTGAAATTGGCTTGTAGCCCGACGAGCTCGGCATGGCGCCGCAAGATTTTCGCGCCGATCGAATGGAATGTGCCCATCCAGGGCATGCCTTCATGAACGCCGGTCAGATCGGCGATGCGCCCCCGCATCTCGCGCGCCGCTTTGTTGGTGAAAGTGACGGCGAGAATTTCGTGGGGGCGAGCGCGGGAGGTCGCGATCAGATGGGCGATGCGGGCGGTGAGCACGCGCGTTTTACCGACCCCTGCGCCCGCGAGCACCAGGACCGGGCCATCCAATGTCTCTACGGCGAGGCGCTGAGCCTCGTTGAGGCCGTCGAGATAGCGGGGCGGCGCGGTGGCACGCGCCCGCGCCGATATGCTTTGGACCGGCGGCGGCGGGCCGCCGCCTGCCTCAGGCGCGGCGGGCCCGCGCCAGTCCTGCAAAGCTTTGGGGTCGCGCGACCAGGGGCGAATCATGGCCGCAGCAATGTGCTTTGCCCGGCGCCAATTGTCGATTCGCGCCTTGGCGCGCTGCCACAGTCTTGAGGATCGGCTGACGCGCCGACCTTCAGGTCCATTTATAGATCTGGATGATCGCCGGGGTCAGGATCGCGACAAAAAGGGCCGGAAGAAAGAACAACACCATCGGCACGGTCAATTGCGGCGGGAGCGCCGCCGCCTTCGATTCAGCCGCCGTCATGCGCTGATCGCGGCTCTCCTGCGCCAACACGCGTAAGGCCTGACCAAGCGGCGTGCCGTAGCGTTCGGCCTGAATCAACACGGTCACCAGCGCGCGGATCGACTCGAGCCCCGTGCGCGCGCCAAAATTCTCATAGGCCTGTCGACGCTCGGCGAGATAGGACATTTCCGCAGCGAGAAGCGTCAGCTCCTCGGCTATCGCGATCGATTCGACGCCGACCTCCTGGCTGACCTTGATCACCGAGTGCTCGATCGACATGCCGGATTCGACGCAGATCAGCAAAAGATCGAGCGTGTTGGGGTAGGCGCGCTCCATCGACTTTTTGCGCTTTGCGGAGACGTTGGAGAGGAAAATCTCCGGCGCCTTCACGCCGAGGTAGAGGGCCGCCAGACAGAGGCCCAACTTCACGATGATCGACTGCTCCAGATGAATGATCAGGAACACATAGATCACGCTGGCGAGAAAAAACGTGATTGGCGTTGCAAGACGGAAGAACAGGAAGGTGTATTCCGCGCTGGGACCACGGTAACCCGCCATCGCCAATTGTTGCTTCGCCTGCTCGGTGCCGAGCCAGGTCGATAGGCTCAGGCGATCAACCACGCCCTTCAATATCCGTTTGGGCTCCTGGCGAAGGGACGGTTTGGCCTGGCCAGCGACCATCCGCTCGCGTTCGCGTTGGCGGATGCGCTCTCTCTCGCTGCCGACCGCCTTCATGCGGCGGCCGAGATTGTCGGGCTGCAGCAGCGGCATGCCAAGCGTCAGTACGGTGGCTGCGCAACCGATCGCCACGAGGAGACCAGCGAGAAAGCGCGGGTCGGTCATTTTCTGCAGAAAGAGGTCAAGCATGGCGCGCCGCCTAAAAGTCGAAAGTGATCATCTTTTTCATCATCAGCGTGCCGAGCGACATCCACACGAGTCCGATGCAGGCGATGATCCGTCCGTGCGTCGTGGTCCACAACAGCGAGATGTATTGCGGGCTGGAAAAATAGAGCAGGGCCGTCACGATGAACGGGATCAATCCGATGATCGCCGCGGAAGCCTTCGCCTCCATCGACATTGCGGAGATTTTGCCCTTCATCTTCTTGCGCTCGCGCAACACGCGAGAAAGATTGGCCAGAGCCTCCGAGAGATTGCCGCCGGCCTTGGCTTGGATGTTGATGACGATGGCGAAGAAATTCGACTCGGTGACCGGCACGCGCTCGGCGAGGCGATCGACAGCCTCGCTAAGTGACAAACCGACCGCCTGGGATTCGATGATCAGGCGAAACTCTCCGCGGACGGGCTCGACCGCCTCTGATGCGACGATGCGCAGACAGTCGCCAAGCGGCAGGCCGGCCTTGACGCCGCGCACGATGACGTCCATCGCGTTGGGGAATTCATTGATGAACTTGGCGATACGACGCTTACGCAAGCGCGCAAGGACGAAGTTCGGCAGGCCAAAGCCGCCAATGATCGCCGAAGCCAGGCCGATGTAGACGCTGCCTGAAAACACATAGATGAGCGCGGCGAGGACAGCCGCGCTCACGGCCGAGGCGATGAAGAATTGTTGCGTCGACAGCGAGAGTCCAGCCTGCTGGATTTTCGTTTGGAGGGAGACCTTCCGCTTGCCTGTCTTCGCCTCCAGCTCCTTGAGGCTGTCGGAGACTTGCTTGCGGCGCGCGCCCTTGTCGATGCCGGCTTCCTTGATCTTCGTCACGACGCCCTTCTGCAGGGCCGCCTGACGTTTCTGAGCGCGCGTATCGCCCGACACCAGCACGAAAGCCAGGCCGCCGAAGGCGAGCACCACCAAGCCCGCCAGGATCATGGTGTGGGAGATCATGGAACGCGCTCCTCAAACTCAGACGATCGACCTTTAGGCTCGCGCCTCGGACGCGTCGATCGCCGCGGCCAGTCTCTGCTCTTCGCCGAAATAGCGCGCGCGCTCCCAGAACCGCGGCTTGCCGATGCCGGTGGAGCGGTGGCGGCCCTTGAGCTTGCCTTGCGCGTCCTCGCCCATGATTTCGTAGACGAAGAGGTCCTGCGTGATGATGACGTCGCCCTCCATCCCCATCACTTCTGTGATGTGGGTGATGCGGCGCGAACCGTCGCGCAAGCGCGCCGCCTGGACGATGACGTCGACCGAGGAAACGATCATCTCGCGAATCGTGCGCGAAGGCAGCGCATAGCCGCCCATGGTGATCATCGATTCGACACGGCTTAAAGCTTCGCGCGGCGAGTTCGCGTGAAGCGTGCCCATCGAGCCGTCGTGGCCGGTGTTCATCGCTTGCAGGAGATCGAACGCTTCTGGTCCGCGCACTTCGCCGACGATGATGCGCTCGGGGCGCATGCGCAGGCAGTTCTTGACGAGATCGCGCATGGTGATTTGCCCGGTGCCCTCCAGATTCGGCGGGCGGGTCTCCAAACGCACCACATGCGGCTGTTGAAGCTGCAATTCGGCGGCGTCCTCGCATGTGACCACGCGCTCGTCGCCGTCGATGTAGTTGGTCATACAATTGAGCAGCGTTGTCTTGCCCGATCCGGTGCCGCCCGAGATGATGACGTTGCAGCGAACCCGACCGATGATTTTGAGAATTTCAGCGCCGGCGGGCGAAATCGAACCAAACCGCATGAGCTGATCGAGGGTCAGCTTGTCCTTTTTGAACTTGCGGATGGTCAATGCGGCGCCGTCGATCGCCAAGGGCGGAGCGATCACGTTGACGCGGGAGCCGTCGGCGAGGCGCGCGTCGCAGATCGGCGAAGCTTCATCGACCCGTCGTCCGACCTGGCTGACGATACGCTGGCATATGTTCATCAGTTGCGCGGAATCGCGGAAGCGGACATTGGTGAGTTGGATCTTGCCGCCGACTTCGATGAA
>DATGHD010000298.1:0-13966 GCA_035308145.1 Roseiarcus sp.
GTCGGGATTGGCGGCGTAGAGTTGCTCCCAATGATTGTAATTGTCGACGGCGCTGACCTTCACGTCGAAGGGTCCGAGAACGGTGAGACCTGGCGCTTCCTTCAAAGATTCCTCTACGCCCTTGGCGCGGTTCTCGAGCACTGGAAATCCCGGGAAGCAGTTGCCGAGAACCACTTTGCCCTTAGCCGAAGCGCCGCCCAGCTTCTGCAGGACCATTTTGCCCAGGATGCGACCGCTCTGCGTCGATTTCTCCCCGACATAGACGGCCTTCACCGCTTTGCTCAAAATGTTGAACTGCGCGACGGCGATCCCGCTGGCGGCAATATCATTAATGCCCTTGGCCATGGCGTCGCCCGGCATCGACGACGCAATCCCATTGACCCCCGCATTCGCCAAGCCCTGCGCCAGCTTGAGTTGTCCTTCGGGCGAACCGCCCGGCGATTCCTCGACCTTTAGCGCAGCCCCAAGATCGGCAGCCGCGGCCTTGGCGCCGTCTACGATTTGCTCGACGAACGGATTGCCCTGAGCGTGCGTGACGAAGCCAATGGTCATTTCGTCGGCGCGGGCGCTCGACGCAGCGAGGCCCAACAAGAGGGCGACGAGCGACGTTGCGGTTGCTCTGTTGCGAGGCTTCAAACTCGACATGAACTTTCCTCCCTCATAAATCTTTTTTGCGCCAATTCGCGTGACGGAGTCACGACGGCGAACAAATGATATCGTTTCAAAGAAAGCTCTGTCAATCGCGGCCGCCTTACGCAATGCTGCTTTGAATTCGAAAGCAAATTTGGCGATTCCGACTTCCCTGGCAGGTCAACGCTGTTATGATATCGTTTCATCTATTGGGGACGGAGAGAAAGGAAGGCCGGCATGCGCGGGCTTAAGGGAAAAATCGCAGCCGTCACCGGCGGCGCATCGGGAATCGGCGAGGCCGTGGCGCGGCGTCTCACCGAGGAGGGCGCCGCGGTCGCAATCCTGGATCGCAACTTGCAGGGCGCGGAGAGGGTGGCTGAATCGCTACGCTGTGGCGGCGTGAAAGCAATTGCCGTGGGCGTCGATGTCGGAAACGAAACAGAGGTGGAGGCCGCTTTCGAAAAAGTCGTCAAGGAATACGGCTGCCTCGACATCTTGGTCTCGAACGCCGGGCGCTACATCGCCGAGCGCGACACGAAGATCGAGGCCTTGGATCTGGCGACATGGGACGAGGTCAATCGCGCCAACTACACGGGCATGTTCCTCGCCTGCAAGCACGGCATCCGCACGATCAAGGCGACCGCGAAAAAGGGATCTGTCGTATGCACCGGGTCGCCAACGGGGATGTTGGGGGTGACGCCGACAAGCACTGCTTATAGTTCAAGCAAGGGCGGCGTTCACGGCTTAATGCGCATCATGGCGGTCGATTACGCGCTCGATGGAATCCGAGTGAACGCGGTGGTCCCCGGCTTCACCATCACGCCAATCGTCAAGGAGCTTGCGGCCGATCCGGAATGGTTGGCGTTCACGACGCGAAGCATACCGATGCGGCGCGGCGCGCAGCCCGAGGAAATCGCAGCGGCGATCGCCTTCGTCGCATCAGACGACGCCTCTTACATGACCGGATCATTTGTGATCGTTGATGGGGGCTTAACGGCGGTATGATCCTTCGTACCAAGGCATAGTCGACGTCTTCGCCGCTCAGGCGACAAATCTAACCGCCCTCGGACAGGCCGGCTTGTCGCTTAGGGTCGCGTCGGTCGCGCGGCTTCCGATCAATCCGCGCTTAACGTCGCCAAGCAACGGCGGCGCAAGATTGGATCAGCAGAAACGACGCTCGGGCGGAGTCGTGATCGCGGGGCCAAGCCCAATTGTCCCATCATTGCCGGGACACAGGGGCGCAACTATCTCCGACCACCAGCGCGGGCTGAAACACGACCGTGCGCCCCTCCAGCCGATAATTTTGCTTGATGCGATCGATGAGCAAGCGGATCGACTCGTTCACCATGTCGACAATCGGATGCTCGGTTCGCGTCAACGCCGGTCTTAGGCCGCGAATGCCTGGAATATTGTCGGTTGAGGCGACGGAAATGTCCTCCGGGCATTTCAGACCCACGTCAGCGATCGCGCGCATGACGCCAAGCGCCATCAGTCCGTTCGCCACATAGATCGCCGTCGGCCGTTCGGGCTGCGTCAGAAGGTTGCGAGCGGCCGAATAGGCGGCCTCCTCGCGGAACTCGCCAGGCCGCACAAAGCGATTGTCGAGGACGAGATTCTTCGTCTTCAGCGCGGCCTGCATTCCCTCAAAGCGCTCCTTTCCGGTGCTCAGATGCATCGGGCCGGTGATCGCGCCGATGCGGGTGTGGCCAAGATCGATCAGATAGGTCGTCGCTTGATAGCTCGCGGAGAAATTGTCGATCGTGACCGCGTCGAGACGATCGTCGCTGATCGTGCGTCCGAAGAGCACCGTTGGCGTATGGCGTCCTTCCGCGTCGCGCTGAGCGGTCTGCACCGAGTCTCCGACCGGAACCAGCACCAGGCCCTCGCAGTGGAGCATGCGAACGCGGCCGAGAATGCGTTTCTCCGCCTCGGGCTTTTCGTCGCTGTTGAAGACGACGAGCGAATAGCCCCAGGCGGTGACGGCGGCCTCCGCGGCGCAAACGACGCGGGCGTAAAAGGGGTTCGCCAAATCGGCGACGGCGAGCGCGATCAGCTCGCTTTGTCCGCGCCTGAGGTTGCGCGCCAATTGCGACGGCGCGTAGCCAAGCTCGCGAATGGCCTCGAGCACTCGGGCCCGCAGGGCCGGGCTGACATAGGCGGTGTCGTTGACGACCGCCGATACGGTCGCCGTCGAGACCCGCGCCGCAGCTGCTACGTCTTTGATCGTCGCCATGGGCCAATAGCTAATCGTTTCGGCGCTTATCGACCATGGACCCTGCGCTTGTCCAGTCAGGAAAACAAGAAATTCTAGCCAGATTTCGATATAGCGCGACAGATGGCTACGATTTTTGACTTGCGAAAGGCCATCCTTTGGGCAAGTTTAGCGAAACGGTTCGCTGAGTTTCGCCAGCGGACCTGTGCACGGGAGGACGACAGTATGAAAATCACAGGAATGGCGCTGAGCGGGGCCCTCTTCGCGCTCGGCGCGCCAATCGCCTTTGGCGCGGGCTCGGCATTGGCGGATTCCCCGATCGTTGGGATTGTATCGATCTCGGCGACTGAGGCGAACAATGCGCGCTACATTTCAGGAGCGCAGGCGGCGGCGAAAGAAATTGGATGGACCGTGTCGGTCATTGACGCCGCCGGCAACGCCGATCAGGCGAATGCGGCGATTCAGAATTTCGCGCAGCGCGGCGCCGGCGCCATCGTTGATATGGTCTTTCCTTATTCTTCGATCGGAGCCGGACTTGCGGCCGCGAAGGACGCCAAAATTCCCGTGGTGACTTGGGGCGGCGGGCTCGGCGGCGCGGTCGCCGCGACCAATGGCTCGGGCGGGCCGATGACCGCGCCGGTCGACGATCTCATGATCAAGAACATGGATGGCAAGGGCTCGATCCTCGAGCTCACCTATCACACCGGCGAAGTCTGCCGTAACCGCGAAGTCGAGCTCGACAACGCGCTCAAGGCATATCCGAATATCAAGGTGACGAAGAACGAGGTGCGCATTCCCGGTTACTTCGAGGACGGCGCGCAATATGCGAATGCATGGCTCGCCTCACATCCCGCCGGAAAGGAAAATCTGGCGATCTGGGGCTGCTGGGACGATCCGTCGATCGGCGCAATCGGCTCCTTGCGCGCCCAAGATCGCTCCGACGTCAAGGTTTATGGCGTCAACGGCAATGCGCAGGCGCTCGAAGACATAAAGAAGGGCTTCATGACAGCGACCGCCTGGCAGGATAGCTACACGGAAGGGTACAATATGATCAAACTTCTGCCGGACATCGTGAAGGCGGGCGCAAGCTGGACGCCAAAGGCCGTCGAAGTCCCCGCAGTGTTGGTCACCGCCGGCACGATCGACAAGTTCCTGGCGGATCATCCCGCGGCGTTGAAATGAACGTCGCCTAGGTCAATGAGCGCGTTTGCTCATGCGGGGACGCCGTCGGCGTCCCCCTTTGTTTCCGTGAAGGGTCTCACCAAGACCTTTGGCGGCGCGCAGGCGTTGAAAGGCGTGTCGTTGTCGGTCCTGCCAGGCGAAGCGCACGGTCTGGTCGGGGCGAATGGCGCCGGCAAGTCGACTTTCATTCGCATTCTCGCCGGCCTCACCCAGCCAGACGGGGGCGAAATTCTCGTCGACGGACGGCCGCTTACGTCGAACGACCCGCACCGCGCCAATGAACTCGGCATGAGCTTTATTCATCAGGAGCTTGCCTTCGTCGCCAGTATGAGCGTCCTCGAAAACATCATGCTCGGCCTTCCCAAGCGAACCCGCCTCGGCTTCGTCGACTGGCCGACGATCGCGCGCGATGTGAAGCCGATCGCCGATCGGGTTGGCGTTACCGCGCCGCTTAACGCAGGCGTGAGGGGACTTTCGACCGCCGAGAATTGGTTGATCAATATAACGCGAGCGCTGGTTCGCAAGGCGCGCCTCATCGTCATGGACGAACCTACCGCGGCGCTGTCAACAGCGGAAAGCGTAAGATTGTTCGACATTATTCGCGATCTGAGGACCTCCGGCGTATCGGTCCTTTATGTTTCGCATCGCCTCGACGAAATCCTCGAACTCTGCCAGCGGGTCACGGTATTTCGCGACGGGCAATCCGTCGCCGAACTCGATGGCGCTCAATTGACGCGTCAGGGATTGGTCGAAGCCATCGTGGGGCGCTCGATCGAGCAAGCCAAAAAGCCCGCCTCCCTCTCGATCGGCGAAAGGGTCGTCCTTTCGGCGCGCGGACTTTCGCGCCTTCCGAAAGTCAAGGACGTTGCCTTCGATTTGCGCCAGGGCGAGGTCCTTGGCCTGGGCGGGCTTGTCGGCGCCGGTCGGAGCGAGCTCGCGCGCCTTCTTTTCGGGGCTGATCGGCCCGACGGCGGCCGCATGACGCTCGACGGGAAGCCGTTCGCGCCGCGGAGCTGCGCTGAGGCGGTGGCGGCTCGGATCGGACTGGTTCCGGAGGAAAGGCGCTCTGAAGGGTTGATTCTTTCGAAAAGCGTCGCCTTTAATTTGGCCCTAGCCAATCTCGGGGCGCTTGTCATTGCGCAAGGTCTACCGCTGATCAGCCCGCGCCGGTGGAGGGCGACGACGGAAAAAACGATGCGTGATCTTATGATCAAGGCGTCGGGCATTGACACGCCGGTCGGCCATCTCAGCGGTGGGAATCAGCAGAAGGTGGTCATCGGGCGATGGCTCCAGGCGATGCCCAAGGTGCTGATCTTGGACGAGCCGACGCGTGGCGTGGACGTCGGTTCTCGCGCCGAGATCCATCGACTGGTGCGAGAACTGGCGAGCAAAGGCATGGCGGTTCTGGTCATTTCCTCCGAGCCGGAAGAGCTGCCTGATCTCTGCGATCGCGTCTTGATCATGGCCGAAGGGCGCATCGTCGCCGAACTTTCAGGCGAAGCGCTGACGCGTGATCGGGTCATTGCGGCGAGTTACGCCGAGGCTTCAGGGTTCGCATGACCGACCTTTCCGGCTCGACGCGCCGATTGTCGCCGGCCGCGAAAGTCGGCCTTGGCGTCTTCGCGCGCTTTGCGACGATCTTCGGATTAATCCTCATGATCGTCGTCTTCTCAATTCTCTCGCCCGAGGCCTTTCCGACTTTCAGCAATTTCATCAATGTCCTCAATCAGGCGTCGCTCGCCATGATCATCGCCGGCGGACTGACGCTGGCGGTCATCGTCGGCGAGCTTGATCTTTCCATCGGCTACGCCGCGAGCCTTCACGGCGTGCTCGTGACCGGCTTGATCGTCCAGACCAGGTTGCCGATCGCGATCGCAATCGCAGTCGTACTGGGCCTGGGCGCCGCGATCGGCGTCGTGAACGGGCTCATTGTCACCAAACTCAAAGTCAATTCCGTGATCGCGACTCTCGGCGTCGGCACGATCATCGTTGGACTTTCCTTCGCCTATTCCGCCGGCGTCCCAATCGTCGCCGGCGTGCCTGAATCATTTTTGCAATTGGCGCTTGGCCGTTGGCTTTTTGGCATTCCCAATCCGATCATCATTATGGCGCTGGTCGTCGCCGGACTCTGGGTGCTGGTGGAGCGCACGGCGATCGGACAGGAGATTCAGGCTGTGGGCGGCAACCCGGCCGCCGCGCTACTCGCCGGCGTCGCCGTCGATCGGATCAAGATCTTAGGTTTTGTCATCTCCGGAATGTGCGCGGCGCTCACCGGCGCCCTTTTGGCTTCTCGCCTCGGAAGCGGCACCACCAGCGCCGCAGACTCCTATCTCCTGACCGCATTCGCCGCGGTCTTTTTAGGCTCGGCGACGCTTCGCGACGGCGAGTTTCACGTGCTTGGCACTTTCATCGGCACCTTGATCATCGTTTTCGGCTTCAACGGACTTAATATCTTCGGGGCCCCGACTTTTTCGCAATACATATTTCAGGGAGCAATCCTGATCGTCGCGGTAGGACTGTCCAGCCTCGGCCGCATTCTCGCCGAGAGCTGAAGGGAGAGCGCAGAATGCAACAAGGCGCAAATTGGGAAGTCTATGTGATGGAGTTCGCCCGCTCCAAGAATCAGCCATGGGTCGATCTAATCAGCGGCATGTACCATGAAGGCGTCATGGACCTCCCTTTTTCGTTCATTCTAGCGCGCCAAGACGACAAGAATGTTCTCGTCGACACCGGCTTTATGCAGGAGCATCCTCGATCGAGCTTTTCCCGGAAGTTCGGGATTCCGACGTGGATATCGCCTCTTCGCATGCTAGCGGAAATGGGGCTTCACTCGGACGATATAGCCGACATCTTCATAACGCACGCCCATTTCGACCATATGGGCTCTATCGCGGAGTTCCCCCAGGCGCAAATCTATATCCAGAAGAGCGAGCTGCTGTCGTGGTACGAAGCGATCGCGTTGCCAAAGCGCTTCGGACACCTCACCGCCATCATTGATCCGGACAACTTGCGGACCGCGCTCGATGCTTCGATCGCACATCGCGTTACGCTCGTTGACGGCGACAAGGACAACGTCTTGCCCGGCATTCATGTGCGCCTCGGGAGCGGTCACACGATTGGACAGCAATTCGTCATCATCGAAACGGACGTGGGCCGGCGCGTGGTCTCCGGCGACTGCGTCTATTCGCGCCGCCAATTTACCGGACACAACAATGACGGGGTCTATGCGCCGCTCAACAACGCGGTCGGCAGCGTGTGGGAACAGCTCAAGACGATTGACAAAATGAACGACGAGCTCGGCGGCGACCTCAGCCGGTTGATCGTGCTTCACGATATCGAACGTTGGAAGGGATCGCCGATAGTCAAGGAGGTCGAAGGATTCAGGATTGTCAAAATCGGCTAGGGCCAACACGGGGCCGACCACTTGCGTCCGCGATGTCCGAGGCGTGGCGCGCCGCCCATTCGCCGAACCACGCTCTGCCCGCGCGAGGCTATGCGCCCTTCCCTAGCGTCGATCGCTTCGAGCCCGCCGGGCCGAAGGGCGCACGGGCGATGATGCGAAAACGCGCCGCCGCGTTCTCCTGCTTGAACAGCGCAAGATCATCGATCGCAATCGCGCGATCGCCCAATTCCGAGGAGTAAGCCTCTCCAATCGCGGCGAGCGTCCGTTGTCTCAGCTCAGGCGGCAGATTGCCGCTCAAGGTGAAATGCAGGCGGAATTCTTCTTTGACATAGGGATAGCCGTAGCGCGCCAGCAGATCCTTCTGTCTTTCGTTGAGCGGCGTTGCGAGCCTTCTTTTCAATTCCTCGTCGGTCAAGGGCGCGCGAAAAGCCTCGAAAGCCTCGAGCGTCGCCGACTCGAGCGCGGCGACCTCGACATTGGGCGCAACGAGCGTCAAGGCGACGAAGCCGCCCAACAGGCTCGGCCGCAGCGCTATCGCGAAAGGCTTGCGCCGTCGCGCGAATTCGCGCAGCGCGCGCGTCAGCTGGTCTTCAGTTTGGCCTTCGGCGAGGCGGAATGGCGCCTTGAGCGTCGCATGGAATCCATATCGTCGGGGCTCCCTCGACCACCGGGTCCATTCTTCCGCGCCAAAGCCGCGCGGCAGCGCCTGAGGAGCATCCCGACCCAACTCGGCGTCGTAGCCGAGAAGGCTCGAGCCAAAACGGCAAAACGCCTCGGGCTCCGTCGGCGCGAGATAGATGGCGTAGCGCTCTGCCTTCATCGTTCTGCTTCGTAGCGCTCGAGAAAGGCCTCGATCGAAAGAGCGCGAAAATCAGGCAGGGCGGCGCGAAGCCGCTCATGGTCCCAGTCCCACCACCTTAGCGCGAGGAGCCGTTCGGCGACCGCAGCCTCGAACCTGCGGCGGATGGGTTTGGCGGGAACGCCGGCGACGATCTCATAAGGCCCGACGTCTCGCGTCACCACCGCGCCGGCCGCGACGACCGCGCCGGCGCCGATCGCGCGGCCAGGCAGGATGATCGCGCCGTGACCGATCCAGACGTCATGGCCGATCGTGACAGGAAGGGAGCGGCGCCAATCGAAGAAGGCCGTTTCGTCCGCCTCGCCCGGAAAATAGGCGGATGCGCGATAGGTGAAATGCGATTGGCTCGCCCGCTCCATCGGATGATTGCCGGGATTGACCCTTGTATGGGCGGCGATCGAGCAGAACTTGCCGATCGTCGCATAGATCACATCGGAATCGTTCATCACGTAGGAATAGTCGCCGAGCGCGCTCTCGACGATCGATGTTCGCGCGCCGATCTCGGTATAGCGGCCAAGAGCGCTGCCGACGACCTCCGCCGTTGGATCGATGGTTGCAGCCTCGGTCAGTCGCTTCATGGCCCCGTTCGTTCGCAAGCAAATATGAAGCTTCGGTGACAATTCACAGCCGGGCAGGTGTCGCGCTTCTGTCATCAAAGCTTAGTTTGCCGTCGCTACGCGTATTCTTAAGTCGCGAGAACCGCGTGAGGGCTTAATGCTGGCGATCGAGGGCCTCACCCGCAAGTTCGGCGCCAAATCAGCCGTCGACAATGTCTCACTGGAAATCGATGAAGGCGGCTTTATTGGCGTGATCGGCCGTTCCGGCGCCGGCAAGTCGACGCTGCTGCGCATGATCAATCGGCTCATCGAGCCGACGGCGGGACGCGTCGTCTTTGGCGGCGTCGACGTCACCAAGCTAAGAGGGCAGGCCCTTCGCGATTGGCGCGCAAGCTGCGCGATGATTTTCCAACAGTTCAATCTGGTCGGCCGGCTTGACGTCCTCAACAATGTGCTGATCGGCCGGTTGAACAAGACGCCGACCACGCGCGCGGTCCTCCGTCTGTGGCGGCCAAGCGACGTCGCCATCGCGCTTGCCGCGCTGGAGCAATTCGACATCGGCTCGCTCGCCGCGCAAAGCGCCGAGAGCCTTTCGGGCGGCCAGCAGCAGCGCGTCGCCATTGCCCGCGCCCTGGTGCAAGAGCCGAGCTTGGTCCTCGCCGACGAGCCGGTCGCGTCGCTTGATCCGCGCAACACCAAGATTGTGATGGACGCGTTGCTGCGCATCAACAAGCACTACGGCATCACCGTGCTTTGCAACCTCCATTCGCTCGATCTCGCGCGGCAATATTGCGATCGCTTGATCGGCATGGCGCAGGGTCGCGTCGTCTTTGACGGCGACGCCGCCGCGCTCACCAGCGCCGCCGCGCGCGAACTTTACGGATTGGAAGCTGACGAAGCGCTCGGCAAGGAGAGCCAAGGCGGTGAAGCGCTTCCCGCCGGGGCGCTCGCCTTCGCTAACGGCTGAGCCCACAAATTGCGGCGATTCCGCCGCCTCGACTTAAATGAGGAGAAACCCAATGTTTACTCGCCGTCTCATTCTCGGCGCCGCGCTGGCGGCGGCCGCGTTCTCAGCCGTTCGCGCTCACGCCGAGGATTGGCGCGCAAAGTATCCGGAGATCGTCTTTGCGATGGTCCCGGAGGAGAACGCCTCGGGCGTGACCGACCGGTACGCGCCATTCATAGACTATTTGACCAAGGAGCTCGGCGTCAAAGTCACGCTGCGCATCGCCAATGATTATGCCGCAGTCATCGAGGGCCAGCGCGCCGGCAATATTCATATAGCGTACCACGGCCCCGCCTCGTTCGCTCGCGCGCTTGTCACAGGCGTGAAGGTCGAGGCTTTCGCCATCGACGTCAACAGCGACGGCTCTAAGGGCTACTACTCCGTCTTCTATGTGAAGAAGGATTCTCCCTATCAGAAGCTCGACGATCTGAAGGGCAAAGTCATCGGCCTCGTCGATCCGAATTCGACCTCCGGGTACAGTATGCCCCTCTTCATACTCGACAAGATGGGGGTCGATCCTGACACGTTTTTCGCCAAGCAACTCGTCACCGGCAGCCATGAGAACGCCGTCATCGCGCTGACCAGCGGCCAAGTGGACGTCGCCGCCAATTGGTGGAACGCCCCGGGCGATTCCAATCTGACGCGCATGCTGAACAAGGGCATGCTCAAGAACGCCGACGGGACGCCGATGAAAGAGGATGATTTCCGCATCATCCTGAAGTCGAATCTGATCATCAATTCGCCGACCGCCTATCTCGCCGACCTGCCGGACGACATGAAAGCGGCGATCCGCGAAGCCTTCTTCAATGCGCCGACCAAGGCGAAAGACGCCTTCGACAAGCTCTCCGACGGCAAGAACCGCCCGTGGGCGCCAATCGCCAACGCGGACTATGACGACACCGTCAAACTGATCAAATTCGTCGACGGGCTGAAGAAGAGGAAATCCTAACGCTCGGGTCCGGGTCGCGCCGCCGGCGCGGCCCCTCCTAACTCCTCTGCCCATGCCTGGCGCGTCGCCCTCGGCCATTGTCGTCCTGCCGGAAGAACGCCGCTTGGCGCTCCAGCGAAGTTACGCGCGCGCGGGCGCCGCAGGACGCGTCAAAGGACTGGTCGTCTTTGCGGCTTTGCTGATCGCCGTCGCCATCGCGGTTCGGGTGGCGGAAATCGACCCGGCGACTTTCTGGCGAAAGATCGGCGGCTTCACGAGCTATGTCGATCGCATCGCGACGCTCGACAGCGGCCAGCGCGTCTGGACCAACCCGATCGAATGGTTCTGGGGCCTGAGGCGGTGGCTGAGGCTGCTCGGCGAGACGCTGCTGACAAGCTACGTCGGCACGCTCTGGGGCGCGGCGGCGGCTTTCATCCTCTGTTTCGCGGCCAGCGCAAATACCTGCCAGAGCGCGGCGCTTCGCTTTTGCGCAAAGCGATTTCTCGAGTTCTGCCGCACCGTGCCGGCGATCGTCTTCGCCCTTGTTTTCGTGGTCGCCTTCGGCCTCGGGCCCCTACCCGGCGTCTTGGCCCTCGCTGTCCATACCGTCGGCACGCTGGGCAAGCTTTTTTCCGAGGTTGTCGAGAACGCCGACATGAAGCCGATGGAAGGCGTCAAGGCGAGCGGCGCGACGCTTGTCGAGATCATCCGTTTCGGCGTGCTGCCGCAAATCCTGTCCAACTTCGCAACCTACACATTGCTTCGCTTCGAGATCAATGTGCGCGAGGCGACGGTTATGGGCTTCGTCGGCGCGGGCGGCATCGGCGATGAGTTCCTCATCGCCATCCGCAGCTTCTACTATTCGGACATCAGCGCAATTCTGGTTCTGATCATCCTCACCGTTTTCATCATCGATCTATCGACGGAGCAACTCCGCCGCCGCTTCCTATCGGATCGCGTCAAATGAAAATCGTCGATCCCGCGCCCGCCGAAATTGCCGGCCTCGCCGAGCGCTACCCGGAATTCTTGCGCCCGCGGCTCAAGACGCGCATCGCGCCGGCGGCGACCGCCGCCGCGATCCTCGGCCTCTTCGTCTTCGGGCTCGTCTATCTCGATTTTTCGCCGGCGAGGCTGCTCGACGGCCTTGTCGCCCTTGCCCGCTTTGCGGCGTTGATGGTCCCGCCGTCGCCGGAAGGCCATTTCCTGCTGTTCGCGCAATCGCTCGCCGAGACCCTGGCGATTGCGCTGCTCGGCACGCTGACGGCGTCGATCCTCGCCTTTCCTTTCGGCTTGGCCGGCGCGCGGAACGTTGTCGCCAACCCGATCATCCACTTTCTTGTCCGGCGCGTCCTCGACATCATCCGGAGCGTCGACACGTTGGTTTGGGCGCTGCTATGGATCGCAGTCGTCGGACTTGGGCCCTTCGCGGGCGTCCTGGCGATCGCTTCTTCCGATTTAGGCGCTCTCGGCAAGCTTTTCGCGGAAACGCTAGAGACGGGCGATGCGCGGGCGCTGGAAGGGGTGCGCGCCGCCGGCGGCGCGCGCGTGCAAGGAGTGCGCTTTGGCATTCTGCCGCAGGCGCTGCCCGTTTTGGCCGGCCAGGCGCTCTACTTCTTCGAATCGAACACCCGCTCGGCGACCATCATCGGCATTGTCGGGGCGGGCGGCGTCGGCCTTCACCTTTACGAGGCGATTCGCACCCTCGAGTGGCGCGAAGTATCGTTCATCGTCCTGATGATTCTCGTCGCGGTCGCGATTATCGATTTCGGCTCCTCGCGCCTGCGCGCCGCTATGGGCGCGAAGAGCGCCGGCTGATCGCGTCGCGTCATCGATCTGTCGTAATGCGGGCATAGCAGGCCGACCATGCAGCCTTCGCCGAAGGAAGACGACGCGCCTTGCCGGCGCGAATTGATGGGCCTGGTCGCGCGCGCCTCACGCGCGCAGATCGCCGAAAGCCTCGCGCGTCTCGCCGATGTCCCGGACTTTGAGGATCTGCGCGCGCCTGAGGTCGGTCTCGTCATGCTGCGCGGCCGCATCGCCGGCTCCGGCGCTCCCTTCAATCTCGGCGAGGCCACCGTCGCGCGGGCGGCGGTTCGCCTGCCTTCCGGCGAAATCGGCTTTTCCTACGTGCTCGGGCGCGACATCGAGAAGGCCAGGCTCGCCGCCCTCGCCGACGCGCTCTGGGCCGACGAAGGCCGCCGGACCGAGGTGGAGGAAAAGCTCGTCGCGCCATTGCGCGCTTTTTTTGCCGAGCAGGATCGGGCGAGCGCGCGGCGCACCGCGGCGACCAAGGTCGACTTCTTCACCATGACGCGCGGCGAGGACGAGACGGCATGACCGGCCTTGCGGCGCAACGGGGCTTCGCCGATCCGGCCCGCGAGTCTCAGCAGATATTCCGCGCGGCCATGGATGCGATGGCGCGGCCAGGAACGATCAAGACGATCACGACTGGCCTCGCGCCGCCGCCGCCTTTGTCGCCGGCCGCTGCGGCCCTCGCGCTGACGCTCGCCGATTACGAGACGCCGGTCTGGCTCGACGCGTCGCTCGCTGCATCGATGGAGGTCGCAAGCTTCCTGCGCTTTCACGCCGGCGCGTCGATCGTCTCCTCGCCGGAGGAGGCGGCCTTCGCGCTCGCGGCGTCGCCGGAGGTCCTGCCGGCGCTTGATTCCTTCGCCCTTGGGACGATCGACTATCCCGACCGCTCGACGACGCTGATCCTGCAGGTCGAGACGCTTCGGGCGGGCGACGGCTGGCGTTTGAGCGGCCCTGGCGTTCCCGGCGGCGTTCGCTTCCACGCCGCCCCGACGCCGGCAGGCTTTGTTCCTCAGCGCGAGGCTTTGCGGAGCTTGTTTCCCCGCGGAATCGATTGTTTCTTCGTCGCCGGCGCCGCGCTCGCGGCGCTGCCGCGCACTGCCAAACTGGAGGGCTGAGCAAGCAATGTATGTCGCGGTCAAGGGAGGCCAAAAGGCGATCGAGAACGCGCACCGGCTGCTCGCTGCGACTCGTCGCGGCGACGAACGGATCGCGGAAATCGACGTCGCGCAAATCGCTGAGCAGCTTTCGCTGGCCGTCGATCGCGTGATGGTCGAGGGCTCGCTCTATGATCCCGAGATCGCCGCGCTCGCCGTCAAGCAGGCGCGCGGCGATCTCATCGAGGCGGCGTTTCTCGTTCGTGCGTACCGTACGACG
>DATGHD010000299.1:0-3194 GCA_035308145.1 Roseiarcus sp.
CCTGCTCGACGAGCGCGGCTGGTTTCGAGGCGTTGCCCTTGCCGGCGAAGCCGAGATTCATCGGAAAATCGTCGGCCGCCTCGATCATCCGGGCGATATGCCAGGGGCCGGGCGTGCAGGTGGTGGCGAAAGTGCCGGTCGCCGGCCCGGTGCCGCCGCCGAGCATCGAGGTCACGCCGCTCATCAGCGCCTCCTCGATCTGTTGCGGGCAGATGAAATGGATATGCGTGTCGAAGCCGCCGGCGGTGAGAATTTTCCCCTCCCCGGCGATGATCTCCGTGCCCGGCCCGATGATGATCGTCACGCCCGGCTGGATGTCGGGATTGCCCGCCTTGCCGATGGCGGCAATCAGCCCGTCCTTTAACCCGACGTCGGCTTTGACGATCCCCCAATGGTCGAGAATCACCGCATTGGTGATCACGGTGTCGACCGCGCCGCGCCGCCGCGAGACCTGGGATTGCCCCATGCCGTCGCGAATCACCTTGCCGCCGCCGAATTTCACCTCTTCGCCATAGGTGGTGAAATCCTTCTCGATCTCGATGAAGAGCTCGGTGTCGGCGAGGCGCAGCCGGTCGCCCTTGGTCGGGCCGAACATGTCGGCATAGGCCTCGCGCGAAAGAAAGGCGTGGGCCGGTTCGTTATGCGATTTCGCCATGAAGGGCCTCGGGCTGAAGCAGATGGCTGACGGCCGGCAGGACCGACCCGGGAAACATCCTATTGGCGTCGCCGGCCGCGGCAAGAATGGCGGGCGCGGCCCGTCCTAGCAAGAAGGGGTCCAATGGCGGGGGGCGGGCGTAGCCTTTCGTTATCCAATTGCCGCCTATGCTGATTTCTCCGTCGCGGCTTATGCCGATTCTGGCGATGACGTCGCGGCCTGATGACAGCATGGCCAAAGCCCTTCCTGCCCGAGCTCCGAACGCCGAACGCCGCTTGGCGCTCGACGGTCTGCGCGGCGTCGCGGCCATCGCCGTCGTCATCTATCATTTCACGTCGCATAGCGATTTCTGGACGATGCGCGGCGCCTATTTCGCCGTCGACCTGTTCTTCTGCCTCAGCGGCTTTGTCCTCGCCGAGACTTATCGCGCGCGCCTGGCTCAAGGACTGTCGGTAGGCGAATTCATGATGCGTCGCCTCATTCGGCTTTATCCGCTCTATCTCTCGGGAACCTTGATCGGCTTCACGGCGCTCGCTCTCAAAACGACGATCGGCGCGACAAACTATTCATTCTCCGACCTCTTGAGCGCGCTTCAGTACAATCTCCTGTTTTTGCCCTATCTCAATGTCGAGACAGTCGTGAACTTCGGCCATCCGGACATCGGGCAGCTCTTTCCGACCAATGTCGCGGCATGGACGCTATTCTTCGAACTCTTCGTCAATCTCGTCTTCGCTCGATTGTTCGGTTTGAAGCCCAAATATCTCTGGGCGATCGTCGCGGCGTCCTTTGCGGCCTATTTCGTCGCGCTCGTCGTCACGTCGGCGCAGCCCGGCTGGAGCAGCGGCAATTACTGGGGCGGGTTCCCGCGCGCGCTTTACGGCTTCTTCGCCGGCGTCGGCGTCGAGGCTTTGCTGCGACGGCAGGCGGCGCGTCCCTGGCCAGCGCTGATTGGCCTCGCCCTATTCGTCATCGCCGCAGCGCTTTTCGCGTCGCCGATCGGGTTGACCTATCTCTTGAGTCTGATCCTCGCGCCATTCATCGTCTATGGCGCGGCGCGCGTCGAAGGCGGACGACGCTTTGGCGCGGCTTGCGCCCTGCTCGGTTGGTTGTCGTACCCCCTTTATTGTCTGCATTGCCCGATCTATGGCTTGATCGAGAGCGGCGCCATTCTCGCCGGCGCCCCGTTCTCGCGCGGTGTGCTGGCCGTCATCGCCGTTGTTGTGACGCTCGTCGCCGCGATCGCGCTGACGCGTTGCTATGAGGAGCCGGTCCGCCGCCGGCTTTCGGCTTTGCTAGCCGCGCAGACGAAGCCCAATAGGCGCGTCGCGCCGGCGGTCGCGGGGCGCCTCAATCGCGCGGCGTGACGGGATCGCGCCTAAAGCTTCCCCATCACGCCCTTGCGCAGGCCATAGACTTCGCGCTTGCCGGAAAGCGCGACGAGATTGACCTCGCGCGTCTGGCCGGGCTCGAAACGGGTCGCGGTTCCGGCGGGAATATCGAGCCTGAAGCCGCGCGTCTTGGCGCGATCGAATTTCAGGGCCGGATTGGTCTCGAAGAAATGATAGTGCGAGCCGACCTGGATCGGCCGGTCGCCGGTATTGGCGACGGTGATGGTCAGCGTCTCGCGGCCCTGATTCATCAAGACGTCGCCGGCCTCGGCAAGCGTCTCGCCTGGCTTGAACTCGCCTTTGGCGCCGCGGATCGGATGATGGACCGTGACGAGCTTGGTCCCATCTGGAAAGGTCGCCTCGACCTGGATGTCATGGATCATCTCGGCGACGCCCGCCATGACTTGATCGGCGTTCAGGACATGCGCGCCGGCCTCCATCAATTCGGCGACGCTCCGCCCGTCGCGCGCCCCCTCGACGACGAAGTCAGTGATCAGCGCCACCGCTTCCGGATGGTTGAGCTTGATGCCGCGCTCGAGGCGCCGGCGCGCGACGATCGCCGCCATGGCGATCAGCAGCTTGTCCTTTTCGCGCGGCGTAAGATTCATCGGCTCGTCATCGCCCTTGGCTGGCCGGCTCGTCGTTGCAAGGCAGGCGCCGGCTAGCGCCACACCCGCGGCGCGGCGCGCCCCGTTAGCGCCATCATGACCGCGGCCATTGCCTCGCGCAATCGAGCCGGCGAAGCCGAGACGGCGCGCCCGGCGATAAAGCCGTCCAACGCGCTGACGCCCGCCTCGAAGCGTTCGTCGGACGCCGCGGCGGCTTCCTCCAATCGGGCGCGAATAGTATCCAAATGCGCCGCCGCGTCGGGCGCCAGGAACAAGAAAGAGGCAATTGCCGTTGCGCCGCGGCCGACGGCCGGCCGGCGCAGCGCAGCGCCGGCATCGTCAATCCTCAGCGCCTCGGCGAAGACGAGGCGGCCATTGCGGCGGATGCGCCAATTGTCGCGAAACATCGCGTCGATGTTTGTCTCGCCCATCGCCAAGCGTCCGAATATCGCCGTTTCAACCAGAAGGAGCGAGGCGTCGGTCGCGACGTCGGCCTCCAAATTCCGTTCGAGCCGGGCATGATCAAAAAGAATCGTCTCCTGC
>DATGHD010000300.1:0-9746 GCA_035308145.1 Roseiarcus sp.
AGGCACGACGCCGGAGGTCGAGACGGTGATCCGGCGCTTCGAGAGCGACAGGCCTTCGCCGTCCGAGAGAACGCTGATCGCCTCGCGCACGTTGCCGAAATTGTAGAGCGGCTCGCCCATGCCCATGAAGACGATGTTCGAGACGGCGCGCACGCCTTCGCCGGAAGGGACCAGGCCGTCGGTCGGCGCGACGCCGCCGGAAAAATCGCCGAGCCGGTCGCGGGCGATGAGAACTTGGGCGACGATTTCCGCCGCGGTCAGATTGCGCACGAGCCTCTGCGTGCCGGTGTGGCAGAAAGAGCAAGTCAGCGTGCAGCCGACCTGGCTCGAAACGCAGAGCGTGCCGCGCTCGGCTTCCGGGATATAGACGCATTCGATCTCGGCGCCTTTGTCGAAAGGGCCGGTCTTGGCCATTTTGATGAGCCATTTGCGGGTGCCGTCGGCCGAGACCTGCTCGGCGACGATTTCGGGCCGCGCCAGGGTGAAGCGCTCGGCGAGCGCCGCGCGCATTGGCTTGGCGACATTGAGCATGGCGGAAAAATCGGTCGCGCCGCGGAAATAGATCCAATGCCAGAGCTGGGCGACGCGCATCCTGATCTCGCGCTCAGGGACGCCGAACCCGCGCAAAGCCTCGGCGATTTCGGCGCGGGTCATGCCGGCGAGCGACGGCTTGGCCGCGGGAAGCGCGGCCGCTGGATGCTCGGCGAGGGAAGGAGAGGCGTTCATCGCGGGGCCTTCTATCACAGGGGCTGGGCGCGCGGGAAATCTAACGAGCGAAGCCGACGCGGCTTGCCAAAGTCTGCGATTTCTCGTCATTTCGCGAGTCGCTTAAAGCTGGGGGAGCCAGCCCATGATCCGCATCGCGCTGCTCGCCGTCGTTTTCTGTCTTGCCTTTCCGGGCCCGGCGGGCGCGCAGTCCGACAGGGTCAAGGCCGCCTGCAGATCCGACGCCATGAAACTCTGCTGGTCGGTCATCCGCGACGTCAACGAGCGGCGCGCCTGCATGAAGGCTCACGCCGCCGAACTGTCAAAACCCTGCACGACGCGATTCACGCCAACGGCGGCGCCTAGCGCCTGCGGCCGCCTTTAAGGGATCGTTTTGTCTCCGCAAATCATCGGAATCGGCGAGCCGCTCTACGAGCTCAATCAGCCGAGAGGTTCGGACGTCTTCGTTCCGGGCTTCGGCGGCGATACGTCCAACGCGATGATCGCGGCGGCGCGCTCGGGCGCCGACGCCGGCTATTTCACCGCGATCGGCGCCGATCGTTTCGGCGAGGCCCTGGTCGAGCTTTGGCGACGCGAGGGCGTCGATGCGAGCCGCGTCATCGTCAATGGCGCCGCCCATACCGGCCTCTATTTCGTCACGCATGGGCCAAACGGCCATGAGTTCTCGTATCTCCGCGCCGGCTCGGCGGCGAGCCGCATCACCGAAGCGGACATTCCGGCCGACTATATCGGCGCGGCGCGCATCCTCCATGTCTCTGGCATCAGCCAGGCGATCTCCTCTTCGGCCGCCGACGCGGTCTTCGCCGCCATCGACATCGCCAAGCGCAGCAAGGTCCTCATCGCCTATGACACGAACCTGCGGCTTAAGCTTTGGCCGCTGACGAGGGCGCGCGCCGTCATTCATGAGGCGATGAGAAGCGCCGATATCGCGCTGCCGGGTCTCGAGGATGCGCGCGCGCTGACCGGCCTCGACGCCCCTGATGCGATCGCCGATTTTTATTTGAAGCTCGGGGCCAGGATCGTCGCGCTGACTCTCGGCGCTGAAGGCGCGCTCATCGCTACAGCCGCCAGGCGCCAACGCATCGCTTCAATCAAGGTCGAGGCGGTCGACGCCACCGGCGCAGGCGATATGTTCGACGGCGCTTTCCTTGCCGAATATCTGCGCCTCGGCGATCCCTTCTCGGCGGGCCGCTTCGCCGTGGTCGCGGCGGCTCTCTCGACGCGCGGCTATGGCGCGATCGCGCCGATGCCAAGACGCGAGGCGACGCTAGCGGCGCTCGCGAAGTTGTGAGCCACGCGGCCGCCCGCGAAGAAGCGCCGCAAAGCCGCCAATGCCTGCTTCAAGCGATGCGCCGGGCGGTGGGCTGCGCGCCGGCCTCGATTTCGCCGATCCATGCGGCGATCGCTCGGCCGATTGCGTCGGGATGGTCCTCCTGAAGGAAATGCGCGCCGGCGCCGAGGCGGACGAGGCGGCAATTCTTCAAGCCGGCGGCGAAGCGCTCGGCGAAAGCAGGCGAGATGATCGCGCCAGGATCGCCGGCGAAGAGCAGTTTAGGATAGATCGAAGCCGCCAAGGCCTCATGCGCTTTTTCGAGCGTCGAATAGACGTCGGCCGGCTCGCCGGCGATCGGCAGTTCGTTGGGGAAGCGCCAAGTCGGGCGACGCGACCCAGGCGTTGGGAACGGCGCCCGGTAGACCGCCCTCTCCTCGTCGGACAGCTTGCGCTTCATCCCGCCTGGCAGCACGCGTTCCACAAAGGCGTTGTCGTCGAGGATCATCGCTTCGCCGACGCCCGGCGTCCTGAACTGACGGAACATGTCGCGCGCGGCAGACGGTTTCCTCCGCGATTCTGAAGGAAATCTTCCCAGCTCGGCATCGGCCGGATGAACTCCATGAAGGCGAGGCCGCGGACGAAGCCCGGTCGGCGCGCCGCCAGATGAAAGGCCAGCGCCGTTCCCCAGTCCTGCGCAACGAGATAGGCCGAGGTCAGGCCGGAGACGGCGAGAAACGCGTCGAGATAACGGACATGATCGGCGAAGCGATAGTCGATGTCCGGCTTGCCCGATTGGCCAAAGCCGATGAGATCCGGCGCGACGCAATAGGCGACCGGCGCGACGTGCGGGATGATGTTCCGCCAGATATAGGAAGATGTCGGATTGCCATGCAGGAAAAGCGCGGCCGGTCGATCGGGATCGCCCGCGTCGCGATAGGCCATGGTTGAATCAAGGATCGCTCGTTGCGGTAGAATCGCATCGTACGTCATGGCTGTTTCTCCTTGAACACTGTGGCGAAAGCGATTGTCTTGAAGCGCTCCAAGGGCGCAGGCCCACGCTCGACCTTCATGCGAAGGATCGCTCCTTCCCAGGACGCAAGAAGGAAATCGGCGAGATCGTCCGGCGTGAAGGTCGTGGCGATCTCGCCCTTCGCCTGACCTTCCGCGATGCAAGCGGCGAAAGGGGCGCGCCATTCGCGAAAAATCGCCTCGAGCCGGCCACGCAGCATGTCGCTATAGGGCGCGGCCTCGAGGCTGAAGTCGCCGATGAGGCAACCGCGCCGAAAACCATCGCCTTCGAGCCGTTCCGTGATGATGTCGAGATAGCGGCGCAGGCGCTCGCGAGGCGATCGGCTCTTATCGTCCAACGCTTGGGCGACCAAACCTCTGAGGCGGAGGAAATAGCGGTCGAGGACCTCGCGCGCGAAGGCCTCCTTGGAGCGGAAATGATTGGTGAATGAGCCTTGCGGCGCGGAGGCCTCCGCGACGATTTCGCGCACCCCGGCGCCAATATAGCCCTTGCTGAACATGACCTTCAGCCCGGCGTCCAGGATGCTTTCGCGTAGGGATGCTTTCGCCATGGTTGCAAAATACGGACGTACGTATTAATGTCAAGAGCGTTCGAGCGCGCGGCTTGAGCTCGTCACGCGTGGATGAACCGAAGAGATTCCTTGAGGCTAGGCCTCCGCGGCTCGATGTGGGGACAAGCCAGGGAGGCTTTCGTTTCAACGCCATGGATCGCAACGAAGGCGACGGCTACGCCCAAATCGCCGCGATGAAGCCGCCGCCGCCCAGACACAAGAATGCGCTAAATCCTGCCCGCGATGACGGGCCCCCTCGATCGCCCCGATGACGCGCTTGCAAAGGTTGCGCCTGCGCGATCGCGTCGCTAGAGCATCGTCAAGTATCTCCGAGGCTTGTCCTTTGACCGAGGCCGAAAATCCTGCCGCCGTCGCCGCGCGCCGCCTGTTGATCGAGGCTGCGCATGAGGCCGGCCGCATCGCGCTGGCGCATTTTAGAGCCGGGGAACCCACCGGCGCGCGCATCGATTACAAAGGCGGCGGCTCGCCGGTTACCGAGGCTGACCTTGCCGTCGACGCCTTCTTGAAAGACCGACTCCGGCCTGCCTTCGCCGACGCCGGCTGGCTCTCCGAAGAAACCGAGGACGATCCCGCCCGGCTCAACCATGATCGGATCCTGGTGGTCGATCCAATCGACGGCACGCGCGCTTTTGTCGCGGGCGACCCGCGTTGGGCGGTGTCGATCGCGCTCGTCGAGTCCGGCCGGCCGATCGCTGGCGTGGTCTACGCGCCGGCGCTCGGCGAGACATACGCCGCCGCGGCGCAAAGCGGCGCGACGCGCAATGGTCAGGAGATCAGGGTTTCTCGTCGGACGGAGCTCAACGGGGCCAAGATCGGCGGACCTCGCGCCTTGACGCAGACGGTCGAACGCGCCGCGGAATTGTCGCTGGCCTTGGCGCCGAAAATTCCATCGCTCGCCTATCGTATCGCGCTCGTCGCGACCGGCGCCTTGGATTTGGCTCTGGCCTCGGACAAAGCCCACGATTGGGACATCGCCGCCGCCGATCTGATCCTCAGCGAGGCGGGCGGGACGTTGGTCGACGAGCGCGGCGAGACTTTAAGATACAACGGCGCGGAAATCCTTCGCCCGGTTTTGCTGGCCGCGCCGCGAAAGCTTATCGCGGCCTTCGTCTCTGCGGTGGCTCTCGCCAACAGCGGTGAGAGCCCAACCGTCGCGCTCGGCGCTTGAGGCGGAATGCGACTTTCGAGGAACGAGACATGACGGACGAGGGACACGAGGCGGCGAGCGGGCTTTCGACGCAATTGTTGCATCTCGTCTTCGGCGGCGAATTGAAGAATCTGGACACCCACGAGTTCCGCGATCCCTCCAAGATCGACGTCGTCGGCATCTTTCCCGACTACGCCAGCGCGGAGCGCGCGTGGCGCGGCAAGGCCCAGGCGACGGTCGACAGCGCGCAAACCCGCTATTTCATCGTCCATCTGCACCGCTTTCTCGATCCGGCAGGTCTCTCCCGCAAGAAGCTCTGAACGTTCTCATGTTGAAGCGGCTCGGCAAGACGAGAATCGCGCAGGAGACGCTCGGCTTCCTGCTCGCCGCCTATATTCGCCTTGTTCGGCTGACCAATCGCTTCGAGGTCGAGCCGGCCAACATCGACGCCTTCATCGCCGGTCAGACGCCGCTGATCGTCGCCATGTGGCATGGGCAGCATTTCATGATTTCCTTCGCATGGCCGAAATCAATTCCGCGCATGGCGGCCTTGATTTCGCGCCACGGCGACGGCGGCGCCAACGCCGCCGCGCTGCGCCGGCTCGGGGTTGCGCCGATCCGCGGCTCGGGCGGCGGCGGCGATCGCATTCGCCGGAAGGGCGGCGTTCCGGCGATGCGGGAATTGCTGCGCGCGCTCTCGGAAGGAACGTCCGTGGCGATGACCGCTGATCTCCCCAAGCGTCCGCGCATCGCCGGACTTGGCGTCGTCACGCTGGCTCGCCTCTCCGGGCGGCCGATCGCGCCGGTCGCCGTGGTGACCAGCCGGCGCATCGATTTCAAGTCATGGGATCGCGCCAGTCTAGGCAAGCCCTTCGGCCGCGGCGCGATCATTGTCGGCGATCTCATTCACGTGCCAGCCGACGCCGACGCTGAGACGCTTGAAGCGTGTCGCAGGCAAGTCGAAACCGGACTCGACGTCGTCCATCAACGCGCCTACGCGAAGATCGGCGCGATCGATCCCGGCGCCGGTCTGAGGCGCAATTGACGCCCGTCTCGCTTCACGTCTATCGCGTGGCGACACGCCTCCTGGCGCCGCTCAGCGGCCCGATCCTTTCCTGGCGGCGCGCGCGCGGGCGCGAGGATGGCGAACGCCTCGAGGAGCGGCGCGGCTGGCCGAGCCTGCCGCGCCCGCAAGGCTCGCTGATCTGGCTGCATGGCGCGAGCGTCGGCGAAGCTCTGTCGCTTCTGCCCCTGGTCGAACGGCTCTCGGCGAGCGGACGCGCAGCCTTGATGACGACAGGCACAGTGAGTTCGGCCCGGCTCATCGCCGAACGGCTGCCGGTCGGCGCCATGCATCAATATGCCCCTCTCGATGCGCCGCAATTCATGCGCCGCTTCATCGCGCATTGGCGTCCGGATCTCGCCCTGGTCGCCGAATCCGAGCTTTGGCCGAACATGATCGTTGAAGCGAGCCGGGCCGAGACGCCGATCATTCTCGTCAACGCGCGGCTGAGCGAGCGCTCGTTTGCGCGGTGGAAGCGCCGGCTGCCGAATTTCATTGGCTCGCTTTTGGCGCGGGTCGATCTCGCCCTTGCGCAGAGCCAGGACGACGCCGATCGCTTCAGCCTGCTCGGGGCCCCGCGCGTCGAATGCGCGGGCAATCTGAAATTCGATGCGCCCGCGCCGCCGGCCGACCTTCAAGAACTCGCCTTGCTTTCCGGCCGGATCGCCGGGCGGCGGGTCTGGATCGCCGCCTCGACGCACGAGGGCGAAGAGGCGATCGTGGCCGAAGCGCATCGACAGCTAAGCAAGCGCTTTCCGGAACTCCTGACCATGATCGCGCCGCGTCACCCGGCCCGAGGCGCAGAAATCGCCGAGCAATTGCAAGCTCAGGGCCTGACGTGCGGATTGCGGTCCCGCGGCGACGAGCCCGGCGTCGAGCCGATCTATATTTGCGACACGATGGGCGAACTGGGCTTGTTCTACCGACTCGCCGGGGTGGTATTCCTCGGCAAGTCGCTGAGTAACGATCTCGGCGGCGGCGGCGGTCAAAATCCGATCGAGCCGGCCAAGCTCGCCAGCGCCATTCTGCATGGGCCATATGTGCGCAACTTTGCCGAGGCTTATGCGTTGCTTGATTCTACCGGCGGCGCGGCCGTGGTTCGCGACGCGCGCGAGCTCGCCGGGACGCTGACGGCCCTCTTTCGCAACGGCGGCAAATTGCGCCAGATGGCCCGCGCGGCGGCGAAGGCGGTGGAGAGCCGCACCGGCGCGCTGGAACGTACTTTAAGCGCGATTGCGCCCTATCTCGCCGACAGTCGATGAAGGCGCCGGGCTTCTGGGCGGTCGATCCGCCGACTGCGCTCGCCAGGGTCTTGCAGCCGCTCGGCGGCGCCTATGGCGCGATCGCAGCCTGGCGGATGGCGCGGCCCGGATTGCGCGTCGAAAAGCCCGTCATCTGCGTCGGAAATTTCACCGTTGGCGGCGCCGGCAAGACGCCGGCGGCCATCGCCATCGCGAAGCTTTTGATCGCAACCGGCGAGAAAGTCGTCTTCCTCTCTCGCGGCTATGGCGGGGCGGCGGGCGGGACGCCGATTGCGGTCGATCCCTCTCGCCATAGCGCGGGCGATGTCGGCGATGAGCCCTTGCTGCTGGCGCGCGTTGCGCCGACCTTCGTCTCGCCCGATCGGCCGATGGCTGCGCAGGCCGCCATCGCCGCCGGCGCAGACGTTCTCGTGCTCGACGACGGCTTGCAAAATCCGAGCCTCGCCAAGGATCTCTCAATCGCGATGATCGACGGCGCCTTCGGTTTTGGCAACGGACTGTGCTTGCCCGCCGGACCGTTGCGCGCTCCGCTCGCCGCACAAGCGCTGCATGTCGCGCTGTCTGTCGTGGTCGATGCGTCGGGCGCGAGGGCGAGCGTCATCTGCACGGCGCTTGCCGGAAAACCTGTCACGAGCGCGCGACTCGAGCCGGACCCTTCAGTCGCCGCGCGCCTAAACGGCGCGCGAGTCCTCGCCTTTGCCGGCATCGGCCGGCCGGAAAAGTTCTTCGAGACCTTGCGGACGCTCGGCGCGCGCGCGGTCGTCGAGCGCGGCTTCCCCGACCATCATCGCTATGAGCCGAGCGAGCTTGACGCGCTCTTCGCCGAAGCGGAGGCCAAAAGCCTCATCGCCGTGACGACGGAAAAGGACTTCGTTCGTTTGCCCGCCAGCCATGCGCAAAGAGCGATCGCGTTACCCGTCGCCTTGCGTTTCGATGACGAGCCGTTGATCGCGCGTCTTTTGGCTGAGGCGCTGGCGCGGCGACGCTCAGGGTAGGGCGAATTCCGCTTGACCTTGCGCATCGGTTGGCGAGGCTCAGCCCATCGCTTCGTTCGATTCGAGGAGGGCCAGATGAGATCAATCGTCGCCGTTGCGTTGGTCGGTTTACTTCTCGCCGGCTGCAACGCGCCCGCTCCCGTGGCGAGCGCGCCGCCGCCAGCCCCGGCCTCCGTCGACGTGACGCCCTCCAACTTCACGATGCCGTCGGGCACAGGCTGCGCCGCCGATATCGCGCGCTATCGGGCGATCCAAAACAACGACTTGGCGATGGGCCATGTCGCGCAGTCGGTCTACAACCAGATCAAGAGCGAGATCGCGGCGGCCGAGCAGGTCTGCGCCTCCGGCAAGGACGCCGAAGCCCGCGCGATGATCATCGCCTCGCGCAAGCGCCACGGCTATCCGACCGAGATGTGATCTTCGCTAAACGCGTGTCGCAAGAAATCGACAATGAAGCGCGGCATCCGCGTCTCGTTGATATCCGCCGTCGATCGCACAATATGGATGCGCGCCAGTTCCGGCGTGGCCTCGGAGGCGAGATGGGCCTCGATCCGCGCCTTGAGCGTCTTGGCGTCCTCGGCGCTGCGCACGGGTTTCAGGCAGGCGATGCGCGGTGGGGCGTCGACAAGGATCCAGTCCGCCGCCACGACAATGTCGCTCGAGCGAATGCCCGTCTCCTCTTCCAATTCGCGCAAGACGCTGGCGCGAAGATCGACGCGGTCGCCGAAGAGGTCGTTTTCGTCGGGCGTGCCCGCGGCGAAATAGACCGAGCCGGCGTTGGCCGTGTGGCTTCCCATCTCGCCGAGCAGATAGGCGCCGTCGGAAGATTGCAGCGCGGCCATGGCGAAGCCGTTGCGGACCGATCGGTCAGGAAAGCCGAGATCGCGCCAGGCGAGAAAGGCCTTGTAGTCGGTCTTGAGATATTGGCCGCGGAGGATCGTCTGACCATCGGCGCGCATGATGAATTCGTGCGCGCTCATCAACAGCACTTTTCCATCGAACAGGCTCGGCTTCGCGGCCTTGGCCTTCGACCAATGAGCGAGAATGTCAGCAGCGCGCTCCTCGGCGAAGGCCCAAGACTGCGGCTTGTAAGTCAATTCCAGCGCGGCGACTTTGCGGATGCGGCTCGCCTCGCCGCTCATGCGTTGATCGTCCCTTGCGCGATGATCACCGCCGAGCCGCCGATCGTCGCCGAGCGCAGGGCGCCGCCTTCGACGTCGAGGCCAAGCGAGATCAGGCTTGGCCGGCCCATCTCAAAACCCTGCTCGATGACGAACAATGTTTCGCCGTCCGTAGGCGGCTCGAATTGCATCAGGACGCCGGCGAAAGCCGCTGCGGCCGAGCCGGTCGCCGGATCTTCGACGACGCCCCAGCCGGCGGCGAACGTCCGGGCCCGGAAGCTGGAGCTCTTGGCCTCGGCGTCGCGCGTATAAAGGTACAACGCCGGCGCCCCGTTCTCGCCCCAGGCGTGAATGTTGGGCTGCGCCTTGGCCAGCGCCGCGCGGTTGGCGATGGGTGCGAAAACGAAAGGCGTTCCAGCGGAATAGGCGGTCGGGCGGTGTGGGCCAAAGCCGAGTTCCGTCGCCTCGAGCCCCAGATGCTGTGCGAGAAATTCGCTTGACGGCGCTTCGCCTTCGGGCGCGGGCAAACGCGGCAGCGTGAAATAGGCCGCGGGCGCC
>DATGHD010000301.1:0-2790 GCA_035308145.1 Roseiarcus sp.
GGAGTTCATCCTGCTGCTCGACGCCGACTTCGTTCCTTACCGAAACGTCCTCAAGCGCACCCTTGGGCTTTTCACCGAGGCTGACGTCGGCATCGTCCAGACGCCGCAGCATTTCTTCAATTCAGACCCCATTCAAAGCAACCTGTTGGTCTCTCGGCACTGGCCGGATGAGCAGAGGTTCTTCTTCAACACGCTGCTCGGCTGCAAGGACGCCTGGGGCGCGGCTTTCTGCTGCGGCACCTCCGCGATCTTCCGCGTCGAGGCGCTTGTCGCGGCCGGCGGCATGGCGATCGAGACCGTGACCGAGGACATGCTCACGACCTTCAAGCTCGGCGAATACGGCTACCGCACGATCTTCATCAACGAACGCCTGAGCATGGGCCTCGCGCCGGAAGGCCTCGGCGCCTATATTTCGCAGCGCTCGCGCTGGTGCCTCGGCGCCATGCAGCAAATCTATACGCGCTGGTCTTTTGCGGGCATCGGCAAGATCAGCCTGATTAACCGCTTTTCGGCGCTTGACGGCATTCTCTATTGGATGGCCAACGCGCCGTTCAAGCTCATGATGATCAGCGCGCCCTTGGTCTATTGGTGGACCGCGACCGCGGTCATTTCGAGCACGGTCGCCGATCTCATGCGCTATCTTGCGCCAACCGCAATCTGCTCGATGCTGTTCATGGCGCATTTCGCCAAGAAGCGCATCGTCCCGGTGATGACCGACGTCACCCAATTGCTGACCAGCTTCTCGATCATCGCGACCGTCGCCGTCGCCTTGGTCCGGCCTTGGGGCCATCCCTTCAAAGTGACGGCCAAGGGCATCGCCACGGACAAGATCGTGGTGCAATGGCGGTTGCTGCTGCCCTTTGCGGCGATGGCGATCGCCACGATCCTCGGCATCGTCATGAACATTTCGCAATATTCGCCGCTCTACGGCACCGACGGCTATGAGGTGAACGTCTTCTGGAGCATCTTCAACATTGCGGTTCTCGTCATCGCCTGCGCGGTCTGCATCGAGTTGCCGAGGCGCAGGGCTGAGGAGCGGTTCGACTCCGGCGAGCAGGCGACGCTTCGGCTGACGACCGGCATGCAGGCGCCTTGCGAGGTGCGCGACATTTCGATGAGCGGCGCCAATATCGCTCTCGGCATCGGCCGCCTGCGCGCGGGCGATGGAGGCGTTCTGGCTTTTGCCGATGGCGTCGAGGCGCCGTTCGAGCTGGTGCGCAATGTCGCCGGCGGCCTCGCCGTGCGCTTTGCCGAAGATGCGACGACGCGACGGAAGCTGATCGCCAAGCTCTTCACCGGCGACTACGACAACGACGTGCCCCAGATCAAGGTCAGCAAGGTGTTCATGGCGGTGGGCAAGCGCCTCGCCGCATAACCTACCAGGCGCTCGTATCAAAGAGCGGTCGTTTGACCCAACGCGGCCTGTCCCGACTCTAACAAGCTAAAGACGAGCGCTGATCTCAGCGTCAAAATCTTGTTGATTGCTTGGCGAGCATGGCGCGAGATGAATTCGAACTCGAGGACGACCGCTTACGCCTCCTCAAACTCCGGCTAAGGATGGTCGTGGCGCGGAGAGGAGGCAGGCATGCGTCAGATCTGGATTACCAAGGCCGGGGCGCCGGAGGTTCTCGCCGTCAAGGAGGCGCCCGACCCCGAGCCGAAGGCCGGCGAAATGCGCATCCGCGTCGAGGCGGCCGGCGTCAATTTCGCCGACGTGATGGGGCGGATGGGCGCCTATCCCGACCTGCCGCCGATTCCCGTCGTGCCGGGCTACGAGGTCGCCGGACGCGTCGATCAGGTCGGCGCTGGCGTCGAGGCGAGCTTCATCGGCCGCGACGTCTTTGCGCTGACCCGCTTCGGCGGCTATGCGGACGTCATTTGCGTTCCGGAAAAGCAAGTTTTCGCACGTCCTGTGGATATGTCCGCGTTGCAGGGCGCGGCGATCCCGGTCAACTATCTCACCGCTTGGCAGCTCATCGTCGCCATGGGCGGATTGAAGAGGGGCGAGACCGTCCTCATCCATTCGGCGGGCGGCGGCGTCGGCATCGCCGCGATCCAAATCGCCAAGCATATCGGCGCGCATATCATCGGCACGGCGTCTTCCACGAAACACGCCGACCTCAGCGCGCTCGGCGCCGACCATCTGATCGATTATCGAAAAGAGGATTTCGAAGCCAAGGCGCGGGAGATCACCAATGGCCGCGGCGTCGAACTCGTCCTCGACGCCGTCGGCGGCGAGTCCTTCAAAAAGGGCTATCGCCTGCTCGCGCCGACCGGAAGGCTCGGCATGTTCGGCGTCTCCTCGCTGGCGACTGACAAGACGCGAAGCCTCCTCGCCATGGTCTCGACGCTGGCCGCAACGCCGTGGCTCCAATTCAATCCGATGTCGTTGATCAACGCCAACAAGGGCGTCTTCGGCGTCAATCTCGGGCATATGTGGGGCGAGGTCGATCGCATTCGCGAGTGGGCCGATGAGATCTTGAGGCTCTGGGGCGAAGGCGCGATCAGGCCGAAAATCGCCGCGACGTTTCGCTTCGACGAGGCGCCGGCGGCGCACCATTACATCCAGGACCGGAAGAATATCGGCAAGGTTCTGCTGAAGCCGTGAAGAAACACACCAACAATTTTCGGCGCGCCATTATTCCAACGGGAGCGTATGTACCTATTTTTTTAATCGGCTGGGTCATTTCCGGAAAGTCGCGTCCGCAACCAAATTAAACCCAGCAAAGTGAAAAACGCGAAGACGGCGCTAGCTAAGAACGTCGCCGGCGGGCCGATCCGATCCCAAAG
>DATGHD010000302.1:0-13692 GCA_035308145.1 Roseiarcus sp.
TCGCTTGCGCATGGAAGGCGCGCGGCGCGGCGTTGATCAACATCACCGGCTTGCCCGGAAATTCGACCGAGCCGACCAGCCAATCGAGCGCGTTCTTCAAGGCGCCCGGCAGGCCATGCGCATATTCCGGCGCGGCGATGATGAGGCCGTCTGCAGCGCCGATAGCGGCGCGGAGCGCCGTGGGCTCTTTCGGCAGCGGATCGCGATCGGCGTCCGGGGTGAAGGGCGGCAGGGTCGCAAGGCCGCGATAGAGCGTGATCTCGACGCCTTTCGGCGCGAGACGGCGCATGGCGTCAAGCGCCGCCGTGTTGACCGAGGCGGCGCGCAAGCTGCCGGAGATGGCGAGGAGACGCATAACGATCATTCGTATCGCCGCAAAAGCTAGCCGTGAAGCATCACGTCATCGCCGGCGCGGGTTGAACCTTCGCCTCCCTCTCTAGGCGCGTTCGCTGTCGAGCGACGCCATGCCGGCCGGCGCATAACGCTCGCCGGCGGCCGCGCCTTTCGGCGCCGCGCGCTCGATTTCAGCGAGGTCTTGCGGGCTCAGCCTGACGTCGAGCGCGCCGAGCGCTTCCGTCAACCGATCGCGCCGCCGCGCCCCGATCACCGGCGCGATGTCCTGGCCCTGCGCCATGACCCAGGCGATAGCGATCTGCGCGACGCTCGCGCCCTTCGCCGCGGCGACAGCGCGCAGCTTCTCGACGAGCGCGAGGTTGTGATCGATATTCGCGGCCTGGAAACGCGGGCTATGGGCGCGGAAGTCCCCGGCGCCGGCGGCGCTGTCCTTGCGCCAATGGCCGCTGATCAGGCCGCGCGACAAGACGCCATAGGCGGTGACGGCGACGCCGAGTTCGCGGCAGGTCTTCAGAATATTGTCCTCCAGCCCACGCGAGATAAGCGAATATTCGATCTGAAGATCCGAGATCGGATGAACCGCGGCGGCGCGGCGGATCGTCGGCGATCCGACTTCCGAGAGGCCGATGTATCGTACGAAACCGGCCTTCACCATATCGGCGATGGCGCCAATTGTTTCTTCGATCGGCACGTTGGGATCGAGGCGCGCCGGGCGATAGATGTCGATATGGTCGACGCCGAGCCGCTGCAGCGAATAGGCGAGAAACGTCTTCACCGCGGCGGGCCGCGCGTCAAAGCCGACCCAACCCGCCGATGGGTCGCGAAGAGCGCCGAACTTGACGCTGAGGAGAACGCCGTCGCGTTTGGCGCCCTTCAGCGCCTCGCCGATCAGCATTTCATTGTGGCCCATGCCGTAGAAATCGCCGGTGTCGAGAAGCGTGATCCCCGCGTCGAGCGCTGCGTGAATGGTGGCGATGCTCTCGGCGCGGTCAGCCGGACCATACATGCCCGACATGCCCATGCAGCCGAGCCCAAGGGTGGAGACCCTTGGTCCCGCCTTGCCGAGTTGAAGGGTTTGCATGGCTTTTGCTCCGTTTCGCCGCTTTTCGCGGGCTTCAGTGGTCTTCCCGCATTATGCGCAAAGCCTTTTGTGCGGATTATGAACGCAGGTCTCGGACCCGCCAGGCTAGCCATCCTGCGCTTTTCCGTGTAAGAGCGCCGCTTTCCGGCGGCGGGCTTGCCCAGCCGAAGCCCATAAGATCAAGCCCCATTGGAGAGATAAATGGCTGTTCCGAGACGAAAAACCTCGCCTTCCCGGCGCGACATGCGCCGCTCGGCGGACGCCTTAAAGGCGCCGACCTATGTCGAAGATAAGGATTCCGGCGAATTGCGTCGCCCGCACCATATCGACTTGAAGAGCGGCATGTATCGCGGCCGCCAGATTCTGAAGCCCAAGAAGGTCGAGGCGTAAGGCTTGGCCGCAACGGCTGCTTGATCCGGGCCGGCGCTAAGCCGGCCCTTTCCTTTTGAGACCCATGAGGAAAGCCGATCTCGATCTGGTGCGAGCGATTGAGGAGCGCGGCTTCAATTCCTGGCCAGCGCTCAAGACAATTCTTGTCGACGGCTGGGTCGTGCGCCTCTCGGACGGGCATACTCGCCGCGCCAATTCGGCGAGCCCGCTCTTTGCGTCGCGCCTTTCTCCGGACGCGCTGATCGATACGATCGAACCGCTGTTCGCCGAAGCGTCCTTGCGGCCGGTCTTCCGCATCACGCCACTCGCTCAATCAGGCGTCGAGCCCTGTTTCATCGCGCGCGGCTGGCGCGACGACGATCCCTCGCTCGGCATGTTCGCCGCCGAGCCGAAAGGCGCCGCCGATCCCGCCGTGCGTCTTGAAGGAACGGCGAGCGATGCCTGGATCGCCGCGGCGATGGCCGCCTATGGCCATGGCGAAAACGGCGCGCGGGCGTTGCGCCGGCTCTTGCCGCTCATCGCTCTGCCGGTCGCCTTTGCGACCCTCGTCGATAAGGGCGAGCCGCTGGCCTTCGGCCTCGCCGTCGCCGAGCGCGGCATGGTCGGCTTCCATGACATCGTTGTCGCGCCCGAAGCGCGCGGCCGCGGCCTTGGGCGCCGGCTCGTCGCGGCGCTGATCGACTGGGGACGGCGGCAGGGCGCAACGAACGCCTATCTGCTTGTCCGCGAGCGGAACGCCCCGGCGCGGGCGTTGTATCGTTCGTTGGGATTCGCGGAGGCGTACAGGTACGCGAATATGGCTCCAGGATGATCTCGGCGTCAGAGACTCCTCTCCCGGCAAAAGCGGGGAGAGGTAAGGTGAGGGGCGGGTCGGAAAGGCCCACGTCTGAATATAGACGACCGGCCCCTCTCCGTACCTCTCCCCGTTACGCTTTGCTTCACGGGGCGAGGAGTCCTCGGCGTCGCGGCCAATAGCTATCGCTCTTCACCCCCGCCTCACCGACGCCACCGCGGCCCCCGCCACGATCAGCCCGCAGGCGAGCGCCAGCGACAGCGTCGCCGGCGCAAAGCCCGCGGCCACCAAAATCAGCGTCGAGAGAACCGGCGCGGCATAGGCGGCGACGCCGAGCAGCTTGATGTCGCCATGCTTGACGCCATAGTCCCACACATAGAAAGCGAGGCCGACCGGCCCGAGTCCCAAGCCGAGTATGGCCAGCCATTGGCTTAAAGTCGCCGGCGCGATCGTCGTCTCGAAGGCGAAATGGCACAGAGCGGCGAGGACCGCCGTGATCAAACAAAAGCCGGCGACTGCTTCCGTCGGCGCCTCTTTCAGGCGGCGCGAAGCGACCGAATAGATCGACCAAACGAAGGCGCAGCAAAGCGCCAGCGCGTCGCCGCTCCATGAAGCGCCCGCGAACAACGCGCCGTCCGACTTGGCTGAGAACAGCGCGGCGACGCCGGCAAGGCCGAGCGCCGCGCCGATAATATGGCGCGGGCTCAAACGCTCGCCCGGTTGCAACGCCGAGAAAAGGACGATCAGCAGCGGCCAGAGATAGGCGATAAGGCTCGCCTCGGCTGGCGGAGCGCGGCGGAGCGCCGCGAAATAAAGCGCGTGATAGCCGAAGAGCCCGCCGATTCCGACGACCCATACCGGCCAAGGTTGAAGAAGGGCGCGCAAACGGCCGCGCCAAAGCGCGTAGGCTAAGCCCGCCGCGCCGCCGACTGCAAAGGTCAACGCCGCCAGTTCGAAAGGCGGGACCTCGCCGGACGCCGCGGTGAGCAAAGCCAACGCCGACCACAGAAGAACGGCGACAAGGCCGATCGTGGTTGCTGCGCTGGAAGCGCGGGAGGTCAGGGCGGCGTCAGCCATGGCGCTGCGAGCTAACAGGCGGCGGCTCAGAAGGAAAGCGCGGGCGCCGTCGTCGCTTGTCACACGATCGTCAAACACGGCCGCGAGATTGCCGCAGCCCGCGTCGGAACATCTTAAAAATGAATTTCTTTCAACGTTTCACCTTTCTTTTCGCAGCGCCTGCGTTCGACGCTGACGACCTCGAAGGCCAGCGCGTGCGCGAGATCATTGCGGCGATCGAGCGCCTCGGCTTTCAGGTGATCAAGGCGCGCCGCATCGAAGATGCGGAGATCGCCGTCCAGACCGACGCGGCGATCGGCTGCATGGTCGTCGACTGGGGCAAGAAAGGGCTCGAGGGCAAGACCGCTTCGCTGATCAACCTGATGCGCCGGCGCGGCCTCGAAATGCCGATCGTGATGTTGGTTCGGCGCCGCCGCTTCGAGGACGTTCCGGTGGAAGTGCTCGACTTTGTCGACGGCTATGTCTTCCTGGCGGAGGAGACGCCGGAATTCATCGCCAAGAATCTGGTCAGCCGCCTCAAGCAATATGCCGAAACCTTGAAGACGCCGTTCTTCGGCGCGCTGGTCGACTATGCCGAGGAGGGCAACCAGCTCTGGACCTGCCCGGGCCATAATGGCGGCGTCTTCTATAGCCGCAGTCCGGTCGGCCGCATTTTCATGGAGCATCTCGGCGAGGCGGTGTTTCGCGACGATCTCGACAATTCGATTCTCGAGCTCGGCGATCTCCTCACGCATGAAGGTCCCGCCTTGGAGGCGCAAAAAGAGGCCGCGACGATTTTCGGCGCCGAGAAGACCTACTTCGTTCTCAACGGCACCTCGTCCTCCAACAAGATCGTGCTTTCCGCCCTCGTCGCCGAGGACGATCTCGTGCTGTTTGATCGCAACAATCACAAGGCGGCGCATCATGGCGCCTTGTTCCTCGGCGGCGGCATTCCGATCTTCCTGCCGACTGACCGCAACGCGCATGGGTTGATCGGCCCGATCGATTGCCGCTTCCTTGACGAAAAAGCGATTCGCGAGGCGATCCGCGCTTCGCCGCTGGTCAAACATAAGGAGGCCTGGCGACGCGAGCGGCCGTTCCGCGTCGGCGTCATCGAACAATGCACCTATGACGGCACGATCCTCAGCGCCGACATGATCGTCGAGCGGATCGGCAAGCTTTGCGACTACATCCTCTTCGACGAGGCCTGGGCCGGTTTCATGAAATTCCACCCGCTCTATGCGGGGCGTTTTGCGATGGGCCTCAAAAATCTCGGCCCTGACGCGCCGGGGATCATCGCGACGCAATCGACGCATAAGCAGCTCGCCAGCTTCTCGCAGGCGTCTCAAATCCACATCAAAGACAGCCATATCCGCGGCCAGGCGCGCCGCATCGAGCATCGCCGTTTCAACGAATTCTTCATGCTGCATGCCTCGACGTCGCCCTTCTATCCGCTCTTCGCCTCTCTCGACGTCGGCGCGCAGATGATGAAGGGCCGCTCAGGCGAGGTTTTATGGGACGATACGATTCGGCTCGGCGTCGAATTGCGCAAGAAGCTGCGCGCGGTTCGTCGCGAGTTCGAGGAGAAGGAGAGCGATCCGGCAAGACGCTGGTTCTTCGATCCTTTCGTTCCGGACCGCGTCGCCATTCCCGACGCCGCGCGCGAAGGCGGCGTCCACGATGTCCCGTGGGAGAACGTTCCGACCGATCAATTGGTCGCCCATGCGCGATACTGGGAACTCTCGCCAGGCGACGCCTGGCACGGATTTTCGCGCCTGGCGCCTGGCCAGGCGATCACCGATCCCAACAAGCTGACGCTGCTGACGCCGGGCTTCGACCGTCGCACCGGCGCTTATGAGGCCCATGGCGTCCCCGCGCCGGTCGTCGCGCAATATTTGCGCGAAAATCGCGTGGTCGCCGAAAAGAATGACCTCAACTCGCTTCTGTTCCTGCTTACACCGGGCGTCGAGGCGAGCAAGGCGGGGACTTTGGTCAGTTCGCTCGTCGCCTTCAAAAGGCTGCACGACGACAACGCGCTTCTCGACGACGCGATTCCCGAATTCGTTCGCCGCCGCCCCGGCCGCTACCGCGGCCTTCGCTTACGCGACCTCTGCGCCGAGATGCACGCCTTCTTCCGCGAGGCCAATGTCAGCGCGCTGCAGCGGGCGCAATTCGCGCCGGCTCACCTGCCGAATATGGTCGTCCCGCCGCGCGAGGCGGTCAGCGCCATGATCCGCAACAGAGTCGAATACCTGCCGATCGGCGAGATCGAGGGACGTATCGCCACGACGCTGTTCGTCGTCTATCCGCCGGGCATAGCGACAATCGCACCGGGCGAGCGGATCGACGAAAGATCGCGGCCAATGCTCGACTATTTGAAAGTCTTCGAACGCGGTGCCAATCTATTCCCGGGATTTGAATCGGAGATCCAGGGCGTTTATCGCGAAGTGGATTCGTCCGGCGCCGTCAAACTCTATACTTATGTCATGCGCGAGTGAGCCGCCGACCGATGAGCGAGACGACCGCGATCGCCGTCGAGCCGCGCATATTCGTGCGGCCGTCGCGCGACGATGATGTGGCGGCGATGCTGGCGATCTATCGCCATCATATCGCCCATGGCCTCGGCGACGTCGGCGACTATGAGCCGCAACCCCTAGACGCCGAGGACCTTAAGCGGCGGCGCAAGAACATGCGCGGCCGGCGCCTGCCGCATCTCGTCGCCGAACGCGGCGGGGAGATTGTCGGCTACGCCTATGCCGTGCCGTTTCGGAAGCGCCCCGCTTATCGCTACGCCGTCAAGCACTCGATCTATGTGCGTCACGACATTCTGCATGCGGGCGTCGGGCGCATGTTGCTCCTCGCTTTGATCGACGCCTGCGCGGCCGCGGGTTACCGGCAAATGCTGGGCTATATCGACGGCGCCAACGCGGCTTCGATCCGGCTGCACGAGGCTGGCGGCTTTCAACAGGTTGGGCGCCTGCCGTCGATCGGCTACAAATTCGGCCGTTGGACCGACAGCGTGATCATGCAGCGTTCGCTGGGTCCTGGCGCAAGCGCGCCGCCGGAACAATGGACTTTCCCTCTCCCGGAGGGAGAGGGGCAGGAGTGAGGGGATCGGCCTTTTCGGAAAAGGGCGCCCGGCGCGGAAGTGAATTTGTACGTACGTCGTGCGAACGCCTGAAACGCTCGTCCCTCGCCCCGGCCCCTCTCCGTCGGGGAGAGGGGAGTCAGGCGCCAAGATTCGCGTTCTTCAGCGGCAGCGCGCGGATGCGCTTTCCCGTGACGGCGAAGATCGCGTTGGCGACGGCGGGGGCGATCGGCGGCGTGCCGGGCTCGCCGGCGCCGCCCCATTTTTCGCCGCCCGACAAGGCGAAATGCGTCTCGATGACTGGGGCGTCGCCCATCCGCGCAATCGGATAGTTGTCGAAATTGCCCTGCTCGATGCGGCCTTGCTTGATCGTGATCTCGCCGAAGAGCGCCGCTGTCAGCCCATAAAGCACCGCGCTCTCGATCTGCATCTCGACCGTCAGCGGATTGACGACATGGCCGCAATCGATGCAGGCGACGACGCGCTTGACTTTCACGTCGCCGCTTTTGCTGACCTGAACCTCGGCAATCTCGCCGACGATCGTGCCGAAGGCCTCATGGATGGCGAGGCCCCGGCCCACGTCGATCGGCAGGGGCTTGCCCCAATCGCCTTTGTCGGCGAGCTTGTCGAGCACGGCGATGAAGTCGAGCCGGTCGGAGAGCAGCGCGCGGCGGAATTCGTAAGGATCCTTCTTCGCCGCATGGGCGACCTCGTCGATGAAGCTCTCGACTGCGAAAGCGTTTTGCGACGACCCGACCGAGCGCCAGAACATCACCGGCACATGGGTGTTCTTGAGCGCGCAGTCGACATTGAGCGCGCCGGCGCGATAGGGGCAGTTGGCGAGCCCTTCGACCGCCGATCGCTCGACGCCGCTTTTGACGTCGTCCCAGCCGAGCGAGCGGTTGATCGACCCGACGGCGGTACGAAAATCGAAGGCCGTCGGCATGCCGTCCGGGCCGAGCGCCGCCTTCATTCGGATTGCTGCTTGCGGCCGATAGCGGTCGTGCTGGATGTCCTGTTCGCGCGTCCACACCAGCTTGACCGGTTTGCGGATCGCCTTGGAGACCTCGACGGCTTGACGCAGTTCGTCATTGACGGCGCGTCGGCCAAAGCCGCCGCCGAGGTAGCAATTGTGGACATAGACGTTGCGCGGATCGAGGCCGCCGACCTCGGCGGCGAGGTTCAGCGCCGAACCCGGCGCTTGCGTGCCGAGCCATACGTCGAGTCGGTCGGGGCGCCAATGCGCCGTGGCGTTGAGCGGCTCCATCGGCGCATGGGCGAGATAGGGCGCCTCATAGAGCGCTTCGATGACCGTCGCGCCGCTGCTCATCGCGCCGGCGACGTCGCCGCGCTTGACGGCGTTGGCGAGCGGTCCATCGAGCGCGGCGCGATATTCGGCGCGGAATTGCGCGCTGTCGGTTGCGGCCGCGGGGCCCTCGTCCCAAACGATCGGCAGGGCGGCGATCGCCTCTTTGGCGCGCCAGAACCGATCGGCGACGACGGCGACGCCGTTCGTCACCGGCGCGACGGCGAGTATCCCCCGCCGGTTCTTGATCGCCGCCTCGTCGTAGCTCTTCACCCTGCCGCCGAAGACGGGGCAATTGGCGACCGCGGCGTAGACCATGCCGTCAAGGCGCGTGTCGATTCCGAATTTCGCCGAACCGTCGATTTTCGCCGGCGTGTCGAAGCGCGCTTGCCGAACGCCGATCAGCTTATATTGGTCGGGCGTCTTGATCGCTGGCTCCTTGCTCGGCGCGGGCAGGACGCCCGCCTCGCGCGCCAATTCGCCATAGCTCGCCGCGCGGCCCGAGGCCTCATGCAGGACGCGCCCCGCGCGAGCGAGGCACGTCTCGGGCGCGACGCGCCAGCGCGCCGCGGCGGCGCGGATCAGGCGCTCGCGCGCCGAGGCGCCGGCCTGCTGCAGGAATTCGCGCGAGCCGCGCACCGAGCGCGAGCCGCCGGTGCCCATTTGGCCATAGGGGCCGCCGTCGATGTAATTGCGATGGGCGGAGGCGTATTCGACCTTCACCTTGGCGAAATCGCATTCGAGCTCTTCGGCGACAATCATCGCGAGCGACGTCATTACCCCTTGGCCCATTTCCGACTTGGCGATGCGCAGAAGGATCGTCTCGTCCGGCTCGATGACGACAAACGCATCGACCTCGCCGGAAAGGCGCGCGTCTTCGTCGGGCCAAGGCGCGGGGCCAAGCGGCATGGCGACGGCACGGCGGCTCGCCACCGCGACGATCAAGCCTCCGGTCGCCGAGAGGCTGGCGGCGACGAAGGCGCGGCGCGACAGAAGAGGAGCGTTCAAGGGCGTTCTCCTTCTAAAGCTTCGCCAGCGCCGCGGCGCGATGGATCGCAGCGCGGATGCGCGGATAGGTCCCGCAGCGGCAGATATTGGTGATCTCGGCGTCGATGTCGGCGTCGGACGGCGAGGGGTTTTTCGTTAGTAGGCTGACGGCGGCCATGATCTGGCCGGACTGGCAATAGCCGCATTGCGGCACATCGGCCTCGAGCCAGGCCTTTTGCACGACATGCAATTGCTTGACGCCGATCGACTCGATGGTGACGATCTGCTTGCCGACCGCGTCGGCGGCTTGCATTTGGCAGGAGCGCGTCGCCTCGCCGTCGACATGAATTGTACAGGCGCCGCATTGGGCGACGCCGCAGCCGAATTTGGTTCCGGTGAGGCCCAGCTCGTCGCGCAGGACCCAGAGCATCGGCGTCTCGGGCTCGATGTCGAGCCGATGCGTTTCGCCGTTGATCGAAAGAACGAGCATATCTCGCCTCTCCATGACATGTGCTCCCGCCGCAGGTCTCGCCGAGCGCGACGGTCTCGATGGATGAACCAAGAAAGTTTGCCTGCGCCTTCGGCGACATGGCGGCGCGCCGGCTCACGGGGCCGTCACATCGATTCACAAACGCGCGACGATCAGCGTCTCAAGGCGGAGACTATGCGCGCGCGCCCGGACCGTGCGACAATAGACCGGCGGGACCAGAGGTGGGGCGAGCCGATGTGCAGGACTACGGGCGTTTGCGCGCGTTGGCGGGCGCTTTGCTCTTGAGGCGGTTGGTCCGTTGAGCTCTCTCGCCATCCGGCCGGCTCAGATGAGCGATCTTGAGGCGATCGAAAGGTTGGAGCGCGCCGTCTTCTCCGGCGATCGCCTGTCTCGCCGCTCTCTTCGCGCCTTCATCCTTGCGCCGCATCGGCCGCTCCTCGTCGCGACCGACGCCGCGGGCGTCGCCGGCTATGCTCTCGTCTTCCTTCGCAAGAGCGGGCGGACGGCGAGGCTTTATTCGATCGCCGTCGACCCGGCGCGGGCGCGGCGCGGCGTCGGCCGCGCGCTGATCGCTGCGGCGCAGACTTACGCCATCGAGCAGGGGCGCACGACGCTGCGCCTTGAAGTGCGTGAAGACAATCATCCGGCGATCGCGCTCTATGAGCGACTGGGCTACCACAGGTTCGGCCGCGCCGAGGACTACTACGAGGACGGCGCCGCGGCGCTGCGCCTCGAGAAGCGGCTCATCGCGGCCTGAGCGCAAAAAGGCGTAAAATATTGACTGGAAGACCCCTGCTTGCGGTTGCTTCGTTAACGAAGCAGGGACATTGTGCCCGCGACAATTTCGGCGCTGCGAATCGCGCCTGAATGGAGAGCCCGCGCTTTTTTGAGCGCCGATTCCGCCCGCGCCCGGCCGAGGAGCCGATGAGTCGCCCCCGAGTTCGCATTCCTTCTCTCTCTCAACAATCCACGGTGGTTTCGTCGCGATGACCGGATGGGTGATCCTGGTCGACCAGGCGCGCGATTTTCCCAATGCGGACACGCCGCATAAGGTCATCACGACCAGCGACTATCTTGCCCGGCCAAAATTGTTCGCCGCCTCGGGCCGCGCCAAGTTGGTCAATCTGTCGCGGTCCTACAATTATCAATCCCAGGGCTATTACGCGTCGCTGCTCGCCGAGGCCCGCGGCCACCGCGTCATTCCGACTGTCGAGACGATGCTCGAACTCCGCGAGCGAAAGCTCTACGAGCACGCGCTGCCGGAGCTCGAAGAGGCGCTGAATCATGCCGCCCACCGCGCCAACGCGACGGAGCGGGCGACTTTCGATCTTCTCTTCTGCTTCGGCCAGACGCAGGACCCGCGCTTCGAGGCGTTCGGCCGGCTGCTCTTCGATTGGTATCGCTGCCCGGCGCTGGAAGTGACGATCACCGCCAACAAACGCTGGAAGATCGATCGCCTGCGCGCCCGCCCGCTCGCCAAGCTCGGGCCCGAGGAGGTGGCCTTCTTCCGCGACGCGCTGCACCATCATACCCAGCGCGACTGGCGCAATCCGCGCGCCCGGACGATCGCGAAATATTCGCTCGCCGTGCTCCACGATCCACAGGAAGCACTGCCGCCCTCGTCGCAAGAGACGATCAAATATCTGGAGCGTTTCGGCGAGCGCCATTCTGTCGAGATTGAGCCGATCACCAAGCGCCAACTCGCCGAACTCGCCGAATTCGATGGGCTCTTCATCCGCGCCACGACCTCGATCGACAATTACACTTATCGTTTCGCCCGCCGCGCCTTGCAGGAGGGGATGCCGGTCATCGACGATCCGGTGTCGATGATCCGCTGCACCAACAAGGTCTATCTGCACGAATTGATGGAGGCGAACGGCGTGCCGATTCCGCCGACCATCATGCTCGCCGAGGACGAAGACCTCGAAAGGGCGGCCAAGGCGCTCGGCTGGCCGATGGTCGTAAAGATACCCGACGGCTCGTTCTCGCGCGGCGTGCACCGCGTCGAGAATTTCGAGGCGCTGCAGACTCTCGCCAAACAGCTCTTCGAAGACACCGATCTATTGCTGGCGCAGAAATTCATGCCGACGGAATTCGATTGGCGGGTCGGCGTGCTCGATCGCGAGCCGCTCTTCGTTTGCCAGTACCGGATGGCGCGCGGCCATTGGCAGATCATCAAGCACGGGCCGAACGGCGCTCGCGAAGGGGGGTCGACGACGATGGCGGTCAGCGACGCGCCGTCGCAAGTTATCGAGGTGGCGCTGCGCGCGGCGAGCGCGATCGGCGACGGACTCTATGGCGTAGACGTGAAGCAGACCGCCGACGAGATTGCGGTGATCGAAGTTAACGACAATCCCAATCTCGACCACGGCTGCGAAGATCTCGTCGGCAAGGACGAGGTATGGGGCCGCATCCTGCAATGGTTCGTGAAACGGATCGACGCGTGAGGGCGACGGCCGATGAACTGGCGCTCAAACGAGGCCGTCATTGCGAGGAGCGAAGCGACGAAGCAATCCAGTCGTAGGGCTGCGTCCTATGATTGGATTGCTTCGCTTCGCTCGCAATGACGGAGTTCGCTGTGACATCGCTCGATCGCCGCCTGACCCCGGCTCGCCCGGACCTCGCCGCCTCGTCGCTGCGCGGCAAGGTCGAGGCGGCGCGCTACGTCGACGGCGTCAAGCGGCGCCTCGTCGAGAGCGTCGCGCCGCTGAGGCGCGCGCCCTCGCATGACGCGCCGCTGGAGACGGAAGCCCTCTTTGGCGAGGGCGTAACCGTCTATGACGAGCACGAGGGCTGGGCCTGGGGGCAGTTGCAGCGCGATCTTTACGTCGGTTTCCTGCCGGCGAATGCGCTGGGACCGGAAGCGGCGCCGACCCATCGGCTGGCCGCGCTCCGCAGCCATGTTTATCCGACGCCGAACATCAAAGCGCCGCCCCTGACGGCGTTGCCGCTCGGCGCGCTGGTCGGGGTCGTCACGACAAACGGCGAGTTCGCGACGCTGGCCGGAGGCGGCTTCCTCTATGCGGCGCATCTTACGCCAATCGACGAGTACGAGCCTGACTTTGTCGCCGTCGCCGAGCGTTTTCTCGAAGCGCCGTACCTTTGGGGCGGTCGCACGTCGTTGGGACTCGATTGTTCAGCGCTGATTCAGACTGCGCTCTTCGCCGCCGGTCGGCCTGCGCCGCGCGACAGCGACATGCAGGAGGCTTCGCTCGGGTCGCCGCTGCGCTTCGACGACAGCCTCGGCGGCCTTAAGCGCGGCGATATCGTGTTCTGGAAGGGCCATGTCGGCCTGATGCGCGACGAAGCGACGCTGCTTCACGCCAGCGGCTGGCGCATGAAAGTCGTCAGCGAGCCGCTCAAGGCGGCGCGCGAGCGCATCGCCGCGAAGACCGGCGGCGCGATCACGTCGATCCGACGCCTATAAAGCGCCGCGGGCGATGCCGAGCTACTTCTTGCCCTTGCCCATGGTCAGATTGCCGAAGCGCGAATTGAAGCGCGACAGGCGACCGCCGCGGTCGAGCAATTGCTGCGAGCCGCCGGTCCAGGCCGGATGGGTCTTGGGATCGATGTCGAGATGCAGCGTCGCGCCGGGCTCGCCATAAGTGGAGCGGGTCATGAATTCGCTGCCGTCGGTCATCACGACCTTGATCATGTGATAGTTCGGATGGATGCCGGCCTTCATCGCCTGCTCCTTGAAATTGCTTGAAAATGACAAAGCCGCCCGGCGGGCCGGCGGCGCATGGGCCGGTCCTATAAGGCAAGCGGGCGCGGGAGACAAGACGGGCTGATGGGACCTCAGACCGCCCGTCGCATGACATGCCGGCGTTGGCCGGCCCGGCCGACCTCGCGAAATCCGGCCGCTGCGAAAGCTTCCACAAAGCCCATGAAACGGTAGCTCGGCGAATCGGGATCAACCGGATACGCCTCGACGATCGTCGCGCCTTGCGCCTTGGCATGCTCAACCGCGGCGGCGATGAGCTGCGCTGTCAGGCCTTTGCCGCGATAATCGCGCTTGATGAAGAAGCAGACGATCGGCCAGATCCGCTCCCCCACCGCGGCCGGCGGGCCGCCGAGATCGCGATAAGTCTCGCGCGGCGCAATCGAGCACCAGGCGACCGGTTTGCCGTCGAGATAGGCGAGGAGG
>DATGHD010000303.1:0-11752 GCA_035308145.1 Roseiarcus sp.
CCTGGGCCAGGCGCGAATCATGTCCCATCGTGACGAAGCCTCGTGCGCTTCCCCTGGGCTGATCGATCTTCAACTTGATGGCGACGTCGCGCCAACGCGGCCCGTCTTCCGCGAGCGCCGCCACGGCGCGAAGCAAGGCGACGAGATCGACGCGCGCCGCGTCAGCGCGGGCGAGCTCGGCGTCGAGGCGCGAAGCGTCGGAAATATCGCTGATCAATCGATCGAGGCGCCGGACATCGTGTTGGATGACGTCCAGCAGGCGGTCTTTCGAGGAGCCTTCGCGCACGCGCGGCAGGATTTCGACGGCGCTGCGAAGCGAGGTCAGCGGATTCTTCAGCTCATGGGCGACGTCAGCGGCGAAGGTCTCGATTGCGTCCATTCGATTGTAGAGCGCGAGCGTCATGTCGCGGAGCGCTCCTGACAGATGGCCGATCTCGTCGGATCGGCTGGTGAAATCTGGAATTTCCTGGCGCGATTTTATGCCGCGGCGAACCCGCTCGGCGGCTTCCGCGAGCCGCCGCACCGGCTCGGCGATAGTCCCGGCGAGCGAGAGCGAAAGTACGAACATCACCGCCGCCAGGACCAGGAAGAAGCGCAGAATCGCCCAACGCTCCGAAGCGATGATCGCGTCGATATCGCCGCCTTGCGTCGAAAGCAGCAACGCGCCTCTTATGGCGCGCAGCCGCTGGATCGGCACGGCGACCGAGACGATCGTTTCGCCGAGGGAGTTCAATCGGACGATGGACTGAACCGAGCCGTCGAGCGCGCTCGCTACTTCCGGCGGCGTCTTGGTGTCGACGATGCGCCCATCATCGCTACGGGGCGGCTCGATCGGCACGAAGCGCTTCTTCACGGCGTTCCAAGCGCGTTCGAAGATCGCCGTGTCGTCCGACGACGTCTCAGGCAAATCGGAGCGCGAGATCACCCCGCGGTCGAATAGGGTCCGCGAATCGAGCAGGAGAAGGCCGTCGCGATCGTAGACTCGGGCCCTGGTGCGCGTCGGCGTGACGAGGCGGCGCAGAACCGGGCCGACGCGCTCCGGATTGATAGAAAACTCAATCGATTGATCGTCGGCCTCAGCGGGCGGGCTGCTCTCGCCCGGGGCAAGCTGCAGCAGCTTCTCCGGATCGATGGTGATCGTGTCGGTCTCGACTGCGGCGGAAGCGGCGATTGCCGCGGCGATGATCTCGCCTTGAGTCTGCAGGCTTTGCACCCGCGCGTCGATGATGTCGGCGCGAAATTGATTAAGATAGAGGAAGCCGACGACGAGGACGAGCAAGCCGCCGAGATTGAGGACGAGAATGCGCCGCGTCAGCGACGAGGAGAATCGCGCGAGGAGACGCCGCCACAAGGCGCGCGCGCGGGCCCTTACCCGCGCCGGCGCAAGGCGAGCTTGCGTCGGCGAAGCGGTGTCGCGCTGCGCCTCAGTGGTCATCTAAGGGCCTCGTCCTTTATGCCGCCCGCCCCTTTTCCCCGGCGGCTTCGAGCTTACGCTTCCTTGAAGCGGTAGCCCACGCCATAGAGCGTTTCGATCATCTCGAACTCGCTCTCCACGGCTTTGAACTTCTTGCGCAGCCGCTTGATGTGGCTGTCGATGGTGCGATCATCGACGTAGACTTGATCGTCATAAGCGGCGTCCATCAACGCATTGCGGCTCTTGACGACGCCGGGCCGGGTCGCCAGCGCCTGCAAGATCAGAAACTCGGTCACCGTGAGCGTCACCGGCTCGTTGTTCCAGGTGCAGGTATGGCGCTCCGGGTCCATCTTGAGCAAGCCGCGCTCGAGAATCTTGGCTTCGCTTTCCTTCTGCGCCGCCGCCTCCTTTGGATTGGCGCGCCGCAGGATCGCCCTCACCCGCTCGACGAGAAGACGCTGCGAGAAGGGTTTGCGGATAAAATCGTCCGCGCCCATTTTGAGGCCGAACAATTCGTCGATTTCATCGTCTTTCGAAGTAAGAAAAATCACCGGCAAATCGGACTTCTGCCGCAGCCGGCGCAAGAGCTCCATGCCGTCCATGCGCGGCATTTTGATATCGAAAATCGCAAGGTCCGGGGGGCTCGTCTTCAGACCGTCAAGCGCGCTTGCGCCGTCCGTATAAGACTGGACGCGATAACCTTCCGCCTCCAGCGAGAGCGATACGGAAGTCAGGATGTTGCGGTCGTCGTCGACCAGGGCGATTGTCGGCATGAGTCTCCAACCTTAGAGAGGCTGTTAGGCGCCGCGTTGCGGCGTTAGCTCCGACCGCCGGCCGGCCGGTTGCGGCGGACTGTAAGAGCGTTGAAGGCCGAAATGTGACCCTTCTTATCCGGCTACAAGTCCGCCTGCCCGGCAAAGTTCCCCGATCGCGGGGCGGCGGCGGCGGCGCGCCGAACTCCTTAGACGGCGCGCCCAGGCGGCATTTACGCCGATTCTTTCAAATCGGCCATTGACTTAGTATAGGCCATCGCCAGCGGTTTGGCCAACCGTTCAAATGAACGCCTTTTCTTCGGCGCTTCGGCGCCAGGCCCTCGCAGAGGACGCGAAAGCACGATTCACGACCTTTTAATACGAGAGGCCGTTGCAGCCGCGCTGATCGCCGCCTGGATTACAGCGCCGGATCGATGATTCGCACCCGCCGCTTCACGCCGTCCGGGCCGGTGATTTCCTTGGTCTCGCCCTGGCCCTTGGAGTAGCTGGGGCCGCTTGCGGCGTCGCCTGCGGCGATGCCCGACGTCTCCCGGCTCAGATTGGTCGGCTGCTGGCCGAGCATCTGCTCGGTCGGGCTCAATTCCTGCTGCGTGGGCTGCGTCGAAGCTGAGTTCGCCCCTTTCGCGTCAGGCGTCGTCTTGGCCGGATCCGTAGCCGTCTTCGCCGCGTCTTTACCAGGCTTCGCCTTCGGATCGACCTTCACGCGCGCCATCTCGTCGGATTTCTCCTGCGTGACGACGATGTCGTTCTTGTGCTCGCCCAACAGATTCTCGGCGTCCTTCAGCGCCTGCTCCCAGCTCTGGCCGCGTCGCCGGCAGCTGCAAGTGGGATCGACCGATTTGCGGTATTTAAGCGCGTTCGGCATGTCCAAATAGCGCGCGCCCTCGATGCTGACGGCCGTATCGATGTCAGCCGACGGCGAGTAGGTGTAGAGCGTCACCTCGGCGTTTGGGCAGAGCGCCCGGCACATCTCCTGCAGATCGGTCATGTGGCCGCCGGCGGAGTAGCTCACCGGGAAGAAATAGCCGTCGCAACTGCGCACGCAGACGGCCTTCGAGCCGGCATGCGCGACGACGCCCTCGGGATTGGCCGTGGTCTCATCGGGATTCTGCGGCGCAGCGGCGTCCGGCGAGACCGGCACATCGGCGAGGTCTTGTTGTTGGTCATTGCGCGAGCGGCCCGCGAACAGCGCGTCGAAAAGTCCACCAGGCCGCTGTTGAAGCGCATTGACGCATTCGGACTGATACCGCGCAACGAGCGTCGCGCGTGCGTCGCCGGCGCCGGACCCGCGCGCCTGCAACTGGCCAAGATTGGCCTGCATCCGGGCGATCTGCGCATTGACTTCGCCGCATTGCGGCGGCGGGTCGCTGCCGAAAATAAGGAACTTGCGCCGATCGCATCCAAGCTGACGGCTATAGGCGACGGTCCTGTCGATCTCGGCGCGCTGTTTCTGCGCGGCCGCGTCATAGGACGCCGCTTCGCGGGCGGCCGGGTTTTGACCCGCCGCGGCGATCGCCGCGCGGAGCTGCTGGCAGTCGGGACTCTCCGCCGCCGTTGGCGCCGCAATGAGACAAACCGAAACAAACAGCGCCGCGCCAAACGCGAGTCGCCCGTAGCCCTGTTTCAAGCGACGCAGCGCGTTGCCCATCCCGTTCTCGTCGATCATCGGCGACAATCTCGCTTAGGCGCCCGGGTCATTCATCGAGACCCACGCTTTTCACAAGAAGTTCAAAGCTGCAAGCGCTCAAAAAACGGCCCAATGCAATCGTTTGACCGGACAATCTGGCCTCAGCAAGGCGGCGCGCGGCGATGGGCAAGACTATTAGCCGCTTTCGATTCTGGGGGCCAGAGCCGACCCTCCTTCACGGCCTAGCTTGCGCCCCAGAGATCGGGCATAGAGCGGCATGGTCGAAACCGAAGCCGCCCCGACCAATGCGCCGGAAATCTCGGTCAGCGAACTTTCAAACGCGCTGAAGAGAACCCTGGAAGACCGCTTCTCTTTTGTGCGGGTGCGCGGGGAAGTCTCGAATTATCGCGGGCCGCATTCCTCCGGCCACGTCTATTTCAGCCTGAAGGACCAGAACGCGCGGATCGACGCGGTGATCTGGCGCAGCACGTTCGCTCGGATGCGAATCAGGCCGGAGGAAGGGCTCGAAGTAATCGCCGCCGGCAAGATCACCACCTTCCCCGGCAAATCGGCCTACCAGATCGTCATCGAATCCTTAGAGCCGGCCGGCGTCGGCGCACTGATGGCGCTCATGGAGGCGCGGCGTGTGAAGCTCGCCGCCGAGGGTCTCTTCGACACTTCCCGCAAAAAGCCGCTGCCCTATCTGCCACGCGTCGTCGGCGTCGTGACCTCGCCGACCGGCGCGGTGATTCGCGACATCTTGCATCGCCTCGCCGACCGCTTTCCTTCTCACGTGTTGGTCTGGCCAGTCAGGGTGCAGGGCGAGACTTCGGCGCGCGAAGTGGCGGACGCCATCTCAGGGTTCAATGCGCTCGATCCTCTCGGCGCCATCGAACGCCCTGACGTGCTGATCGTCGCGCGAGGCGGCGGCTCGCTCGAGGACCTATGGGGTTTCAATGACGAAATCGTCGTGCGCGCAGCGGCCGCGAGCCTGATCCCGCTGGTGTCGGCGGTCGGTCATGAGACGGATACGACGCTGATCGATCACGTAGCGGACATTCGCGCGCCGACCCCGACGGCGGCCGCCGAGCTGGTCGTGCCGGTGCGAGCCGAGCTCATCGCCCGCGTCGCCCGGGACGGCGGCCGATTGACCAATGGCGCGTTGCGGCTCGGCGAGCGTCGCAGGGCCGAGCTCCGCGCGCTTGCTCGCGCTCTGCCTTCGGGCGAGGCTCTGCTCGCCTCGCCGCGCCAGCGGCTCGATCGCGCGGGCGGGCAGATGGCGACGTCGCTTCGGGCCGCCGGCGACCGCCGCCGGATCGCTCTCGAACGCATGAGCCGGCGGCTTGCCGCGCAATCGCCCCGCGCCCGCATGGCGCGCGCCCATGCGCGGTTGGAAGGTTTCTCCGAACGGCTGAAGCGCGCCGGCAAAGTCGATCGCGAGCGGCGAGCGCAGAGCTTGGCGCGGGTCGAGGCGCGGCTGCGCGCGGCTTTGGCGGCGAGGGCGCGCCTTGGCGCGCATCAGGCGGAGCGTTTCCGCGAGCGCGTCGGACTGGCGCAGGAGAGGCTACGCCGCGCCATTGCCGGAGCGATCGAGCAGCGCGACGCCAGGCTCGACGCGCTCGATCAATTTCTCGGCGCGTTAAGTTACCGCAGCGTCCTGAAGCGAGGCTTCGCTTTGGTGCGCGACCACGAGCGTCTCCCGTTGCGAAGCGCCGCGGCGGTCAGCGCCGGCAAGCGGCTAAGCATCGAATTCGCCGACGGCGAGGCGTCAGCGGTCGCCGAGGGCGGCCCGTCGCTCTTCCCGTCGAGGTCGCGGAAACGCGCGCCGAAAGAAAAGAACAGCGACCAGGGGGTGCTGTTCTAGCGCTTAGGCGGGTTCGAGAACCGCTTCGCGCCGCCGGAGAGCCGGCTCGGGCGGGCGCGCCTGCATCCAGGCCGGCAGAAAGGCTCGCAGCCAAGAATCGACCGCGCGGTCGAATTGGAACCAGCCGTCGATATGACTTTGCCGCGATTGCGCGCCCGGCAAAGTCAATCGTTCGGCGCCCCGGACCGTCCAGCGACAGATCATCTGGTAGGTCACTTCAGGATGGAATTGGAGCGCGACGGCCTGACTGCCGTAGCGATAGGCCTGCACGGGGAAATGCTCGCCTCCTTCGGCGAGCTGTTCGGCGCCGGCCGGCAGATCGAAGCCGTCGCGGTGCCATTGGTACACGGTCCGCGGAAATGGCGCGGCGCACAGGAAATCCGCGTTTCGGCATGGCTTGATCGGGACATAACCGATCTCGGCCCGCTGATTGGGATAAGTAAAGACGCGGGCGCCAAGCGTTTTGGTCAGCATCTGCGCGCCAAGGCAAATGCCCAACAGCGGCTTCCTCTCCCGCAAAGGGATTTCCAGCCAAGCGACCTGACGTTGGACCCATTCGAAATCGTCGTTGGCGCTCATCGGCCCGCCGAAGATCACGACCCCGTCGTGCTCTTCGAGCGTCGCCGGCAGCGGATCGTCCAGCGCGTGGCGCCTCAGGTCGAGTTCCGCGCCGGCGGCGCAAAGCAAGTGGCCGATGCGTCCTGGCGTCGAATGAGCTTGATGCAGGATGATCAAGATTTTCGGGCTTCTCAGGCGCTTGATCATTCCAGGTCGGGACCGTCCCCAATTTGAAGGGCGGCGCAAAATCGCGCTCGCGAAACCTGCATCGTAATTAGCAAAGATTGTGCCGACCTTGCCAGAGGATCAACGCATATCTGGGTTTCACGGGACGGCCGCCTCGAAGGGGTTGACCAAGGACAAGCCGATTCCAGCGAAATCAGCCGTATTGCGGGTCGCGAGCGTCATCGAATTGGACAAGGCGACGGCGGCGATAAGGGCGTCCATCGTAGTGATTGGCTTGCCGACTCTACGTCGCTCGGCTCGGAGTTTGCCAAAATGATCGGAGGCCGCGCGATCGAACGAGAGGATTCGATCGTGAAACAATTCGTCGGCGATACGTTGGCAGGCTTCTTCCAGCGCCGTCCGTTTGGCGCCCGAAGACACTAACTCAAGCCCAAAGCGCAATTCCGCAAGCACCAGCGTGGAAATATAGAGCGAGCGTGCTGGCTGCGCGTCTAGCCAACGAACCGCAGCGAGGCTGCGGCTTGGACGCATGATTTCCGAAATGATGTTCGTGTCGAGAAGGATCACGAGAAATTCGGCGGCTCGCGATCGGTCTTGTCGCGCTCGACGATAAATTCGTCTGTCCAATGCTCGGTTGGAATTAATTCCAGAAGCCGCGTTCCCAAACCTTTTTCGCGCGAATTGTCTCGCGCTTCCTGATCGCCGAGGGCGCGCTCGATGAGGAGCGTAATCTCACGCGACAGGCTGTTCCCGTGAAGGGCCGCTTGCCGGTCAATGCGTTTTTTTAGCTCGTCGGAAATGCCGCGAATCAAAATGTCCGGCATGGCCTCACCTCGTTGATATCAATGATATCATTATGACGCTCAAAATTAAAGCCCGAAAAAATAAGGGCCGGGAGACGTCCAAAGGAAAAACAGAAAATGCGTTAAGCTTAAATTAACCCTTAGCTTCGGAGGTCAGCACGGGAGCCGCCGCGCAATGGAGCGTATGCAGAAGGCGAGGCCTACCCCTTCTCGCTTTCCTTCTGCTTGGCCTGCTTGACGAACTTCTTGATCACCCGGTCGCGCTTGAGCTTGGAAATGTGGTCGATGAAGAGCACGCCGTTGAGATGGTCGATTTCGTGCTGCAAGGCCGTTGCCATCAAGCCCTCGGCCTCGATTTCCCGCAGCTTCCCATCGCGATCGAGGAATTTCGCCTTGATGCGGGCCGGCCGCTCGACCTCCTCGTAATATTCGGGGATCGACAGGCAGCCTTCCTCATAGGTCGACTTTTCTTCCGACGACCAGACAATCTCCGGATTGACGAAATATCGCGGCTGCGGCGGCTCGTCCTTCTTGGCGAGATCGAGCACGACGATTCGCTTCGGCACGCCCACCTGGATCGCGGCAAGGCCAATGCCCGGCGCTTCATGCATGGTTTCGACCATCTCGTCCATCAGCGCCCGGGTCGCGTCGTCCACCGATTTCACGGGCTCGCTGACCTGGCGAAGCCGCGTGTCGGGCAGGATGATGATCGGGCGAATGGCCATGAAGCGCGGGAGGGCTCGAGAACGCGCGGGTGATAAAGGCCGCGGTCGGCGAGGTCAATTCCTGTTCTATTTTTGTTCGCGGCCGCGAATCGTCTATGCTTCCCGCTATGAACGAGACCCTCTTTCTTGCCGGCCCCTATCCCGTGACGCTCCGCGACGCGCTTCTCGCGGCGGCGGCGCTTCTCGTCCTGATCGTGCTTTGGCTGATTGCCGCGTCTTTTAGAGCGCGCCGCATCAGGATCGAAGCGCTCGAGCGCCAAGGCGAGATCGAAGCGCGGCTCGACGAGATCGGACGCGCCGGCGCCGAGCTCGGCGGGCGCATGCAGGCGATCGCCGAATCCTTTCGGTCCGGCCAGGCGGATTTCGCGCGTCTCGTCTCCGACCGGCTGGACAATGTCGGGGCGCGGGTCGGCGCCGGATTGGAATCTTCCGCCAAAACGACCGGCGAAAGCCTCGCCAAGCTCAACGAGCGCATGGCGGTGATCGACGCCGCGCAGAGCCGCCTCGCCGGCCTGACCCAAGAGGTGATCGGACTTAAAGACATCCTCGCCAACAAGCAGACGCGCGGCGCCTTCGGGCAAGGGCGGATGGAGGCGATCGTCCGCGACGGCCTGCCGGCCAACGCCTACAATTTTCAATTCACCCTCTCCAACAAGACGCGGCCGGATTGCGTGATCCATCTGCCCGGCGACAATCGGCCGATGGCGATCGACGCCAAGTTTCCGCTCGAAGCCTTCAGCCTCCTGAAGGACGCGCGAAGCGACGAGGCGCGAAAAGCGGCGCAGGCGCGCGTGCGCGGCGACGTCGGCAAGCATGTCAAGGACATTGCCGAGCGCTACCTGATCGCCGGCGAGACGCAGGATTCGGCGATGCTGTTCGTGCCGTCGGATTCGGTTTATTCCGATCTCGTCGAGCATTTTGACGACGTCGTGCAGAAGGCCCATCGCGCGCGAATCGTCATCGTCTCCCCGTCGCTGTTGATGATGGCGATTCAGGTCATGCGCTCGGTCCTCCGCGACGCCGCCATGCGCGAGCAGACCCATCTCATTCAGGACGAGGTCGGCAGGCTCCTGGACGACGTGAAGCGTCTTGCCGATCGCGCCGGCAAGCTCGAGGCGCACTTTCGTCAGGCGCAGGAGGATGTCGCCGGCGTAACGATTTCGGCCGAGAAAATCTTCAAGCGCGGCGAGCGCATCATGGCGATGGAATTTTCGCAAGACGAGGCGCCTCGCGCGATCGAATCGGCGCCGGCGCCGCAACTGCGGCTGGCGAAGGGCGGGGAGTAGAAAGCGCTAAGCGCTCAACAGTGGGACGCCTTTGAACTTTGCGGCCTGTGACAGCTTGCGCTCGGCATGGGCTGGTCGCGCGCTGCTTCACGATCCAGCCGAGCTAAAAATTGCCCGCCTCAGCCACGGCCGCGTCCCAGCCGGGATTTCATGCGCCGCCAGGCTCGCCTGATAGTACAGCGGGCCTCCCGGCAGCCGGCCGCTCTTAAGCGCGCGAAGCGTCGGCTCGTTCGCGATCTCGAATGTGTCGAAGCCGCAGCGGAGCATCAACGGAATTTCATCGAGCAGCACTTCGCCGACCGCGCGGAGCTCGCCCTTGAAGCCCAAGCGCTGACGCAACAATTGCGCGAGAGAGAAGGCGCGTCCGTCGGCGAATTTAGGAAAGTCCAGCGCGACTAGGGGGCGGCCTGCGGCCTCGCGCAATTGCTCTTCGGCTTCCTTGCCGGGGGTGATCGAAACGCCGACGGGACCTTCCCGCGCGGCGAGCGTCTCGCGCTCGGCGCGCCAGCGCTTGACCGTGACGATGATCGCGCCCGCCGCCGGCAAGGCCTCGCCGTCGGCGATTGTTGTCCAGACGTTGTTGATAAAGCCGCCGGGTCGCCAGAGAGCCATGTCAGATGTCCGAACCGGCGGTCAGCGCGCCGACATGAATGCCGCATTCGATCTTGCCGCGGCCGCGCCATCGGCCGGCGCGCGCGTCTTCGCCGGGCCTCACCGGCGTCGTGCAGGGGAGGCAGCCGATTGAGGGATAGCCCTTGGCGACGAGCGGGTGCGGCGGCAGGCCGGCGCGCTTGATGTAATCGAGAAGATCGCTCGCGCTCCAGCCGACCAGCGGGTTGACCTTCACCCGCTCGCCCTCGGCCTCGAAAAGCGGCAAGGTCGCGCGGGTCACGCTCTGAAAGCTCTTGCGGCCGGTGATCCAGGCTTCGTACCCTTCAAGAGCCGTGGCGAGCGGCATGACCTTGCGGATGTCGCAGCAGCGGTCGGGATCGCTGGCGAAGAGAAATTTTTCCGGGTCCTCGGCGGCGAGCAATTCGTCATCGGGCGTCGCAACGACGATATTGATCAAGCCGAGCTTCGCGCAGATTTCGTCGCGATAGGCCAAAGTCTCGGGGAAAAGCTGCCCGGTGTCGACAAAGACGACAGGCGTCGCCTTGTCGATCTCGGAGACCATGTGCAGGAGCACCGCCGAATCGGCGCCGAAGCTCGACACCAGGGCGATGCGGCCGGGGAACAGTTCCTGGATGGCGAGCCGCAGCAGGGAGGCCGCTTTCAGCCCGGCGAATTTCACCTCGATCCGCGAGGCGGCGATTTGATCGCCGAAGAGTTTGATGTCATGCGCGCTCATGTCAGATGTCCGATCCGCCGCTGCGCTCGTAAAGCGCTTCCTTGAAAGGGGCCATGCCGAGGCGGCGATAGGCGGCGAGGAAGTCCTCGCTCTCGTCGCGGCGTAAGGCTTTGTACGTCGAGACGATTGTCTCGACGGCGTCGACGACGTTCTCGCTGGAAAAGCCCGGCCCGGTGATCTGGCCGATCGAGGCGGTCTCGTCGCCGGAGCCGCCGAGCGTGAGCTGGTAGGTTTCTTCCCCGGCGCGCTCGAGGCCGAGAATGCCGATGTGGCCCACGTGATGATGGCCGCAGGCGTTGATGCAGCCGGAAATCTTGATCTTCAGTGGGCCGATCTCCTTGGCGCGCGCGCCGTCGCCGAAGCGCTCGGAGAGGCGCTGGGCAATCGGGATCGAGCGGGCGGTCGCGAGAGCGCAATAATCGAGGCCGGGGCAGCAGATGATGTCGCTGATGAGACCGGCGTTGGGCGTGGCTAAGCCGACGGAGGCGAGCCGATCATAGACCGCCGGCAGGTCGTCCAACGCGACATGCGGCAGCACGAGGTTCTGCTCGTGCGAGACGCGCAACTCATCCGCCGAATAATCCTCGGCGAGGTCGGCGACCGCGTCCATCTGATCCGCCGTTGTATCGCCCGGCGTGCCGCCGATCGGCTTTAAGGAGATCGTCACGATTGCGTAGCCGGCGATCTTGTGCGGGGCGACGTTGCGCTGCATGAAACTCGAGAATTTCGCGTCCTTGCCGCGCCGTCTCTCGCAGCGGTCGCTGACCGGCCTTTTCGGATCGAGCGGCGGCAGGGCGAAATAAGCGCCGATGCGCGCGATTTCCTCCGCCGGCAGTTCGAGGCCGACGCGATCGCCCGCGGCAAATTCCGTCTCCACCGCCTCGCGCATCGCCGCCTCGCCCTTCTCGTGGACGAGAATCTTGATGCGCGCCTTGAACTTGTTGTCGCGCCGCCCCTCCAAATTATAGACCCGCAGAATCGCCGCGATATAGGCGAGGAGATCGGCTTCCGGCAGGAACTCGCGGACCTTATGGGCGATCATCGGCGTGCGCCCGAGGCCGCCGCCGACATAGACCGTGAAGCCGATCTCGCCCTTGTCGTTGCGCACCACTTGCAGGCCGATGTCATGAGCCTGGATCGCGGCGCGATCCTTCGGCGCGGCGTTGAC
>DATGHD010000304.1:0-6685 GCA_035308145.1 Roseiarcus sp.
TAAGCTTCATGCGCCGCCCGCGGATCACCATGCCCGATGATCGGCGACTGTTGCGCCCGCCGCCGCCTGAATGTCAACGGACGGACCCTTGGGCCTCGAAACGCCTAAATCTTTTCGCCGGCTTGAGATGCCTGCCGAGCAAGGCGGCGGCCGCCTTGGCGCCAATTGACAGCGCGGCGGTCGCGCGTGACAAATATCTCCGCTAGCATCCAATTTTGAGCCAAGTCTCAAACGGGCCGGTCAAGGTCGACATGCGACGACTGGCGCCGCTGGGGTTAATCCGATTGATTGATCTTCACCGTCGAATGCCGAAGGGCCTGCGGCGGTGAAACATCTAATCGCCGCGCGCGGACGGCGTTGTGCTTTAGGGAGGCATGAAAAAGTGAAAACCAAAGCCGCTGTCGCTTTCGCCGCCGGAAAGCCGCTCGAAATCACCGAAGTCGATCTCGACGGTCCGCGCGACGGCGAGGTCCTCATCGAGATCAAGGCGACGGGCATCTGTCATACTGACGAGTTCACGCTCTCCGGCGCCGATCCGGAGGGGCTCTTCCCGGCCATTCTCGGCCACGAGGGCGCCGGGATCGTCGTCGACGTCGGGCGCGGCGTGACCAGCGTGAAGAAGGGCGATCATGTCATCCCGCTCTACATGCCGGAATGCCGACAGTGTCCCTCGTGCTTGTCGCGCAAGACCAATCTTTGCACGGCGATCCGCGCCACCCAGGGGCAGGGCTTGATGCCTGACGGGACGTCGCGGTTCTCAATCGGCAAGGACAGAATCTTTCATTACATGGGTTGCTCGACCTTCTCGAATTTCACCGTGCTGCCCGAGATCGCCATCGCCAAGGTCAATCCCGACGCGCCGTTCGACAAGATTTGCTATATCGGCTGCGGCGTCACCACGGGCGTCGGCGCGGTCATCAACACGGCGAAAGTGGAGGCGGGCGCGACGGCCGTCGTCTTCGGCCTCGGCGGCATCGGCCTCAACGTGATCCAGGGCTTGAGGCTCGCCGGCGCCGATATGATCATCGGCGTCGACGTCAACGGCGAGAAGAAGAGCTGGGGCGAACGCTTCGGCATGACGCATTTCGTCAATCCGAAGGAGATCGAGGGCGACGTCGTCCCTCATCTCGTCAATATGACCAAACGCGGCGCCGATCAGATTGGCGGCGCCGACTATACGTTCGACTGCACCGGCAGCGTGAAGGTCATGCGCCAGGCGCTGGAATCGGCGCATCGCGGCTGGGGCCAATCGATCATCATCGGCGTCGCCGGCGCGGGTCAGGAAATATCGACGCGGCCCTTCCAACTGGTGACCGGCCGGGTGTGGAAAGGCACGGCCTTTGGCGGCGCGCGCGGGCGAACGGACGTGCCGAAAATCGTCGATTGGTACATGGCGGGCAAGATCGAGATCGATCCGATGATCACCCACAAGCTGAAGCTCGAGGAGATCAACAAGGGATTCGATCTCATGCATGAAGGAAAATCAATCAGAAGCGTCGTGGTCTACTAAGCAAGACAGGGAGGAAGCGATGGCCGAGGCGGTAAAACTTCATCCGTCAATCGACAACGGCGTCAAGCCGACCGATCCGAATTTTGCCGGCGGAACGCTGGTTTGTCTTTGCGCGAGCCGGCCGGTGAAGGTGCGCATCAAGGGGCAGGTTGCGCATAATCACGCTTGCGGCTGCACGAAGTGCTGGAAGCCGGCCGGCGCGGTATTTTCGGTCGTCGCGGTCGCGCCGCACGAAAACGTCCAGGTTCTGGAAAATGGCGACAAGCTCAAGGTCGTCGACAAGGCTGCGCTGATCCAGCGTCACGCCTGCGTCGAATGCGGCGTCCATATGTACGGGCCTGTCGAGCGCGATCATGCGTTCAAGGGCCTGGACTTTGTCCATCCCGAACGTTTCCAGGAATCCGGCTGGGCCGCGCCAGGCTTCGCCGCCTTCGTCTCTTCGGTGATCGAGGCGGGCGTCGATCCGAGCCGGATGGACGGCATCAGGGCGCGGCTGCGCGAATTGAAGCTCGAACCCTATGATTGTCTGTCGCCTGCGCTGATGGACTATATCGCGACCTGGACCGCGAAGAAGTCAGGCGTGCTTAAGGCTTAAAGCTTCAGGCGTTGCGAGACGTTCGCCGGAGGCGGGCCATGCGGCGGCAACCCGCCGCAGGGTTTTTCTCGAACGCTACTTGAAGCCGATCGTTGCGACGACTGATCCGGCCAGGGCGCAGCCTTGTTAGGGGCCTTAGGCTTGCGCCTTCGAACGTTAGCCTCTCATCGCACGAGGAAGAGCCCAACTCGGCGACATGCCCTCGCGCATGGCGAAGCGACGCAATGGACCGATCGCGCCTAGCGCGGCGAGGCCGGCGCTGCGGGCAAGATCGCTCAAGCCGAAGCCCGAGATGAGCGAAAAATTCAGAGCGTTGATCACCACCGATCGCGATCCGACATCGCCCCGCCGCGAGGCCTCGTAGCGCGCCAGCGTCTCCGGCGCGCCGGCGTCGCGACCGGCGCGTCGCGTCGCCTCGATCGTTTCGATGAGCCAGGCCGCGTCGCGCAAGCCGAGATTAAGCCCCTGCGCGCCGATCGGCGGCAGGACATGGGCGGCGTCGCCGACCAGCGCAAGCCGGGGCGCGGTGAGGCGGATCGCGGTCTGGCTTACGAGGGGAAAGACGCCGCGCCCGCCCGCAATGCGCATCGCGCCATGGATCGACTGCGCCTGCGTTTCAATCTCGGCGGCGAGACGGACGTCCTCGAGCGCCGCCCGCCGGCGCGACTGGCGTTCTGACATGACCCAAACGAGGCTCGATCGCTGCGCGCCGTCATTGCCGGCGGGGAGGGGCACCAGCGTGAACGGGCCGGTCCTCGTGTGGAACTCGCTGGAAAACTCGGCATGAGAACGGGAATGCGCGAGGATCGTGGTCAGGGCTGTCTGCGGCAAACGATGAACGCGCGTTGCGATATTCGCCGCCGTCCGCGCGGGCGAACCTCGTCCGTCGGCTGCGACAACAAGGCGAGCCTCGATCGTTCGGCCGTCCTCGCAGCGCGCGAGCGCTGAGCGCGCGCCCCATTCATAGGCGATGATCCGGCTCGCGATCATCCTAAGGTTCGAGCGTCGCGCAGCTTGCGCAGCGAGCGCGTCGACGAGCAGGGCGTTCTCGATATTCCAGCCGAAGCAATCGAGGCCGATCTCGCTCGCGTAAAATTCGATCGTCGGCGCGCGCCATAGAGAGCCCGTGTCGTCGATGATGCGCAACGCGCGAAGCGGCGCGCCGCGTCGCTCGATGTCCTCGCGCACGCCGAGAGAGGCGAGAAATTGCGTTGAAGCGCCGAGCAGAGCGACGGTGCGCCCGCTCGCGAGACGCTCCGGCGCGCCGCAGAGGATCGTCTCAAATCCCGCGGCAGCCAAGCCAATCGCCGCCGCAAGGCCGACGATGCCGGCGCCGGCGACGAGAATTTCGCCAGGCTCGACGGGCCCGCTCGCCGAGAATGAGCTCAAGCGGCCTTCCTGCCGCCCGGCCGCATCGAGTCTCTTCGGCCCCGCAAGATCAGGATCATTGCTGATTTGTCGCACGCATGCTTTCTTCGAGTCCAGGAGGGCGTCGTCCGGATCAAGGCCGCGTCGAAAAAAGGGCGGATCACGAAGCGCCATGAGCGCAATCAGAGAGAAGCGTCGGATTCCCGTTCAGGGCGCCGCAGCCCTTTCCGTTCACGTTCTGACCGCTTCGGGCGGCGCCGTCGCTGTACTCGCGCTTTATGCGGCGATCGAGCGAAATTTCGCCGTCATGTTCGCCTGGCTCGGCCTCGCGCTCATCATCGACGGCGTCGATGGAACCCTGGCCCGCGCGGCGCGAGTGAAGGAGGCGGCGGCGATGATCGACGGGGTGATCCTCGATCTCGTCGTCGATTTTCTCAGCTACGTCTTGGTTCCGGTGGTGGCGATCTGGCGCTCCGACCTCATGCCGACGCCGATCGCTTTCTGGATCGGCCTGGTCATCACCATCGCATCGGCGCTCTATTTCGCCGACACGCGAATGAAGACCGCGGACAATTGGTTTCGCGGATTTCCTGCGCTGTGGAACGTCCTTGCTTTCTATCTTTTCGTCTTTCGGCTGCCAAGCTTCGCCAACGCGGCGATTTTGGTCATCGCGACGGCGCTGATGTTCACGCCGATCGTCTTCGTTCATCCGATGAGGGTGGTGAAACTTCGCGTCTTCACGGTCGCGGCGACCGGGCTGTGGAGTCTATGCGCGATTGTCGCAACGCTGGAGAATCTCGCTGCCGGCTCATGGACGAAAGCGGGCTTGGCCCTCGCCGCGCTTTACTTCGCGTCGCTGCCTCTGCTGCGCCATTCCTTTTGGGCTGACAGTCCTGCTTGAAGGGAGGGCTCATGTTCGACGACGAACATGATGGGCGCCGCCCATCACCCGGCAGCCTCTCGGCTGTCCTGGCTCAAACACACCTGGGACGGGGCGCTGCGTTCAGCGTCAGAACTCCATTGATTGCTGGCGAGCATTTTGCGCGAGAGAAATTTGAACTCAAGGACGCCATAGCGCGTCGTATAAGACGGGCGTCTTCGACGCCCTATGGCGCCGCCTTATGGCGGCGACCGCTACGCGGTCGTCCTTGACTTCAAATTTCTCTCGCGTTTTCGCTCCGCCATGCAAACAATGGAGGAATCTGCCTCCGTCGCAGTCTCATATGTGCTCAGCCAGCCTCTCGGCTTGCCCGAAGCGGATAAAAGTTGATATACGCCTCGCGCCGCGTGTCTCGCGCGTCGGCTAGGCCTCGTGGCGGAGTGGCTACGCAGAGGACTGCAAATCCTTGCACCCCGGTTCGATTCCGGGCGAGGCCTCCAGCGAAATCAAGGCCTTAGCTAAGAGGCGCAGCAAACCGAAAATTCCTCGTCAGTGCTTCGTCAGTAAAAGGGCCGCGCTCTGCTCGCGGCCCTCGGCGTCGGCTATGCATCACCTCCCTCGGCCGACGCCTTGTTGGCGGTCCGCCAAGCGGGTCACGCGTCCGGGTCATCCTTGACGAAGCGGAGGAGGTCCGCCTTGATGCAGCCGGCGGCGAAAACAAGTCGATTGTCGGTCCATTTGTCGTCGCATGAGAGCCATTCGTCGAAGACTTCGAACTTTTTGAATATCATCCAGCCCACAACGGACGGCGTTGCGAGAAGGCGCCGAGCCGCGGCGTCCATAGCATCGCTCCTCGCGTCCATCACGGCGTCCGTGCTTTCGAGCGACGGATCATGATAGGCGGCGCGCGCCTTTAGCCAATCGCCGTATAATTCCTTGAAGCGATCTCGCTTGGCGTGGGCGTACGCGTCGAATGCCGATAGCGCGGCGTCGGATTCGGGGGCTTCACGCATTGGCGAGCTCCTCCTCGGTCAAAAGCGGCGCGCTGGCCCTGTCGATCTCGCCGGACAGGACGGCGACGTCGCGGAGGAGCGAGCGCGTCAGATTGTATTCGCTTTCGGCGTGCGTCTTTCGGAAGGCGCACGCCTTGGCAGCCAGGGCCGCCCAAGACAGTGGGATCGCATCGCAGAGCGCTGCTCGAGTCTCGAAAAAGCGCTGTCCAGCCTCCTCGCTGGCTTGCTGAAGCTTTCGGTATCCCGTGCGCCGCTCCGCTGCTTGCCGACGGCGGTTCCACTTGCGCAGGGCCTCCTTGTACTCGGCCTCGGCCTCGGCCAAGCCCGGCCATGCTTCCGCATCCGTGAGCGCCTCGCCACTCACCGTATCGATGTATCTTCCTTTCCCATCCAGCGTGACGGCGACGTTGTCCCTTACTGGCGTCTTGCAGAGCACAGGCTTCGGGTTTGTTTTCTCCCATTCGTGCATCGGCTCGAATTCGTCCTCGGCGATGCCGGCCGCCGTGATTTCGCGGTTCGCTTCAAGGAAGCGCGCGACGAGGGCGAGGACCGGGTCAGGTGACTCAACGGCGGCCACCGGCGGCAATGCGGCGAGCGCGGGCCCCGATAGAGCAGCGGCGGCGCCAAGGCCGCCGGCTAGCGTCGCTGTGGCCGCTGCGGCCGCGCCGGCTTTGCCGACGAGAAGAAAGAAGCGGCGACGGGTTGGGGATGAGCCTTCGGCGGGCATAGCTCCGCCGGCGGCCGGAATCGGTGTTCGCGGCATGGGAATTGTCCTTGCTTTTTAGCTAAACCTGTTTACACTGTGAACATCCCATAAGATGTTATCCCTGTCAACAGGTTTCAATGACAATCACGCCGGCTCAATGCCGAATGGCCCGCGCAGCTCTACAGATGGGCGTGCGCGAACTAGCGGCCGCCGCCGGCCTTTCGGCCATGACGGTGACGCGCTTCGAGAACGGGCATTCGCGTGGCTACGACGAAACGGTCGAGAGGCTTCAACGCGCCCTCGAATCCGCCGGCGTCGAGTTCATCGCCGAGAACGGCGGCGGGAAGGGTAAGGTCGGTTGAGTGAATTGGGAAGTGCAGCCGCCGCAAAAGCCGCCTTCGAAGCGGCCGAACGCGCAGACGGTGATCCTGGTTGGGATCGCGCTCGGTCTTGCCTTCCTCTTGGCGATAGCGTTGGCGCGGCAGTACTTGTGACCGCGCCGAACTGGCCCATTGAGGCGGCCGACGTCGAGTTCATCGCCGAAAACGGCGGCGGGGCGCGCGTTAAAGAAGGTTTTGACTCGCGCAACTAGTCCTGCACGAGACCTCACGGC
>DATGHD010000305.1:0-7095 GCA_035308145.1 Roseiarcus sp.
CGGAAGAAGGCCGGCGCGCCTATGGCCGGCTCGTCCCTGCCCGCGCCGACGGCGTCAGGCAAATGGTGATCAAGGCGCCGGTCGGCCCGGTCGCGGCTTTCACCCCGTGGAATTTCCCGATCAATCAGGCGGTGCGCAAAATCTCCGGCGCGCTGGCGACGGGATGCAGCATCATCCTCAAAGGGCCGGAGGAGACGCCCGCTTCCTGCGCCGAACTGGTGCGCGCCTTCGCCGACGGCGGCGCGCCGGCCGGCGTGATCAATCTGGTGTTCGGCGTGCCGGCCGAAATCTCGGAGTACCTGATCCCGCATCCGGTCATCCGCAAAGTGAGCTTCACCGGCTCGACGGCGGTCGGCAAGCACCTGGCGATGCTCGCCGGCCAACATATGAAGCGCATCACGCTCGAGCTTGGCGGCCACGCGCCGGCCTTGGTCTTCGACGACGCCGACGTCGATACGGCGGTGAAGCAGCTTGCCGGCACCAAATACCGGAACGCCGGGCAGATCTGCATCGCGCCGACCCGCGTTCTGGTGCAACGCAAAGTGTACGAACCTTTCGTCGAGAAATTCGTCAGCGCCGCCAAGGCGATGAAAATCGGCGACGGGCTTGATCCTGATACGACGATGGGTCCGCTCGCTCACCTGCGGCGCGTCGAGGCGATGGAGGCTTTCGTCGCCGACGCGGTCGGCCATGGCGCCGAACTGCGCACGGGCGGCAAGCGGATCGGCAACAAGGGCTTCTTCTTCGAGCCGACCGTCGTCACCCGCGTCCCGACCAAGGCGCGGATCATGAACGAGGAGCCTTTCGGGCCTTTGGCGATCATCAATCCTTTCGACGATTATGAAGAGGCGGTGGTCGAGGCCAATCGGCTCGACTATGGGCTTGCGGCCTACGCCTATACGAAATCGGCCCAAACCAGCGCCAGGCTCGGCGAGGCGGTCGAGAGCGGCATGGTCACGATCAACCACCTTGGCCTTGGCCTGCCGGAAATCCCGTTCGGAGGCGTCAAGGATTCCGGCTACGGCAGCGAGGGCGGCGCCGAGGCGTTGGAGGCCTTCTTCAACACCAAACTCGTGACGCAATCGAACGCTTAAACTCCTGCGGCGCGGCCGAGGCGGCCTTGGGTCCCGCGGGTTTCCTCGCGCCGCGAAATGGTCTATAGCCCGGCAAAGGAACAGGATGGAGAAAGCTGACATGGCGCGAAATTCGCCCGTCGGCCGTTTGGCGTTGCTGGCGCTCGGCGCTGCCGCAAGCTGCGCGATGGCGAGCGCGACGGCCTTCGCCGACGCCTCATGCGCCGACGATCTCAAGAAGCTCACCGACCGGCGCATGACGGAGCTCAATGCGCTCAACGCCATGGCGGAGACGAGCAAGAAGGAAAAGAAGCCCGTCGACGCAGGCGTATTCTGCGTCAAGGCGCATGGGCTGAGCGCGGCGGAAGAGGCCCTGATCGCCTATATGGAAAAAAACAAGGATTGGTGCAGCATTCCCGACGAGGTGATGGCCAATTTGAAGGCCAGTCACGCCAAGAGCCTCGAGTTCGGCAACCGGGCTTGCGTGGCCGCGGCCAAAGCGAAGAAGATGCAGGAAGAACAGGCGGCAGGCGGCGGCCCGCAGGCGCAACCGCTGCCGGCCGGACCGCTTTGAATTCGGCGACGCCTGGCGTCGGGGTTTTGCCCGACGCCAAGCCGGAAAGCCTCATCCTCCGCCTGACGCCGACGCCAGCGCTGCCCTATGTGCAGCTCGCGCGGCTCGATCGCCCCATTGGCTGGCAATTGCTGCTCGCGCCGTGCTGGCAATCGGCGGCTCTGGCCGGGCTTCATCGCAACGCCGGCCCCGATCACATCCATCTGGCGCTCTTCCTGATCGGCGCGATCGCCATGCGCGGGGCCGGCTCGACCTATAACGACATTCTCGACCGCAAGCTCGACGCTGGCGTCGAGCGAACCAAAGGCCGACCGCTCCCCTCGGGACGGATCAGCGTCAGGGCGGCGGTCGCTTTCCTCGTCGCGCAGTCGCTCGTCGGCCTCGTCGTGCTTTTGTGCTTCAACTCGTTTTCAATCCTCTTGGGGATCGGCTCGCTCGCCGTGGTGGCGATCTATCCATTGATGAAGCGCGTCACCCAATGGCCGCAGGCGGTGCTTGGCCTCGCCTTTTCCTGGGGCGCGCTGATGGGTTGGGCGGCCGATACTGGGGCGTTGGCCGCGCCGGCCCTGCTCCTCTACGCCTCGGCCTTTTGCTGGACGATCGGCTACGACACGATCTATGCGCTGCAGGACGCCCGCGACGACGCCATCGTCGGCATCAAATCCACCGCGCGGCTCTTCGGCAAGAACGTCCGCCGCGGCGTTGGGCTCTTCTATCTCGGCGCCGCGCTTTTGGCGCAAGCGGCGTTATGGGCCGTCGGAGCGAGCGTCGTCGCCGAGCTCGGCATGGTTCTTTACGCGCTCCATCTCGTTTGGCAGCTGCGTCGCGTCGAGAACGCGACGCCTCAGACGGCGCTGATGCTCTTCCGCTCCAATCGCGACGCCGGGCTGATCTTGTTTTTTGGCATCGCGCTTGAGGGCTGGGCGCGGCATGCGATGATGGGGTGACTCCCCTCTCCCGGAGAGAGAGGGGTCGGGGGTGAGGGTTCGGGCGCGGTACGTGTAGGCGACGTACTTTCGAATTCGTCTCTGCGGTTCCCTTTTTCTGCTCGATCGACCCCCTCACCCCTGCCCCTCTCCCTTTGGGAGAGGGGAACGCGCCTCAATACGTCCTTCGCGGCGGAGGCGGCGGAATCTCGATCCGAGGCTCTTCGCGCGACGCCGCCGCCTCCCTTCGCCGCCGCCGTCCGGCGCGCTCTTCCGTCGCGGCGACCGCCCCGCGCGGCGGCAGGCGCACCGCCTTGGCCAGATTGGGAAACGCGTCGACCTTGTTCGGAAAGGCCATGGCGGCGACGAAATGCTGCTGGAAATGCGGCTCGATCGCGGTCTCGATCTTTTCGACGCGGCGCACCACGTCCTCGATTTCGCGCCGCGCCGCGCTATTGAGGAGAGCGATCCGCGCGCCGGTGCCGGCCGCGTTGCCGGCCGCGGCGACTTTGGCAAGATCGCAATCGGGTATGAGGCCGAGCGCCATCGCGTAAGTAGGATCGATATGGCTGCCGAAGGCGCCGGCGAGCGTGATGCGGTCCGGCCCGGCGACGCCGAATCTTTCGATCAGCAGCTTGGCGCCGGCGTAGAGCGCGGCTTTGGCGAGCTGGATGGCGCGAACGTCGGTTTGATAGATCATGAGGCGCGGCGATCCCTCATGAAGCACGTAGGCGAAGGTGCGTCCGACCGGCTCGATGCGCTTCGTTCTCTCGACCAGCGAGCCGTCGATCGCCCCGTCCTCGGAAACGATCCCGGCGAGATACATTTCCGCGACGACTTCGATGATGCCGGAGCCGCAAATGCCGGTGACGCCAAGCGAGGCCGTCGCCTCTGCGAAGCCCTTCTCATTGGACCAGAGGTCGCAGCCGATCACTTTGAAGCGCGGCTCGAGCGTCGCGCGGTCGATGCGCACGCGTTCGATCGCGCCCGGCGCCGCGCGCTGGCCGCAGGAAATCTGGGCGCCTTCGAAGGCCGGACCGGTCGGCGAGGAGCAGGCGAGCAGGCGCCGACGGTCGCCGAGCACGATCTCCGCATTGGTGCCGACGTCGACGAGCAAGGTCAGTTCGTCGCGTAAATAAGGCCCCTCGGCAAGCACGACGCCGGCCGTATCGGCGCCGACATGGCCGGCGATGCAGGGCAGGCAATAGACGAGAGCGCCCGGCGCGACATTAAGGCTGAGCTCGGTCGCGCGAACCTCCTCGGCGCCGTCGATCGTCAGGGCGAAGGGCGCGCCGCCGAGCTCGGTCGGATCGAGCCCGAGCGCCAGATGATGCATGATCGGATTGCCGACCAGCGTGATTTCGACGATCTCGTCGCGCGCCGCTCCCGCCTCCGCCGTAACATCGCCGATCAGCTGATCAAGCGCCGCGCGGACGATCTCGGTGAGTTCCTTATCGCCGCCCGGATTCATCATCACATAGGAGACGCGGCTCATCAGATCTTCGCCGAAGCGGATCTGCGGGTTCATCACGCCGGAGGAGGCGAGGACGTCGCCGCTCGCCAGATCGCAGAGATGGGCGGCGATCGTCGTCGAGCCGATGTCGAAGGCCAGCCCAAGCGTCCGGTCGCGGAAGCCCGGATAGACGGCGACGATATCGCGGCCATGCCTTAAGGCGACGGTCGCTTTCCACTCGCCGGCGCGCAGCGTTTTTTGCAAAGCCCGCAGCACGCCAAGATCGGCCGTCGTTTCGCCTAAGCCCCACTGGCTTTTCAGCGCCGATTGCAGGCGCCGGAAATCGCTCGACGGATCGTGCATGTCGGGTTCACGCACCTCGACATAGTAGAGCCGCACGACCGGATCGACCTCGATCGGATGGGATTCGGCGCGCTTGCGCACGACCTGCCGATGGACTTGCGAATCCGGCGGCACGTCGATGACGAGATCGCCGCAGATTTTCGCCTGGCAGCCGAGGCGCCGGCCGTTTTTCAGCGCGCCGCGCTTCTCCACATAGCGCTGCTCGACGGCGTTCCAGGCGGAGACGTGATCGGCGGCGGAGGTGACGCCATGCTTGGCGAAATGGCCGCTCGCCACCTCGATCTGGCAGCGCCCGCAAATGCCGCGGCCGCCGCAGACCGAATCGAGGTCGACGCCGAGACGGCGCGCCGCCTCCAATACGCTGGCGCCTTCGGGCAGGCGCTCCCGTTTTCCCGACGGCGTAAAGACAACGAGATGGTCGCTCAAGCGTTACTCCCGGGCGCGCCGCCGCCCCTCGCGGCGGCCCCGCCCCTCGCCGGCGGCGGCCTCGCCTTCCGGCATTGGTTCGCGGTACTTTCGAATCCAGGCGGCGCAATTGGGATCATGCCCCATCACCACATCGGCACCGAGAATCGCCTGGATGTCCTCGGCGTGCAGCGGATTCATGATCGCGGAAGTGAGGCCCGCGCCGATCATCATCGGCACGAAAGACGCGCCGAGGCCGCGCCGATTGGGCAGGCCGAAGGAGAAGTTGGAGGCGCCGCAGGACGTATTGACCTTCAGCTCCTCGCGCAAGCGCCGCAGCAGATGAGTGAGTTTCCGCCCCGCGTCGTTGATCGCGCCGACCGGCATGACTAGCGGATCGACCACGACGTTCTCGCGTTTGATCCCGAAATCCGCCGCCCGCTCGACGATCTTCTTGGCGACCGCATAGCGAACGTCGGGATCTTCCGATATGCCGGTCTCGTCATTGGAGATGGCGATGACCGCGGCGTCGTATTTCTTGATGAGCGGGAGCACGCGCTCGAGCCGCTCGTCCTCCCCCGTCACGGAATTGACGAGCGGCTTGCCCTTGTACGCGGCGAGACCCGCCTCCAAGGCCTCGACGATGGATGAGTCGATCGACAGCGGCACGGGAACCGTGTCCTGCACCAGCTTGACGCATTCGGCCAAGATGCGCGGCTCGTCGGCCAGCGGAATGCCGGCGTTGACGTCGAGCATTTGCGCGCCGGCCTCGACTTGCGCAATCGCGTCGGCGACGACGCGGCTATAGTCGCCCTGCGCCATTTCGGCGGCGAGCAATTTCCGCCCCGTCGGATTGATGCGCTCGCCGATGATGACGAAGCGACGCTCGAAGCCAATGACGACTTCGCGCTTATCGGAAGAGATGCGTGTATCGGTCATGGGCCTTGGGGGTCCTTGTATTGTTGCCTGAAACAGAGCGGCGCGAAGCCTTTCCTGTAGGGGGCGGCTGAAAGGGAAGCGCGGCGTCGAAGCCCCTCTCCCCGCGCGAGCGGGGAGAGGTACGGAGAGGGGCCGATCGCTTAGCGTCGACGCTACGGCCAAGCGACAAGCCCTTCACCGTACCTCTCCCCGTTCCGCTTCGCGCCACGGGGAGAGGCCGCTTCGACGCCGCGGCCAATTCAGCGCCAGCGCCGGCTCAGCGTTGGTGGCGCCCTCGTTTCTCATGTCGCGCTCAAGCTCTCGACCGCCTGCATCTTCGGAATGAAATCGCGCCGCCAGGGGGCTCTGCCGCGCAAGACCCCGGACTCGTGCACGATCTCCGAGACATATTGCTCCTGCCGATAGGCCATCACATGGACGCCCGCGACGCCCCTGATCTCGCGTAAGGCCTGGATCATCTCGATGCAGATGCGCTTGCCCTCATTCTTTTGATCCTTGGCCCCTTCGAGGCGCTTGATCACGCTCTCGGGGATATGGACGCCCGGAACATTGGCGCTCATCCAACGGGCGGTCCGCGCGGAAGCCAGCGGACCGACGCCAGCCAGGATGAAGCACTTCTTGTCGAGCCCCATGTCGCGAACCTGCGCCATGAAACGCTGCATCCGATCGAGATCGAAGCAATATTGGGTCTGAATGAACTGCGCGCCGGCGGCGATTTTCTTGGCGAGGCGAATGGGCCGAAAATCGTAAGGCGGGGCAAAGGGATTTTCCGCCGCGCCGATGAAGACGCGCGGCGGCGCCGCGATCGGCCGGCCCGAGAGGTACTTGCCTTCATCGCGCATGCGCTTGATGACGCCGAGCAGGGCGATCGAATCGAGGTCGAAAACCGGCTTCGCCTCTGGATGATCGCCGCATTGCACGCCATCGCCGGTCAGGCAAAGGATGTTGCCGACCTGCAGAGCCGCCGCGCCAAGCACATTGCCCTGAATGGCGATGCGGTTGTAGTCGCGGCAAGAAATCTGCAGCACCGGCGAATAGCCGACCTTGGTCAAAAGCGCGCAGATCGCGACGCTCGACATGTGGCAATGTGCGCCTGACCCATCGGTCGCGTTGATGCCGTCGACCCAGCCTTCGAAAATCTGGGCGCGCTCGTAAACGTCTTGCGGATTCGACGAGTCGGGCGGGTTCAACTCGGCGGTGATGGCGAATTCGCCACGTCGAAGCACGCGCTCGAGCCGTCCGCGCGACGAGTGGCCGGGAAGGTCGACCAGCGGCTCGCCGGGATCTGCCCCGATGTCGTGAGGATGCGGGGCGCCTTCGATCATGGCGCGCCTTCGCTCTCGCGCCGGGCGACGCGAAGCC
>DATGHD010000306.1:0-7057 GCA_035308145.1 Roseiarcus sp.
ACCCGTCACTTCAATGCCGCGATAAGTCGATACCTTGAACTCCTCGACCCAGCCGGCGAGTATGCGCTCTATATGGATCTGCCACAGCCCGAGCCCGTAATTGTGGCGGGTGGGGAAATCGCTGATGTCCAGCCGAGTTCCGGCGAAATAAGCAGTCTGCGCTTTCTGCCCCTCCGCAAGAAACCGGTCGGCGATGCCGCGCTGATCGAAAACCTCGATGGTGGCGTGAATGCAGGCCGCCGGCGCGCGAACCGGCGAGGTCCTGACTGGCGCGCCGTTCGACAATGGCGACATCGACGCCGGCCAATGCCAACTCCCCCGCCAGCATCAGCCCCGTCGGACCTCCCCCGGCAATCACCACCGCATGATCAGACATTTGCATTGTCACCCGTAGAATCTGGCCTGGCCAGCCGGTTCTACGGGGCGAACAGGGTCTTGAAGCAAGTCCCTTGCGGGCCACATATTAAACTGGGGAGGTGGGAAAACGGGCCGGCCGCCATCGACGCTTATCGATACGTTCTCGATGTCGCCCCTGCGCCAGAGCCCTCATGGCATCCGACATCTTCCCTCCAAGAAGATGGTTTTGGAGCGCTCAATTTAAGTCCCCCTTAGCGATTGTTGGCGGCGCGACTATTCGCGTAGCGCTTCATTAAGGACTCTTGGACAACGATCGCCTCGATTGGCGGTTCGGGCGTCGGCGGGGCGGATGGGTTACCCATTAGATCGGGTCGAATTGCCTTCGGGCGCTCTCCTCTTCGCGGAGGGCGACCTGGGCGAGGCCGCCTATCTCATTCAAAGCGGCGAAATTGAAATCTTCGTCGCGCGCGAGGGCGCCGACGTCATCCTGGCCCGGCGCGGCCCTGGCGACATCGTTGGCGAAATGGCGGTCATCGTGCGCGGCAAACGTTCGGCCGCCGCACGCACCGTCTCGGATTGCGTGCTTCTCGTCGTCACGGAGCCGCAGATCAGCGGCAGGCTCGAACACGCCGATCCGATCTTGCGAATGTGCTTTCGCGTTGTCGCGGATCGATATCTGCAGATGGCCTCGTTGTTGAGAAACGTCAACGGCGACAACCCTACCGCGCGGACGCAGCCCGTATCGCTGCCGGAGTTCCAAGCCGCCATCGGCGCTCTCTCGGTCGAGGCCGACTTGAGGCGCGCGCTTCAGTCGGATGAACTCGTTTTCTACTTTCAGCCCATCGTCCGCCTCGCCACCCAGCGTCTTGCGGGTTTCGAGGCGCTGATTCGTTGGCGGCATCCAAAGCGTGGACTGGTGGAGCCGGACGAGTTCATTCCGGTCGTCGAGTCAAGCGGGTTTGTCGTCGAGATCACGAAGTGGTGTCTTGGCCAGGCGGCGAAAATCATTCCGCAGATTTTGGCGGCGGCCGCGCCAAACACGACGGGCGCCGAGCCGCTCTATCTCAGCATCAACATCTCCGGCCACGATCTCCTTGATCCGTCTTTCAACGCCAGAGTCGCAGAAACGCTCGAAAGGAGCGGCGTTCCGCCGGCGAGCCTGAAGCTCGAAGTCACCGAAAGCACGTTGCTGAAAGATCCGGCCCGGGCCGCCGACAGTCTCAAGGCCTGCCGCGAGCTTGGCGTCGAGGCCGCCATCGACGACTTCGGCGCCGGTTATTCCTCGCTGAGCTATGTCAGCAAGCTGCCGATGGCGATGCTGAAGATCGCCCCCTCTTTCGTTCTCTCGATGGCGCTTGATCCGACCACCAGGAAGATCATCCAATTGATCCTCCGGCTCGCCGACGAGCTCGGCATTCCCGTCGTCGCCGAGGGGATCGAAGAGACGAGCGAAGCCATCGCCTTGATGGAAATGGGCTGCGCCTTCGGCCAAGGCTATTTGTTCGGCCGGCCGGCGCCCTTAAGTCAGACGCTCGATCTCATCCGCTGCTGGACATCGCTCAATACGAGGCTGCCGCCGCGGCGCGTGCCGACGAGACGCAACATATTGGCAAGCCCCCTGCCAATCGGCTGATCAGTCGCCCGGCCCCGGACCAGACACATCTGACCGGCGCTGGGCGCGGCGCCAGTCTCAGATGTGTTTGAGCCAGGACGCTTTTTCTGCATGAGTTTTCCCGCAGCGCCCGATGCCGTATCGTCGCGCCGTCCATCAAGCTGCGAGCGCCAAGCCGTGCCGAACGCCACCGACCCGTTGTTCCGTGAAGACGCCTATCTGCGCGAGGTCGAGGCGATCGTCGAATCTGTCGAGCCCGGCGGCCTGGTGCTGGACCGGACCATTTTCTATCCCCAGGGCGGCGGCCAGCCGGGCGATCGCGGCGAGCTTCTCCTCGAGGATGGTTCCCGCCTTGTTGTCGTCAATACGACTTATGGCGCCGATCGCGGGACAATTGTCCATGGGCTTGCGGAAGGATCGGCCGTACCGATGCGAGGCGCGCGCGTCGCCGCCAGGATCGATTGGGACTTAAGATACAAGCGCATGCGCGCTCATACGGCGCTGCACCTCCTGACTGCGGTTCTGCCCTATCCGGTGACCGGCGGGGCGGTCGGCGACGGCGAAGGGCGGCTGGATTTCGATTCAGGCGAGGCGGCGCTCGACAAGGCCGAGATCGCCGAAAAGCTCAATGCGCTGATCGGCCGGGACGCGATCGTGCGCTACCGCTGGATTTTAGATGAAGAGCTCGCCGCCAATCCGGGACTGGTCAAGACCATGTCCGTGAGGCCGCCGACTGGAACGGGACGCGTGCGGCTCGTCGAGATTGACGGGATTGATTTGCAGCCTTGCGGCGGGACGCATGTGCGGCGGACGAAGGAGATCGGCGAGGCTGGCGTTACGCAAATCGAGAAGAAGGGCCGGATCAATCGTCGGGTTCGGATCGCGCTCAGCCAAAATGCAGCATGAAATAGGCGAAGGCGCCGAAGAAAGTCGCCATGAACAGGATGTTGAAGCAGGAGCCTTTGATCGCCTGAGCCATTGTCATCCCCTTAGGTTCGGCCGCGCGATGCTTGCTGGCCTTCTGCCCACGTGCTTACGGGACGAACGGACAGGCGTTTTCAGGACATCGCTCCAAAATAAAAGGCTTTGGCGCATTGTTGCGAAAAGCGAAGTTGACGCCGATTTACAACTATAGGAATGCGCCATATCTATTTGATTTCATAAGCAAGGCCGCCGACTCGTCGCCGGCGACCTCGCCTCCCGCCTTCCCTGACGCTCCTCCCTCGACTTGCCGTCAGGTTGCGGGCTTGATCGACGCGGCCTCCATCTTGCCGTTCGACATCGAATAATTGACGCTGACCTTCTCGCCGACCTTGAAGGTCGACAGCTTGACGCTCGCCGGCGCGGTATAGGTCGAACCGTTGTCGAGCGTGAGCGTATCCTTGGCTGCATCGATGCTCGTGATTTTGCCGGTCGCGTCCGCCGCCAAAGCGACCGACCCGCCGGCGAGGAGCATTGCGGCGATTGCCGGGAGAATGACCTTGTTCATGGGGCTGTTTGCTTTCGTTTCTTTAAATTGAGCCGAGCGCGGCTCGCGCCGCCCTTGAGCGCTGTCTAAATCGCTCGGATGTGCAGGCTTATTGGCGCAACGGCGCCAAAACAAAGAAGCCGGCCCGGCGCCATGCCGGCGAAGTTTCGCCTGTTTCCCGCTGCAGAAATGGAGTGATTTCCGCGCCTGTTATCCGGCTCTTTTTCGCCGCCTTGTCATCTTTGGGGCGATTTGTTAGACGACCGCGCTCGCGCCGGCTCTCGCCGATGCGACATTTCCAGCGGTCATGGCGGAATTGGTAGACGCGCTAGCTTGAGGTGCTAGTTGGGCAACCAGTGGAGGTTCGAGTCCTCTTGACCGCACCAGTTTGAACGGCGGCCTTCGGGCCGCCGTTTTTCATTTTTCGCTCAGTTCACATTGCCGGCGCTTCCGCCTTCCATCCCTTGGGCGCCGGCGCGGTCTCCCCGGCGCCCGGCCCCGCAACGATATGCACGATCTTGTAGCCCTTGGCTTTAAGCGCGCTCAGGAAATCGGGCAGCATGGCCGCGGTCCACGGCTTGTCGTCATGCAAAAGGATCATGCCGCGGCCCGCGCGATCGAGCGCGCTCATGATGACGCCGAGCTCCTGCTGCGGCGTCATTTTGTTCCAGTCGGCGGCCCAGAGATCGGTTCCGAAAATCGCGACATTGTTGGCCGCGAAAAAAGCGTGAAGATCATGCGTCTCGGCAAAGCCGGTGAAGCGGAAGAAAGGCGCGTGAAGCTTTGTGAGGTCCCCCTGGCTGAGCGCGCTGACGTCTGCGCCATAGGCCTCCTGCTCGACCGCCGCCATGCCCCGCAAGACGTCGGCCCGGGCGTCGGCCGCGCTCAACGAGCGGATCGTCGGCTGCGGATGGCTATAAGTGTGATAGGCGACGGTATGGCCTTCGGCGACCTCGCGCCGAGCAAGATCGGGGTAGCGCTCGACCTCGCGGCCGATGACGAAAAACGTGGCGCGAACGCATTCCTTGGCGAGCGCGTCGAGGATTTTGGCGGTCGTCTCCGGCGCCGGGCCATCGTCGAAGGTCAAGATCACCTCGTGATCTTGCAAAGGCAGGGTTCTGGGATAGGACTTCAGCCCGACTTGCAGGCCGCCCTCGGTCCCGACCGGCATGACCCGCGCTATGCCCAGCGCCTCCGGCTCGCAGGGCTCGGCGGAGGCCGCGCCCGCCGTCGCGAGGAGGGCGAGGAGCGCGATAATTGCTGACGACGATCCCATAGGCGCGCCTTTGCTTGACGCGCGCCGAAAAGAGCGGCCGGCCAGGCTGATTCCGATTAACCGATCGTTACCTTGCCCGCTTTAGTTTGCTAGTGTCTTTCCAAGATCTCGAACTCGCCTATGCCTCGTTCGCCGCTCACATTCTTTGCGCCCTTCGCCCTCGCCGCGGCCCTCGCCGGCTGCTCCAGCGGCAATTTCGACGTCGCCGACAATTATCCCAAGCCCAAGGACTATCCGGTCCACGGCATCGATGTCTCCAAATACCAGGGCGACATCGACTGGAACGCGGTCAAGGCGAGCGGCGTCAAATTCGTCTGGATCAAATCGACCGAAGGCGGCGACCACACGGACGAGAAATTCACCGCCAATTGGCAAGGCGCCAAATCGGTCGGCCTGCCGCATGGCGCCTATCATTTCGTCTATTGGTGCCGTCCGCCGCTCGAGGAGATAAGCTGGTTCGAGCAGAATACGCCGGTCGAGGACGACGCCTTGCCGCCGGTTCTCGACGTCGAGGCGACCCCGACCTCCAAGACCTGCCGAATCCATCTCGAGAAGGAGACCACGATCGCCAATATGAAGGTGATGCTCGACGAGATGGAGCGCCATTTCGGCCGCCGGCCGGTCATCTATACGAGCGTCGATTTCTACGAGGCGATCCTCGCCGACGGCGCCTTCTCGGACTATCCGATCTGGGTGCGCTCGACCAAGCATCACCCGGCGGTGAAATATCCCGGCCGCGCCTGGCGCTTCTGGCAGTACCAATCCGACGGCGACATTCCCGGCATCAACGGCCACGTCGACCGCGACGCCTATTACGGCTCGCCCGACCAGTGGCAGGCGTTTTTGGACGGGCCGAAGTAGGGGGCGCGTTGTCATTCCCGCGAAAGCTTAGAATCCAGACAGAGCTAGTCGAGAGGCGCTGCGGTTCTCTGGATTCTAAGCTTGCGCGGGAATGACAACGCCCCCGCCGTTCGCGGCCTCCAGATTATTTGCAAAAAATTTGGAAAGCGCGGATTTGGCGCTAGTCCTGCAAATTCAGCCGAAAAAAAGTATTGTACTTTCAAAGCCCCTCTCGGCGCGATTCCAAATTTTTTCCAAAGGTTTTCTTGGACGTTTTGAGCGATATCAAAAGGTTATGGCGAAAAAAAATTGGAAAACGATTTTCGCCTCCTCAGATCAGCCTTGAAATGGCTTAGTGCGGCGCGGCGCGCCTCGACTGACCAAACCCGTTCTTCCTATCACGAATTCTGATTTTTAGAAAGGAACTTCCGGTTTTCCATCGCGAAAACCGCTTGACATCATTTGCTATATAGCAGACATAGCAAACATGACAAATGTGACGCCCGCGGCGACCCTCCGCGCCATCCGCGCCAAGATGAACCTTACGCAAGAGCAGCTCGCCGAGCGACTCGGCGTATCCTTCGCCACCGTCAACCGCTGGGAAGGCGGATCGAACGCGCCGCAGAAGGCGGCGCAGGAGGTTATTGCGGCTCTCGCTCAGGAAGCGGGAATCGACGCCGCGGATGATAGCGCTGAATCGGCGGCGCCGGCAGCGGGCGTGACGCGGCGGAGGCGCGCGGCGGCAGCACCGCCGTCGACCAAGCCCATGGAGCAAATGCTGTGGGACGCCGCCTGCTCGATCCGCGGCGAGAAGGACGCGCCGAAATTCAAGGACTATTTGCTGCCGCTGCTCTTCTTGAAGCGGCTTTCGGATGTGTTCGATGACGAGATCGAAAGGCTCGCCGAGAATTTCGGCGATCGCGACGCCGCACTCGAAATCGCCGAGGGCGATCATTCGCTGCTGCGTTTCTATCTGCCGCCCGAGGCGCGGTGGGGCGCGATCAGCGGCCGCGAGCCTTACGAATGGCCGCTCGACGACAGGGGCCAGAGCACGAAGCCGAAGGACATCGGCGAGCATCTGACCAAGGCGGTGCGCGCCGTCGTCAAGCAGAACCCGCGCCTTTCCGGCGTGATCGACGTCGTCGACTTCGCGGCCGAGCGGAACGGCGAGCGCGACATCAATCCTTCGAAGCTGCGCCTCGTCGTCGAGACTTTCTCCGATCCGCGCTATCGCCTGGGGCTCGCGGATGTGCAGCCCGATTTCCTCGGCCGCGCTTATGAGTACCTCCTGCGCAAATTCGCCGAAGGTTCGGGCCAGAGCGCGGGCGAGTTCTTCACGCCGACCGAGGTCGGCTTCCTCATGGCGCATATCATGCGGCCGCGGCCCGGCGAGGATTGCCACGACTACGCCTGCGGCTCGGCGGGCCTCTTGGTGAAGCTGCAACTCGTCGCGCGCGAACTGGACCCGACCTCCAAAGTGCCGCTGAGGCTCACCGGCCAGGAG
>DATGHD010000307.1:0-9774 GCA_035308145.1 Roseiarcus sp.
ATGCGCGTCCTGCCGCGCGTCAATGAGGCGATCAATGAAGAATGGATTTCCGACAAGACCCGTCATCATGTCGACGGGTTGAAGACGCAACGCCTCGATCGGCCGTTTATCCGCAAAGGCGGCAAATTATCGCCCGCGACATGGCCCGAGGCTTTCGCCGCCATAACCGCCAAAGCCAAGGCCATAAAGCCGGAGCGCATCGGGGCTATCGCCGGCGATCTTTGCAATGTCGAGGAAATGTTCGCGCTGAAAGCGCTGATGGGGAAGCTTGGCGTCGTCAATATCGATTGCCGGCAGGACGGCTCGGCGCTCGACCCGAAATTCGGCCGCGCCTCGTACCTGTTCAATTCGACAATCGCCGGCATTGACCAGGCCGACGCGATCATGATCGTCGGCTCGAACCCGCGGCTCGAGGCGCCCGTGCTCAACGCGCGAATCCGCAAGCGCTGGACAAGAGGCGATTGCCTGATCGGCGTCGTCGGCGGAAAGGCCGACCTGACCTATCCATACAACTACCTCGGCGCCGGCCCGGAATCCCTCGTTGAGTTCGCCGACCACCCGCCCGCCAACAAGACCAAGCCGATGTTCATTCTCGGCGACGGCGCCGTCGCGCGGCCGGACGGCGTAGCCGTTCTCTCGCTGGCAGCCAAGGCCGCGCTGTCGCTCGGCGTCGTCAAGGACGGCTGGAACGGCTTCAACGTCCTTCACAGCGCGGCCGCTCGCGTCGGCGCCCTCGATATCGGCTTTACGCCGGGGCAGGGAGGCCTGACCGCCATCGCAATGGCCAAGGCCGGCGCGCTGGATCTCCTGTTCAATCTCGGCGCGGACGAGATCGACGTCGAGCCGGGCGCTTTCGTCGTCTATATTGGCGCGCATGGCGATCGCGGCGCGCATCGCGCCGACGTTATCTTGCCGGGCGCGGCCTATCCGGAAAAGACAGGCGTCTATGTCAACACCGAAGGGCGGCCGCAATTCGCTGATCGCGCGACATTTCCGCCGGGCCAAGCCCGCGAGGATTGGGCGATCCTGCGCGCCCTCTCGGAGCCGCTCGGCGCCAAGCTGCCCTTCGATTCTTTGACCCAATTGCGCGCAGCGGTGAACGCCGCCCATCCGCATCTTGCCAAGCTCGACGAAATCTCGCCGGCTGACGCGACCGGCTTCGCCGATCTCGCCAAGCTTGGCGGCGCGATTGACAGGGCGCCTTTCGTCTCGCCGATCGAGGACTTCTACTTGACCAACCCGATTGCCCGGGCATCCAAAGTCATGGCCGAATGTTCGGCTTTGGCCAGGGCGCGCTCGCTCAAGGCCGCGGAGTAGCCCTAAATGGACGACACCGGCTTCATCTGGCCAATCTTCATCGCCGCGGTGAAAAGCGTCGTGCTGCTCGTCGCGCTGCTGATCTTCACGGCCTATATTCTCTACGCCGACCGCAAAATCTGGGCGGCTGTGCAGCTGAGGCGCGGTCCGAACGTGGTCGGGCCCTGGGGCCTGCTGCAAAGTTTCGCCGATCTGTTCAAATTCGTCTTCAAGGAGCCGCTGGTTCCGGCCGGCGCCAACAAAGGCGTCTTTCTCTTGGCGCCGCTGGTGACGGCGGTGCTCGCCTTGTCGGCCTGGGCGGTGATACCGCTCGCCGACGGCTGGGCGATCGGCGACATCAATGTCGGCGTTCTCTATCTCTTCGCGATTTCTTCGCTCGGCGTCTATGGGATCATCATGGCAGGCTGGGCGTCGAATTCGAAATATCCGTTCCTCTCCGCCTTGCGATCGGCCGCGCAGATGGTCTCCTACGAAGTCTCGATCGGCTTCGTTCTGATCACCGTGCTCCTCTGCGCCGGCTCGCTTAATCTCAGCGACATCGTACGCGCGCAGGATACGCGCTTCGGTCTGTTCGGCTGGTACTGGCTGCCGCTCTTGCCGATGTTCGTGATCTTCTTCGTCTCGGCCATGGCCGAGACGAACCGCCCGCCGTTCGATCTCGTCGAGGCTGAATCCGAGCTCGTCGCCGGCTACGCCGTCGAATATTCGGCGACGCCATTCCTCCTCTTCTTCCTCGGGGAATATATCGCCATCCTCACGATGTGCGCGATGACGACGATCCTGTTCCTCGGCGGATGGCTGTCGCCGATCCCCTTCGTCCCCTTCACCTGGATCCCCGGCGTCATATGGTTCGTGGCGAAGGTCTGTTTCGTCTTTTTCATGTTCGCCTTGGTCAAGGCCTTCGTGCCGCGTTACCGCTACGACCAATTGATGCGGCTCGGCTGGAAGGTCTTTCTGCCGATCACGCTCGTCATGGTCGTGGTCGTCGCCGGCGTGCTGGAGGTTACCGGCTGGGGCGCGCATTCGTGAAGGATAAGCCATGTCGTTGAGACTGGACCAGGCCGCGCGCTCGCTGTTCCTCGGCGAGTTCCTCGCCGCCGTCGCGTTGTCGATGCGCTATTTCTTCAAGCCCAAGGCGACGCTGAACTATCCGCATGAGAAAGGCCCGCTTAGCCCGCGCTTTCGCGGCGAGCATGCGCTTCGTCGTTATCCCAACGGCGAGGAGCGCTGCATCGCCTGCAAGCTCTGCGAGGCGATTTGTCCGGCCCAGGCGATCACCATTGAAGCCGGCCCCCGCCGCAACGACGGCACAAGGCGCACCACGCGCTATGACATCGACATGGTCAAATGCATCTATTGCGGCATGTGTCAGGAGGCTTGCCCGGTCGATGCGATCGTCGAGGGACCGAATTTCGAATTTGCGGCCGAGACTCGAGAAGAATTGTACTACGACAAGGACCGGCTGCTCGCCAATGGCGCGCGTTGGGAGCGGGAGATTGCGCGCAACATCGCAATGGACGCGCCGTACCGATAGCGCGGCCGGTGGACCGACGCTGAAATATCCCCTCTCCCGCTTGCGGGAGAGGGTTAGGGCGAGGGGTTCGCGCCCGCGGGGGATAGGAAAGAAAGAATGCAAGCCGACGCGATTTTCTTCTGGCTTTTCTCGGCGGTGCTGATCCTCTCGGCGCTGGCGGTGATCCTCGCCCGCAATCCCGTTCACTCGGTGCTGTTCCTGATCCTCGCCTTCGTCAACGCCGCCGGCCTTTTCCTCCTGATGGGCGCCGAGTTCCTCGGCATGATCTTGATCGTGGTCTATGTCGGCGCCGTGGCGGTGCTGTTCCTGTTCGTGGTGATGATGCTCGACGTTGATTTCGCCGAGCTCAAGCAGGGCTTTTTGCAATATCTGCCGATTGGCGGCTTGATCGCCTTTTTTGTGGCGTTGGAGCTTGGCTATGTCGCGGTCGGCTGGTCGCGTTCGCCCGACGCGGCCGCGCCCGCCGCGCCGCCGGCCGCCGTCTCCAACACCGCGGCGCTCGGCCGCGTGCTCTACACCCAATATTTCTTCTTCTTCCAGGCGGCCGGCTTGATCCTATTGACCGCGATGATTGGCGCGATCGTGCTGACGCTTCGCCACCGCGTCGGCGTGAAACGCCAGAGGATCGCCGATCAGGTCGCGCGCAATCCGGCGAGCGCGGTTGAAATACGCAAAGTCCCCTCGCGGGTCGGCATCTAGGGAGCCCGCTTCGTCATGACTATTGGTCTTACCCACTACCTGACGCTGGCGGCGCTGCTGTTCACCATCGGCGTCGCCGGGATCATCATTAACCGCAAGAACATCATCGTCATTCTGATGTCGATCGAATTGATCCTGCTCGCGGTGAACATCAACCTCGTCGCCTTCTCGACGGCTTTCGGGGACCTCACCGGCCAAGTCTATGCGTTGTTCGTCTTGACCGTCGCCGCGGCCGAGGCGGCGATTGGGCTCGCCGTCCTCGTCACCTATTATCGCAACCGCGGCTCGATCGCGGTTGAAGACATCAACGCGCTGAAGGGCTAGGCGGGCGCCTTATGTATGACCTGATTGTCTTTGCGCCGCTCGTCGGCTTCCTGATCGCCGGGCTTGTCGGCGATCAGATCGGCGCGCGGCCTTCCGAGATCGTCACGACGGGCCTGCTCGGCCTAACCGCCGTTCTCGCCTGGGTCAGTTTCGCCCAAATCGGTTTTGCGGGCGAAGGGGCTCATGCGCTGGTCGTCCCCGTCGCCAACTGGTTCACCTCGGGCAAGCTCGCCGCCGCCTGGGCCTTGCGCATCGACACATTGACCGCGGTGATGCTGGTCGTCGTCACCAACGTCTCGTTCCTCGTTCATCTCTATTCGATCGGCTACATGGCCGAGGATAAGAGCCGGCCGCGCTTCTTCGCCTTCCTGTCGCTGTTCACCTTCGCCATGCTGATGCTGGTGACGGCGGATAATCTCGTGCAGATGTTCTTCGGTTGGGAAGGGGTCGGCCTCGCCTCCTACCTGCTGATCGGCTTCTGGTACGAGCGGCCTTCCGCCAACGCCGCCGCCATCAAGGCTTTCGTGGTCAACCGCATCGGCGACTTCGGGTTTGCGCTTGGCATATTCCTGGTCTTTGCGCTGACCAGCTCGGTGAGTTTCGACGCGATCTTCGCCGCCGCGCCGGGCCTCGCCGGCAAAAGCGTCCACGTCTTCGGCGCAGATTGGGACGCGCTGACGCTCGCCTGCCTGCTGCTCTTCATGGGGGCGATGGGCAAGTCGGCGCAGTTCCTGCTGCACACCTGGCTGCCGGACGCGATGGAAGGCCCGACGCCGGTCTCCGCCTTGATCCACGCCGCGACCATGGTGACCGCCGGCGTCTTCATGGTGGCGCGCCTCTCGCCTTTGTTCGACCTTGCCCCAGTCGCGCTCAGCGTTGTCACCGTCGTCGGCGCGACGACCGCTTTCTTCGCTGCGACCGTCGGCCTGGTGCAGAACGACATCAAGCGGGTGATCGCCTATTCGACCTGCTCGCAGCTCGGCTACATGTTCGTCGGCCTCGGCGTCGGCGGCTACAGCCTGGGCATCTTCCATCTCTTCACTCATGCCTTCTTCAAGGCGCTTTTGTTCCTTGGCGCGGGCTCGGTCATCACCGCGATGCATCACGAGCAGGATATGCGCAACATGGGGGGCCTCCGCACCGAGATTCCCGTCACCTTCTGGATGATGGTGATCGGCACGCTGTCCCTGACCGGCGTCGGCGTGCCTTTCACAGGCATCGGCTTCGCCGGCTACGTCTCCAAGGATGCAATCATCGAGGCGACGTACATGTCCGATCGGCCGGGCGCCGTCTACGCCTTTCTCTGCGTCGTGATCGCCGCCGGCTTCACCTCCTTCTACTCGTGGCGCCTCATCTTCATGACCTTCTTCGGCCAGCGTCATTCGATCGCCGATTATGTCGGCGCCGCCGCGCATGGCGACGAAGGCGACGACCACGCCCATAGCCACGCTGATCACCACGACCATGGCCATGATGACCATCACGCCGCGCATGAATCGCCGTCCGTGATGCTCATACCGCTCGCCGCGCTCGCGCTCGGGGCGATCATCGCCGGCGTCGCCTTTCGTTATCTGTTCATCGGCGGCGGCTTTGAGAGTTTCTGGAACGGCGCCTTGTTCCTCGCCAAGGACAATCACATTCTCGAAGACATGGAGCGGGCGCCGTGGCTCGTCAGCCTGTCGCCGACCTTGGCGATGTTGATCGGCCTCGGCGTCTCCTACTACATGTATATCGTCGCGCCGGAGACGCCGCGCCGGCTCGCCGAGGCCAATCCGATCCTCTACCGCTTCCTGCTCAACAAGTGGTATTTCGATGAGCTCTACGACCTGATCTTCGTCAGGCCCGCGTTTTGGCTCGGCCGGCTGTTCTGGCGGGGCGGCGACGGCTTTGTGATCGACGGCTTTGGCCCTGACGGCGTCTCGGCCCGCGTGCTCGACGTGACGCGCAATGTCGTTCGCCTGCAGAGCGGCTACATCTATCACTACGCCTTCGCGATGCTGATCGGCGTCGCGGCCCTCGCGACATGGTATCTCTTCGGAGGGGTCCGCTGATGTTCGGCTTCGGCATCCTCTCCGGGCTCCTTATCCTGCCGCTGATCGGCTCGTTGGCGATCCTGGTCTTGCGCGGCGACGACGAAGCGACGGTCAACAACATTCGTTGGATCGCGCTGTGGACGACGATCATCACTTTCGCTTTGTCGCTCGTCGCCTGGTACGATTTTAATCCGGCCAATCCCGGCTTCCAGCTCGTCGAGCAGAAGGCCTGGTTTTCCGCGGCGATTTCCTACAAGCTCGGCGTCGACGGCATGTCGATGCCCTTCGTCCTTTTGACGACGTTCCTGATGCCGCTCTGCATTGCGGCGTCCTGGCAATCGATCGACAAGCGCGTCGCCGAATATATGATCGCCTTCTTGGTGCTGGAGACGCTGATGATCGGCGTCTTCGTCGCGCTCGATCTCATCCTTTTCTATCTCTTCTTCGAAGGCGGCCTCATACCGATGTTCCTGATCATCGGCGTCTGGGGCGGCAAGCGGCGCGTCTATGCGGCGTTCAAGTTCTTCCTCTATACGCTGCTCGGCTCGCTTTTGATGCTTCTCGCCATCATGGCGATGTATTGGACGGCCAAGACGACCGACATCACGGTTCTTCTGCATACCGACTTCCCGGCGAGCATGCAGAAATGGCTGTGGATCGCCTTCTTCGCCTCCTTCGCGGTCAAGATGCCGATGTGGCCGGTCCATACCTGGCTGCCGGACGCGCATGTCGAGGCGCCGACCGCCGGCTCGGTGATCCTCGCCGGCATTCTTCTGAAGATGGGCGGTTACGGCTTCATCCGCTTCTCGCTGCCGATGTTTCCCGACGCGTCGCAATATTTTGCGCCTTTGATCTATGCGCTATCGATCATCGCGATCATCTACACCTCGCTCGTCGCGCTGGTTCAGGAGGACATGAAGAAGCTGATCGCTTATTCGTCCGTCGCTCACATGGGCTTCGTGACCATGGGCCTCTTCGCAATGACCACCCAGGGCGTTCAAGGCGCGATTTTCCAGATGGTCTCGCATGGCCTAGTTTCGGGCGCGCTGTTCCTCTGCGTCGGCGTGGTCTATGACCGCATGCACACGCGTGAGATTTCGGCCTATGGCGGCTTGGTGCAGCGCATGCCGCGCTATGCGGTGGCGTTCATGATCTTCACGCTGGCCAATGTCGGCTTGCCGGGCACGTCCGGCTTCATCGGCGAATTCCTCACCCTTATCGGGACGTTCCAGGTCAACACCTGGGTCGCGTTTTTTGCGACGACCGGCGTCATTCTTTCGGCGGCTTACGCGCTTTACCTCTATCGGCGGATCATTTTCGGGGTGATCGAAAAAGCCAATCTGATGACGATCGCCGATCTTTCGGTTCGCGAGATCGCGATATTGACGCCGCTTGTGCTGCTGACGATCTACTACGGGGTGCATCCACAACCGGTCATCGACGCCAGCGCCGCTTCGGTCGACGCCTTGATCAAAGGGTTCGACCAGGCGCTTTCGGTGACCAAAACAGCCGGACTTTGAGGACGTTCTCGCAATGACCGCCACCGCCTTTTCGCTGCCGACGGTGCTCCCGGAAGCCATACTGGCCGCCGGCGTTCTCGTTCTGGTGCTGCTCGGCGCCTGGCGGGGCGAAAGGTCGGTCTGGCTGGTGACCGAGATCGCCGTGGCGCTTCTTGGCGTCGCGCTGGTCCTGCTCCTTGCCCATCACGGCGCCAAGGCGGTCACGTTCTTCGGCGCCTTCACGGATGACGCATTCAGCCGCTTCATGAAGGCGTTGTCGTTGATCGGCTCGCTGGTCACGCTGCTTCTGTCGGTCGAATTCATGCGGCGCGAGAAGATCGCCGGATTCGAATTCCCGATCCTGATTTTGCTGGCGACGCTCGGCATGATGATGCTGATTTCGGCGACCGACTTCATCGCGCTCTATCTTGGCCTCGAGCTGATGAGCCTCTCGCTCTATGTCGTTGCGGCCTATCATCGCGACAACCTGCGCGCCTCCGAGGCGGGCCTGAAGTATTTCGTTCTCGGCGCGCTGTCGTCAGGCATGCTGCTCTACGGCGCTTCATTGGTTTATGGTTTCGCAGGGACTGTGTCTTTCGCCGGCGTGGCCGCGGCGGTGAAAGGGCAGGCGAGCATCGGGCTTGTATTCGGTCTCGTCTTCCTGCTGGCTGGACTCGCGTTCAAGATTTCGGCGGTGCCGTTCCATATGTGGACGCCCGATGTCTATGAGGGCGCGCCGACGCCGGTCACCGCCTTCTTCGCCTCGGCCCCGAAGGTGGCGGCGATGGCGGTGCTGGTTCGCGTCGTCATCACCGCCTTTCCCGGCATTTTGGGCGAGTGGCGTCAGATCATCATCTTCATCTCGATCGCTTCGATGGCGCTTGGCGCTTTCGCCGCGATCGGCCAGACCAACTTCAAGCGGCTGATGGCCTATTCGTCGATCGGCCATATGGGCTTCGCGCTGGTCGGCCTTGCGGCCGGAACGGCGAATGGGGTGCATGGCGTCGTCATCTACATGTCCATCTATCTCGCGATGACGCTCGGGACCTTCGCCGCCATCCTCTCCATGCAGCGCGGCGGCCAATATGTCGAGGACATCGGCGATCTCGCCGGTCTCGCCCGCACCAACGGGCCGATGGCCTTTTTCCTCGCCGCGATGATGTTCTCGCTCGCCGGCGTTCCGCCGCTCGCCGGATTCTTCGCCAAATTCTATGTCTTCGCCGCGGCCATCGAGGCCAATCTCTTCGCCCTCGCGGTGATCGGCGTTCTTTGCAGCGTGGTCGGCGCTTTCTACTATTTGCGCATCGTCAAGATTATCTATTTCGACGAGCCGTCCCGCGCCTTTGACCAATCTGGCCTCGCGACGCGCGTCGTTCTTGCACTCTCGACGGCGATCGTCATCTTCTATTCGATCGTGCCCGCGCCCTTGACCAACGCCGCCATGGCGGCGGCAAAGTCGCTGTTTTGAACAACCCAGCCGGCCAGGCGCCATCGCGGACGGGCTGGCGCGTCGAACGCCGCGCCAAGGTCGGCTCGACGAATGACGAAGCGCGCTCGCGTGGGCTTGCGGGAGACCCAGGCCGGCTCTGGATCATTGCCGAAGAGCAGAGCGCGGGCAGGGGCCGGCGCGGGCGAATCTGGGCTTCGCCGCCCGGCAATCTCTACGCCAGCGCGCTCATGATCGATCCTGCCCCGATCGCCAAAGGCGCGGAGATCGGATTTGTCGCCGGGCTTGCCTTGCATCGCGCGATCGGCGATCTCGGCGGCCGCGATTTCCGGCTCAAATGGCCGAATGATCTCCTTTGGCGCGGCGCCAAGGCGGCGGGTCTGCTCGCTGAAGGCGTCGCGCTGTCCGACGGACGTTTCGCCTACATCATCGGGATCGGCGTCAATTGTCTCGTCGCCCCGCCGGCCGGCTACCCAACCGTTGATCTCTCTCGCGCGCTTGGCCGCGACGTGACGCCCGATGAGGTCTTCGCATCTCTTGCGCCGCGCTTTTCCGAAGCGCTCGCGGAATGGCGGCAGGGCGAAGCTTTCGCAGCGATCCGCAGCGCATGGCTCGACGCCGCGATCGGCCTTGGCGAGCCGATCCGGATCACCGATCTTGGCGGCGTGCGCGAAGGCGTGTTCGAGGCGCTCGACGCTCGGGGCCGCCTGCTGCTTCGCCGGGAGGAGCGCCTTGAAATCATCGAAGCGGGCGATCTGACCTTGATCGGCGGCGCAAGGGGCGAAGCCTGCGGCGCTGGCGGAGCGGCGATTTCATGAGCCGGGAAAACGAATTGGTCTTCGCGGCCCTTGGCGGGCTCGGCGAGATCGGCATGAATTCTGCGCTCTATGGCTTCGGCCCGGCGCATCGACGCAAATGGCT
>DATGHD010000308.1:0-9212 GCA_035308145.1 Roseiarcus sp.
ACGAACGGCTGCGCCTCGTGGTTTTGGACGAGCTCAATATCGCGCTGCGCTACGACTATCTGCCAGTCCAAAAAGTCATTGAGACGCTGGTGAAGCGGCGGCCCGATCTGCATGTCGTGGTCACCGGCCGCAACGCGCCGCCGGCTCTTGTCGAGGCCGCCGATCTCGTTACCGAGATGAATCCCATCAAGCATCACTTCGCGGCTGGCGTGAAGGCGCAGGCGGGCATTGAATTTTGATGGCCCGCCGCCTGATGTTTCAAGGAACCGGCTCCGATGTCGGCAAGTCGCTGATCGTCGCCGGCTTGGCGCGGGCCTATAAGAGACGCGGCCTCAAGGTCGCGCCGTTCAAGCCGCAGAACATGTCGAACAATGCGGCGGTGACCGCGGACGGCGGCGAGATCGGCCGCGCTCAAGCGTTGCAGGCGCGCTCCGCCGGCCTTGCGCCGAGCGTGCACATGAATCCTGTGCTGCTCAAGCCGCAAAGCGAGACCGGCGCGCAGGTCGTCTTGCAAGGCCGCGTCGTTGGCGCGGCCAAGGCGCGCGAGTTCCAGAGGTGGAAACCCAAGCTGATGGCGGCAGTCCGAGAAAGCTTTGAGACGCTTTCAGCCGACGCCGATCTTGTCCTTGTCGAGGGCGCCGGCAGCGCGTCGGAAATCAATCTGCGGCCGCACGACATCGCCAATATGGGCTTTGCGCGCGCCGTCGATTGCCCTGTCGTGCTGATCGGCGACATCGATCGCGGCGGCGTCATCGCGCAGATCGCCGGCACGAAGGTGGCGTTGGACGAAGCCGACGCCGCCTTGGTCAAGGGCTTCATCGTCAATAAGTTTCGCGGCGATCCGACGCTCTTCGCCGGGGGCATGGCGGCGATCGAGCGTCTCTCCGGCTGGCCGGGCTTGGGGCTTGTGCCTTATTTCGCCGACGCGCGGCTGCTGCCGGCCGAGGACAGCGTCGCTTTGGAGCGCCCGCGCCCGGCGGCCGACGGAAAGATCAAAATCGTCGTCCCGATCCTGCCGCATATCGCCAATTTCGACGATCTCGATCCGCTCGGCCTCGAGCCCGACGTGAGGCTCATGATGATTCGCGCCGGCGCGCCGCTTCCCGCCGATGCCGATCTCATCATCTTAGCCGGCTCCAAGGCGACGCTCGCCGATCTCAACGCTCTTATCGCCGCCGGATGGGACATCGACATCAAGGCGCATGTCCGGCGCGGCGGCGCCGTGCTTGGCCTTTGCGGCGGCTATCAAATGCTGGGGCGCCAAATCGCCGATCCGGAAGGGATCGAGGGGCCCGCCGGCGAGATGACCGGGCTCGGCCTCCTCGATATCGAGACCGCGCTCATCGGCGAGAAGACCCTGATCCACGTCAACGGGCGCTCGGCGATCACTGGCGCGTCCTTTTCAGGGTACGAAATGCATATCGGCCGCACCGAAGGGCCGGATCGCGTGCGGCCGTTGCTCATTTTCGACGACGGACGCAACGAAGGCGCAGTGTCGGAAAACGGTCTTGTCTCCGGCGCCTATGTGCATGGCCTTTTCGCCGATGACGCGCAGCGCCGCGCTTGGCTCGAACGGCTTGGCGGCGCCCCATCGAATCTCGCCTACGAGGCGACCGTCGGGCGCGCGTTGGACGGTCTCGCCGCGCATCTCGAGCGTCATCTCGATCTCGACCGTCTTCTCAGAATCGCCCAATGAAGAAGGCCGTCAAGCCGGCGAGCACGGCGAATTGAATCAGAGCGGCCCTTCGGTACAGAATAAGCGCGCGACGGATGTCGGCGACATTCGCCTCGCGCCGCCCATCGCCCATGAAGGCGTCGTCGACAAGCGTATCGCCATAGACGCGCGGGCCCGCGAGCTTGAGGTTAAGCGCGCCGGCCATCGCTGCTTCGGGCCAGCCGGCGTTGGGCGAACGGTGCCGGGATGCGTCGCCGACAATGCAGCGCCACGCGGCGCTGGCTGGCTGGGCGCCTTGCGTCAACGCCGCGAGCGTCAGCCAAAGCGCGGCGAGCCGCGAGGCCGGCAGGTTGACGAGATCGTCCAGCCGGGCGGAGGCCCAGCCGAAGCTCTCAAAACGCGGCGTTTTGTGCCCGACCATGCTGTCGGCGGTGTTGATCGCCTTATAGACCGCCCCGCCCGGCAAGCCGGCGACGGCGAGCCAGAAAGCCGGCGCAACGACGCCGTCGGCGAAATTCTCGGCGAGGCTCTCGATCGCCGCCCGGGCGACGCCCGCCTCATCGAGCGCCGAAGTTCGCCGGCCGACGATGCGGCCGACGGCCTCGCGCCCCGCTTCGAGGCCGCCGGCCTCCAGCGCGTCGGCGACTGCTTTGACGTGATCATGGAGGCCGCGCCGCGCGGGCAGGCTGGCGGCGATGAAGGCTAGGACGACAAGGCCAAGCGCCGACCCCGCGCCGACCCAGGAGATCGCCAAGGCAAGCGCGCCCGTCACCATGAGCCACAAGGCGAGGCTCGCGGCGCCGAGCGCGCGACGGAGGCTGGGACTTAAACGATCGCTGTTGAACCAGGCGTCAGTCGCGCTAATCAAGGCGCCGATCCAGGTCACGGGATGGCCGATGCGCTGGAAAAGGGCCTGCGGATAGCCGAAGAGGGCTTCGATCGCGAGCGCGGCGAGGGCGATGAGAAGATTGGCTGAAAGAGACATGAACACCGTCGCGGACTTGGGTCCGCTCGCTCCGACGGGAGGCGTCTATCACGGCGGCGATCTCGCCGCAGCGCGCGCCGCCTTTCCCGGCGCGCCCGAGCCGTGGCTCGATCTCTCGACCGGGATCAATCCGAACGCTTATCCCCTGCCCCCTCTATCGCCCGATGTCTGGACCCGCCTGCCGGATCGGGCGCGCCTGACGAGGCTGGAACGCATCGCCGCCGCACGATACGGGGCGAGCGCCGGCGCAGACATTGTCGCAGCGCCTGGCGCCCAGGCGCTGATCCAGCTCCTGGCGCGGCTACGCCGCGTCACGAGCGTTGGCATCCTCGGTTTTACCTATGGCGAATACGAACAAATCTGGCGCGCGGCGGGCGCTGAGGTTCATGTGGTCGAGACTCTTGCGGCGCTCGGCGGCTTCGACATCGCCGTCGTCGTCAATCCCAACAATCCGGACGGACGTCTGATTGCGCCCGAGGCGCTTGCGACGCTGGCGGCCGGAATCGCGCATCGCGGCGGCCTCGTCGTCGTCGATGAGGCGTTCATGGACCCTTTGCCCGCCGGCGCGAGCCTTGCGCCGATCCTTGGCGACGCGACGATCGTGCTGCGCTCCTTCGGGAAAATGTACGGTCTCGCCGGCGTCCGGCTGGGCTTTGCGATTGCCGAACCCAAACTCAGCGAGACGCTGCGCGCGTTGCTCGGTCCTTGGGCGGTCTCAGGTCCGGCGATCGAGGTCGGCAGCGTGGCGCTCGCCGATGACGCCTGGCTCGCAGCGGCGATCGCCGACCTAACGCATCGCGCCGCAGCTCTCGATCGGCTCCTCGTGCGTCACGGCTTCAAAGTTGTTGGCGGCGCGCCCCTTTTTCGGCTCGCCGCGCATTCTAACGCCGGCGCGCTGTCCGAAGCGCTCAGCCGACGCGGCGTGCTTGTGCGGCGCTTTCCCGCGCGCCCCGAACTCTTGAGATTCGGCTTGCCCGCAGACGACGCCGCTTTCGCGCGGCTCGATGCGGCTCTGACGCCCGCCTGACCCGGGGACTGTTGCTTGTTCCCGGAGCGCCCGCTATCGTCGCCTCGATGGTTCCCTTTAAGGGATCAAAAGGGAACGCGGTGAGGGCCTAAAAAGTCCGAAGCCGCGGCTGCCCCCGCAACTGTAAGCGGCAAGCTGCTTCCTCTCGCCACTGGGACGTATGGACCCGGGAAGGCGGAAGCGGCGCTTAACCCGCGAGCCAGGAGACCTGCCATCAACGGACGTCAGCGCGGAAGCGTCGGGCGGGGTGTCCCGGCGCGGCGAGGCCGCTTTTCACGGCCAACCCTCTGCGATGACAAACGACGTCAGACGCAGAGATCCGCCGTGCTCAATAATGTGAAAAGACTCTTCGACGATAGCGCGCCGGATCTCAGGGCGCGCCTTATAACCATCTACGGCGTGCTCGCCCTGCTGAATATCGGCGCCTGGATTTGGGCGCTCCTCGCCTTTCACGATCGCCCGGCGCCGCTTGGCATTGCGCTCCTCGTCTACGGCCTCGGTCTCCGCCACGCCGTTGACGCCGATCACATCGCGGCCATCGATAACGTCACCCGCAAGCTGATGCAGGATGGGCAGCGGCCTGTCGCGGTCGGCTTCTTTTTCGCCATCGGTCATTCGACGATCATTGTTTTCGTCGCGGCCGCGGTCGCCGGCGCGACCACTCTACTCGGAAGCTTTCAAGGCCTTCAGGATGTGGGCAACGTCATCAGCACGAGCGTGTCGGCGCTCTTCCTCTTCGCCATCGCCCTGATGAACATCATCATCTTTGCCTCGATCTACCGAACCTATCGCCGCATTCGCGCTGGCGGCGCCTATGTCGAGGACGATCTCGATGTCCTCCTCAACAATCGCGGCTTCCTCTCACGACTATTTCGACCGCTGTTCAAGCTGGTGACGAAGAGCTGGCACATGTTTCCACTGGGCTTCCTGTTCGGTCTCGGCTTCGATACGGCGACCGAAGTCGCGATGTTCGGCGTTTCGGCGGCGGAGGCCGCCAAAGGCGCGCCGATTTGGGCGATCCTGGTCTTTCCGGTCCTGTTCGCGGCGGGCATGTCGCTCGTCGATACGACGGACGGCGTGATGATGCTCGGCGCTTACGACTGGGCTTTCGTCAAGCCGATGCGCAAGCTCTATTACAACATGACGATTACGCTTGTGTCGGTGATCGTCGCGGCGGTCATCGGCGGCATCGAGGCGCTCGGCCTGATTGGCGACAAGCTTGAACTCAAAGGCGCCTTCTGGGATGCGATCGGCGCGCTGAACGATAATTTCAACGGTCTCGGCTTCGTCATTATCGGCGTCTTCTTCGCCGCCTGGGTCGTTTCCTACGCGATTTACAAAGCGAAGGGGCTCGACGATTTCGAAGTGACGCGGAGCGGCTCTGCTTGATAGGCGCCGACGCATGATCGACCAGATCTCGAAAGGCCGGACGCATCGGCTGATCATTTGTACGACCTGCCGCCGCGAAGGCTCGCCGCCCGACGAGCCGACGGACGGCGGCAGGCTGCACCATATCGTCCAGGCTCAGTTCGACGCTTGGGCCGATCGCCAAGACTGCGTCCTCACCGGCGTTGAATGCATGAGCGGCTGCAACCGCTCGTGCACCGTCGGCCTCGCCGCGCCAGGCAAGCCGAGCTATCTCTTCGGCGGTCTTCCACCGACGGCGGAAACCGCCGCCGACGCTTTGGCGCTGGTGAAGCAATATCGCGACAGCGCGGAAGGCGTCCTCGAGCGGCGCAGCCGGCCGCCAAGTTTCCGCAGAGGCATTCTCGCCAAGATTCCCGCGGCATTCGGCTCATGAGCGAAAACGCCGCGCCCATTTTCGACGACGGTTTTCGGGCGAAGCTCGAGACCCTGATTCGCTGGCGACGCGACGTCAGGCGCTTCAAGCCTGATCCGGTTCCGCCCGGCTTGCTCGAAGACCTGTTGAGCCTCGCGGCGCTTGCGCCTTCCGTCGGCCTCAGCCAACCGTGGCGCTTCGTCAGCGTGGACGATCCCGAGCGCCGCGCCGCGGTGCGCCGCAATTTCGAAGCCGCCAATGCCGAGGCGCTCGCCGCATGCCGCGACGAGCGCAAGACGCTTTACGCCAGGCTTAAGCTCGCCGGGCTTGACGAGGCGCCATGCCACCTCGCGCTATTCGCCGAGCCTTCGCCTGCCCAAGGCCATGGGCTTGGGCGGCTCACCATGCCGGAGACGGTCGCTTATTCGGCAGTGATGGCGGCCCATACGCTTTGGCTGACGGCCCGCGCTTTCGGCATCGGCGTCGGCTGGGTGTCGATCCTCGACCCCTCGGCGATCGCGGCGACGCTCGAGGCGCCTTCCTCTTGGCGTTTCATCGGCTATTTTTGCCTCGGCTATCCGCAGGCCGAGGACGATACGCCTGACCTTGAGCGGCGCGGTTGGGAGCGGCGGCAGGCGGGAGCGGCTCCGCTGCTGCGACGGTAGAGGTCCGTCATTTGCGAGGAGCGAAGCGACGAAGCAATCCAGGGACCTCTGTGATTTCTGGATTGCTTCGCTTCGCTCGCCATGAAGTCAAAGACGCCCTCACCCAAAATCCTCGACTCGTCCAATCCGCGGCGGGCGCTCCGCGCTGAGCTTTTTGCCGACCTTCTCGACCGTTCGGAGGACGCGCAGAAAATTGCCCGAGGCGATTTTGGCGAGCGCCGCTTCGCCAAATCCGCGCCGAAACAGCTCGGCGAAGAGGGCCGGAAAGCAGGCGACGCTTTCAAGGCCGAGCGGCTGCGGGCCGCCGAAGAAATCCGAACCGATGCCGACGTGATCGACGCCCGCGGTCTTGACCAGGTAGACGATGTGGTCGACGAGCTCCGCCAAACTCGCCCGCGGCGCCGGACCTTTCTTTGCCTCCACCGCGGCGAGCGCCTCCTTGGGATCGACGCCGGCCGGCGCCTTGCCGTACCTGTCGCGGGATCCAGCGAGATAGTCGCGCAGAGCTTGCGAGATGAAGCCCGGCACGAAAGTCGCCATGACGATCCCGCCATTGTCCTTCAATCGCGTGAGCACGTCGTCCGGCGCATTGCGCGGATGATCGCAGAGCGCGAAGGCGTTGGAATGCGACAGCGCGATCGGCGCCTCGCTGATGTCGAGGACTTGGCGCATCGCCTCATGCGAGACATGGGCGCAGTCGACCACCATGCCGAGGCGATTAAGCTCGCCGACGACCGCGCGGCCGAAAGCGCTGAGGCCGTTCGCGCGCGGCGCATCCGTCGCCGAATCGACCCACGAGAGGCTCTCGTTGTGGCAAAGCGTCATCAGCCGCGCGCCGGCGGCCTGCCAGACCCGCAAGGAGCTGAGCGAATCTTCCAGGCCGACGCCGCCTTCTACGGCGATGAACGAGGCGATCTTGCCGGCGCGTTTCGCCTTGGCGACATCGCTCGCCCGTCGCGCGGGAAAGAACGTCTCCGGATAGGCTTCTTCGATGCGACGGATGAGGTCGATCTGCTCCAGCGCCGTGCGCGCCGGATGCGGCGCGTTAGTCGGTTGAAAAGCCGCCCAGAATTGCGCGCCGACCAGCCCCTCGCGCAGCCGCGGAATATCGGTGTCGCCGCGTTGATGAACGCGGTCGAGACCGTAGAGCCGCGCGTCGCCGCGCGCCTCGGAATCCCTGCGGATCACCCAGGGCAGGTCATTGTGCCCGTCGAGCAGCGGCACCTTCTCGAGCAAAGCGCGCGCTCGCGAGAGGGGGCCGTCGTCTTTGATAGGAGTTTCGATTCGTCCGTCCATGCCCACAAGCCAAGCATCATTCGAGGACTGATGCAAAGTCGGCGACCGTCTGGGCCGCGCCGCAATCCAAGAGCCGCTTGAGCGCCGCGGTCACCGCCTCGCGAAAGCGCGGATCGGCGGGAAGATCGGCGCCGAAGACCGAATCAAGGCTGAGATAGGCTTCCACAAGCGCAGGCGCGTCGGTTAACCCCTGCGTCAATTGCCTGACGCGTGCGGCGAGCGGGTCGCGAACCTCAATGGCGCGGCCCTTTTCGTCGACCCCCGTCGCATAGCGCATCCAGGCGGCGACGCCGAGCGCGAGCCGCGCGAAGGGCGCGCCGGCCGCGAGCCTTGCGCGGATCGTGTTCAAAAGCCGTTGCGGCAGCTTCTGCGACCCATCCATCGCGATCTGCCACGTGCGGTGACGCAAGGCCGGATTGCGAAATCGCGCGATGAGATCGCGCCGATAGTCGGCGAGATCGAAGCCCGGCAAGGCCGGCAAGGTCGGCGCGGCCTCCAAGGCCATCAAATCTTCGACGAGGCGTGCGAAGCCCGGCGCCGCCATAGTGTCCGCCACCGTCTCGCAGCCGGCGAGATAGCCAAGGTAGGCAAGCGTCGAATGGCCGCCATTAAGCAGGCGGAGCTTCATCAGTTCAAAGGCGGCGACATCCTTGACGAACATTGCGCCGGCGCGATCCCATTCGGGGCGGCCGGTCGGGAAATGATCTTCGACGACCCATTGCGAGAAGGGTTCGGCGATGACGGGCCAAGCGTCAGAGAGGCCGATGGCCGCGGCGACGCCTGCGCGGTCCGCTTCTGTCGTCGCCGGGACGATCCGGTCGACCATGGTCGAGGGACATTCGACTTCGTCTCTGACAAAGCGGGCGAGGTCAGGATCGCGCAATTCGGCGTAGCGGGCGACGACGCGCTTCAGCGTCTCGCCATTGGCCGGCAGATTGTCGCAGGAGAGAAGGGTGAAAGGCGGGATGCCCGCTTCGCGCCGGCGCGCCAGGGCTTCGACAATGAAGCCGATAGCCGTCCGCGGCCGATGCGGCTCAGCGAGGTCGCCAATGATGTCGGGATGCGCCTCGTCGAGCTCGCCCGTCGCAGGATTGTGGCAATAGCCTTTCTCGGTGACGGTGAGCGAGACGATGCGCGTCTCCGGCCGCATCATCGCGGCGACCAGCCGTTCGGGGCTTTCCGGCGCGACGAGGCAGGATAGGAGTCCGCCAATGATCTGGAAGGAGTCGAGCTCGCCCCCGCGCAATGCGAGCGTGTAGAGATTGTCTTGCGGCGCCAGCGCGTCGCGCGTCGCGGGGCTGCGCAGCGAGACGCCGATCGTTCCCCATGAGAGATCGCCGACGTTCAGAACCGCCTCGCTATAGGCGGCTTGATGGGCGCGATGGAACGCGCCAAGGCCGAGGTGAACGATTCCCGCTTTCAGCGCGGCGCGGTCATAGCGAGGCCTGCCGATTGCCGCCGGCAGGCGGGCGAGCGTCGCGATGGAAAGGCGGGGGAAGGAGGCGGCGGGCATGGCTTCCTTCGCATCAACGCGCAGCGCTGGGCCGAGCCCGCGCGACGATCTGCGTCGGATCGACGAAGCGCAAGGCGACGACGAGCCAGATGAGCGTTGTCGCCATATAGATCACGGCCATGGCGTCGATCGATTGGCCGGCGCGCACGCCGGAAGCGAAAACGGCGTAGTAGAGCGCGACGACCAGCGTCTGGCTGTCCGGGCCGGCGGTCAGGAACGTCAATTCGAACATGGCGATCGTACGCACCAGCGCCAAGAGCAGCGCGGCCAA
>DATGHD010000309.1:0-4896 GCA_035308145.1 Roseiarcus sp.
TCGGAGAGATAACACCCTCCGATACGCCTGAGGCGGCCCATTTCGCCTCGTTTGACGCGATCGCGGATCGCCGCGATCAGCGGATAGCCGCGATAGTTGTACATCACCCGGCCGACGCGCCCCGCCTTGCTGGCGGCCTCGATCATTCGAAGCGCGTCCTTGCTCGATGTCGCGAGCGGCTTTTCGCAGAGCACATGCGCGCCGGCGGCGAAGGCGGCGATGCTTTGCTCGGCGTGAAGATAGTTCGGCGTGCAGATGTGGACGACATCCGGCCGTTGCTCGTCGAGCAGCCGGTCAAGCCTGTCATAAGGCGTTCCCAAACCGAAAGCGGCGGCCAAGGACAAAGTCCGCCCGCATATCGCGACGACCTCGCCGCCGAGCTCCTTGGCGACACGCGCGTGAACCCGCGCGATATAGCCGCTGCCGACGAGGGCGATGCGCACCTTGGCCCTCTGGTTGTTTAGTGGCCGCTTCGGAACGATCGTAGTCGGTCGCGAACCTGCCGCATCCCAATCACTTCGAGACTATGAGCGGCGATAAGCTCGCCGATAAGGCCGGACTTGAAGGCGGCGTATTCCTCGGTGCGTATATTCGCCTGGTCCGGCTCCACGACTTCGAAGTCGCCAGGCGCGTTGAAATGAAGCGACAGGTAAGTGAGACCCTCGGGTATTTCCTCGAACATGCGCCGGTACGCCGTCTCGGCGTCGGACTTCCGCCGCCAAGGCGATTCTATGACGAGATCGAAAATCGGTTCGCCTGCGCTTCGGGCTTTCGCGACAACGGCATTATAATTTTCAGGCTTCGCCGCGCCCGCATAGCTCATCGGATTAAAGCGATCCAAGTCTTTCACGAGCAGGAGCGGCAGATTGTAATCCTTTCCGAGCCGATAGTAGATATCGACGAACTCCGGCATCATTGCCGCGCCCATATGCGCGTCGAGATGGGTCACGTCGATCCCCGTCGCCAGAACCGTATCAATTTGCGCGCGCAATTCGGCTTCGACTGCCGCCGGGGCGGCGTTTTTCCTGACCGATGGGACGTCGGGCCAGAAATAGCCGGCCTCATCAGTTAATCCCGCTGACTTCGGCGGCGCGGTCAGCGGACGCCAGCGATAGGGCTTCTTTTCGCTGTTGAGCGTCAGATGCACGCCGATGTCGAGCGCGGAATTGGCCAGCGCCATTTCGATCGCCTCGGGAAACCACGGGCAGGGCGCCATGACAGAGCCGGCGCTGCAGGTTCCCATTGCCGAGAGCTCTTTGAAGGCGACGTTTGCGCCATGGGTCATTCCAACGTCGTCCTCATGGATCACGACCACGCGACGTCCCTCGGCATATCGAGTCATAATGCGCCTCTCTTGTTCAAAAAGCTTGCCGCGCGGCCTTTTCGTTCGACTCAGGCCACCCGCGCGACGAGGTCGGTCAATTCTTCAAGCTCGATTTCGTCGCGCCGGAAGTGAGCCGCGACCCGTCCTTGAGCCAGGACGGTCAGGTCATCGGCAACGGAAAGCGCGTGGCGGAAATTGTGCGTTATGAGGATGACGGCCTGTCCTTGATCTCGCGCTTGAACGATGTGATCCAGAACCCGACCGGCCTGGCGCACGGCGAGCGCCGAGGTTGGTTCGTCCAACACCAGAAGGGACGAGCCGAAGAACATGGCCCGAGCGATCGCGAGGGACTGGCGCTCGCCGCCGGATATATTGACGCCGCGCTCATCCAGTCCGCGCTCCCAACGCACGCCGAGCCGATGCAGAGCCGAGCGCGCCATTTCATCGGCTTTCTTGACGTCGAACCATTTGAAGGGTCCTACGCCTTTCTGCGGCTCTCGGCCGAGAACGATGTTGCGCGTGACCGACAGAAGTTCGCAGACCGCTAGGTCTTGGAACACGGTTGCGATCCCGCGCTGGCGGGCCTGGGCGGGATTGGCGAAGACGATCGGCTGCCCAAGGAAGCGCAGTTCTCCCTGATCGGGCGGGAACACGCCTGAGAGGATCTTGATGAGCGTGGACTTTCCGGCGCCATTGTCGCCGAGCAGCGCAAGAATGCGGCCGGCATAGGCTTTGAGCGAAACGTCGACGAGAGCGGTCGTGGCGCCAAACGCTTTGGAAATGTTCACCGCCTCGATGACTGGCGTCGAGTCCGGTGCGACCGGCTCGATTTTTCTGCGCAGAAGCGGGACGTCGCCCTCTCCATGAGGGGCGCGCTCGTCTTGACTGCCGTCCGGGCGAAGGGAGCCACTCACGGCGCGGACTCCTTAGCGGAGTTGGCGCGCATCGGCCAAGCCTGTCCCTCGGCGTCCTTCCCCCGGCTGACGCCGGGGTCTGCGGCAAGGATGGCGGCGTCGGCCGCTTCGCTGCTGCGTCGGAAGCCGGCCAGCGGCTTCGAGCGCGCCATCCGGCGAGCGACGGCCGTATTCAAGATCACCGCGCCGACGACGATCACGCCGGTCAGCGTGCGGAAGAAATGACCGGGCGCTCCCGCCAGCACCAGGCCGACCTGGATCATGCCAAAGGTCACGGCGCCCAAAATCGTCCCGATCACGCTGCCGTAGCCGCCCGAGAGCAACGTGCCGCCGATCACCGTGACGGCGACTGCCTGCAGCTCCATGCCCTCGCCGCGGAGAGCGTCCACCGAAGAGAACCGGGCGACTTGGATGACGCCCGCGACGGCGCCCAGCGCCGATGTGAGCATGAAAAGGATAATGGTCACCCGGTCGACCGGCACGCCGAGATTGCGAGCGGCCTGTTCGTTCTGGCCGCGCGCCTGGATCCAGTTGCCAAACCTTGTTCGCGTGAGAAGAAATGTGCCGGCGGCGCCGATGAGAAAGAACCAGAACATCGACATTCTGAACCCGCTGAGAAGCGGGCCCGACATGATGTCCTTGAAGCCGGACGGCATCGTCACCGTCATCGGAAACCCGCCGGTCAGCGCGATGAGCACGCCGCGCCAAATCAGCATGGTGCCGAGCGTGACCACGAATGAATGGATGCGGAAGCGAACCACAAGCGCGCCGTTGATCGCGCCGAGCGCGGCGCCGGCGATCACCGCCGCCGGCGCCGCGAGAATTGGCGGCGCCGCATAATCGCGCATCAGCACCACGGCGACATAGGAAGAAAGACCGAGCGCGGCCCCGACGGACAAATCAAAATGGCCGCCGATCATCAGCAATGTCACGCCGATGCTGACGATGCCAAGTTCGGCGGCGACCGACATGAAGCTGATATAGGTCAGCTTGGTCGGGAAGAGCTGCGGGCTGAGAATGGAGAATATGATGAAGAGGGCCAAGGCCGCAGCGAGCGCCGTCGCTTCGGGCCTCAACAACACGCGCCGCGCCATCTCGCCGTAAACGGCTTTGCGCGATGGCGCGGCCTTTGCGCTCTCAGTGGATCCTTGCGCCATTGCCACAGCGTCGGTTCAGCGCGGGCGGCCGGCGGGACGAAGTCCATCCCGCCGGCCGCTTAAGGACTTAACGGTACCCTTCTTTGACGAGAGCGGCGACTCTATCGACATTTGCGGCGTCGACGATCGTCGGCCCGGTCAGGAAATAATTCGCCTCGATCAGCCCATATTTCAGATAGTGCGTCAGCAGGAGAACGGGCATGTAGCCGCGCCAGAATTGTTGCTGATCGATGGTGAAGGCTTGCCGGCCATCCTTGATCGCCGCGAGCGACTGCGCGACGATATCGTAACCGGTCAGGATCAAATCCTTTCGGTTGCTATCAGCCTTGGCTGAGAGGAACCCATCGATCACGTCGCATACGCTGGTCGCGGCCTGAGTGTCGGGGTGAGCCCTCAAGTAGTTGAACAGCGACTCGGACTGTTGGCCAGGATCCATGGTCAACTCCAGAAATTCCGCCTTGATCCCGGCCGCCTTCAGCGTTGAAATTTCCGATTCCGCGCGATCACGACAGGTCGCGTCGCCGGGCTGTTGATCGCCAACGACCACGCCGCCCTTAACGCCCATTGCGATGAGGCGCTTGGCCGTCAAGGCGCCCGCGGCCTTTTCGTCCGACCCAGTGCGGAAAAGGAAGATGTCGTTGGGATCGCGGACCTGCGCGCCGGCCGGCGGCGCAGCCGCGCTGCCGAAGGCTATTCCCGCCGCCTTCGCTTGCGCTGCGACGTCAGTGTAAGCCGAGTCCTGAGCGAATTCGCAGAGCGCGATGCCGTTGGCTTTGGCGGCGATCGCCTCTTCGATTTTCTGCACTTGATTGGGGATGGTGAGTTCATCCGGATAGATATAGGTGACCTTGACGCCAAGGTTCTTTCCGGCCTCTGCGGCGCCGCGCGCCAGATAGCCATGAAAACCGGTCGGCGCGGCGCAGCCGACGAAATATATCGAAATATTATTATCCTGCGCCCGTGCGGGTCCGGCTGAGCCTGCAAACGCCAGGACGGCGGCTGCAAGCGCCGCTGGCAGGCTGCGGCGGCCTCTTTGACAGATCGCGCGAATGCGGAGCATGGGAAGGCTGGGCTTGGCTATCATCGCTGTTTTCTCCTATCAGCGAGAGAGAGGATCGCGCAGCGCGCCGCTCGCCGCAGTTTTAGGCATCGGTTTTGAGGTCGAACTTCTGCGCGTCGACGGGTCGAACCTTGCGGAAATCTCCTTCGGAGATCGAGGAACCCGTAAGGGCGACGCGCGCAGCCGCGCCGATATTGTGGACGATATCCGCAATTTCCGCAGGGCTGTGGTCGGGATGCGTCGCGACCATCACAGTACGGTCCAGAATCTCGAGCGACTTTGCGCACATGTCCTTCGAGTAGCTCTTCCGGCACTCCGCATTGGCGGGCATCGTGAAAGGATTCATCGCCGGATGGGCGGCTCCCGCGCCCATCAGCACCTGGTCCCACTCGACATAGGTGTGACGGCCGGTCTTCCCGGCGATCACGCTCGGAAACAGCT
>DATGHD010000310.1:0-5113 GCA_035308145.1 Roseiarcus sp.
CTTTCCCGCGATCACGCTTGGAAACAGCTCGACAAAACGCTTGGCGGTCTCCGCGCTGGGCAAGGTGTACATGACCTGCGCCGAACAATCGTGATCCGGACTGTTCATGGGCGTTGGCTTCAAGCCGAGATTGCCCAGAGATCGCGTTTCCTCGAGAATTTGCTTCTTTTCGGCGCGCATAGCGGCGATCATGCCGTCCAGGCGATCGAGCTGCACGTTGAGCATTGCGCCCATCAGCTCGGACGCCCTGGCGCCGTTGCTCGAGAAAGGTTTGACGGCGTCATCGCGGCCTAGCCAGTAGAAATGGCAAGGGTCGATGGCGCAGCGCGCGCGTTCCGCGAGCGCGTCGTCGTTGACCGCAACGCCGCCGCCTTCGCCGCATGTCATGTTCTTATAGTAATTGAAGCTGAACGCGCCGATATGACCGATGCTGCCAAGCTTTCGTCCCTCGTAGCCGCCGCCGACGCCTTGGCAGGCGTCTTCGATGACGATGAGGTTGCGTCGCCTCGCGACATTCATGATGGCGTCCATGTCGCAAGCTGCGCCCCACATGTGAACGGGGACGACGGCCCGCGTGCGTGGGCCGATCGCGGCTTCGATCGCCTTTGGATCGATCGTGATTGTCTCGTCGATATCGACAATAATCGGGATCGCGCCGACCGCGAGCACCGAAGTCGCAGTGGCCATATAGGTGTGCGCGGGGATGATGACCTCGTCGCCAGGGCCAAGCCCGACGGCCGTCATCGCGGCGACCAATGCATTGCTGCCGCTGGCGGCGAGAGCAAAATGCTTGACGCCGAGATGTTTTGCGTAGCGGGCCTCGAACCTATCGCACTCGCCCCCGACCCCGTATCGGAAGAGCGCGTTGGAGCGGATCACCCGCGCGACCGCATCGATTTCTTCTTGCCCGACGAGGTACACGACGCCTCCTTGAAAGGAAATTATCGCCCTCGAAGCCCGTCGAATAGGTAAAGCCTAGCGAAGAGATGGGCCCAACGAAAGAGCCGCTTTTTTTCGATTTGATGGAGCCGCTTTTGGCCGTTTGCGCTCGACCTCATGGAAGGTCGCTTGGAGGGCCATGACGGCCGTGATCATTTCAGCCTCATCCAAGGCGGCGTAGCCGAAGAGCAGGCCATGCCGGGGAGGATCACAGAAATAGTTGATCGACACAGGCTGCACGTCGACGCCCTTTTCCAACGCGCGGCCGGCGACTTCCACGTCATTCATCGGCTGGGTGAATTGGCCTACGACCTGCATGCCGGAGTCATTCTCATGGATCGTCAGCCATGGTTGGAGATGCTTCCGGCAAAGCTCGACGAAATGCTCTTGCCGGCGCGCGTAAAGACGTCGCATGCGCCTGAGGTGGAGGGCGAAATTGCCGCTCTTGATGAAATCGGCAACGGTCACCTGCAACGGGGAGGAGGCAAATTGGCCGGTGACGCTCATCGCCCTGTTGAAGGAGATCGATAGTTCTCGTGGGACCACCAGGTAGCCAAGACGGAGGGTTGGAAAAATCGTCTTGCCGAATGTTCCGACATAGATGACGCGATCGGAATGAGCGAGGCCGCGCAAGGCTGGGATCGGCCGCCCGCGAAAGCGATATTCGCCATCGTAGTCGTCTTCGACGATCCAGGCGTTGTGCCGCTCGGCGAGGTTCAGCAATCGAAGCCGCTCCTCCATGCGCATGATCGCGCCCAACGGCCAATGGCAGGACGGGGTCACATAAATCAATCGCGGCGGCGGCAGCTCGCGATCATCGAGCATCCATCCTTGTCGATTGACGCGAAGCGGCGCCAATCGCGCGCCGCCGGCCAAGAGCGCGCCTCTGGCGCCCATATAGCCGGGCTCCTCCAGCCACGCGCAGTCGCCCTCGTCGATGAGAATGCGCGCAACGAGATCAAGACCGGCTTGGGCTCCGGTCACGACCACAATTTGATCGGCGTCGCATTCAACGCCTCTGGCCACGCCAAGATATTCCGCAATAGCGCCGCGCAATCGATGATGGCCTGAATAGCTCTGAATGGCGACGAGCTCGTCGTCGCACAGCCTGGCGTTTCGGGCGAGGAGGCGGGCCCATAAAGCGAAAGGAAACTCCCTCGTCTCGGGAACCCCAGGATAGAGGCAGATTTTTCCCGGCGTGCGGCAGGGTTGAGGCTGACTTGCAATCAATTCGCCGCGACGGGAAAGCTGGCGCGGATGGGGGAGCGCCTGGCGACGAAGCGGCTTTGGTTGCTTCAAGCGGGGCAGAACGAACGTGCCGGAACCGGAACGGGTCGCGACATAGCCTTCGGCCAAAAGCTGATCATACGCGGAAAGGACGGTGTTGCGGCCTATCCCCAAATGTTGCGCCAAGATGCGGCTGCCGGGGAGATTGGCTTCTGCCTCGAGCCGGCCCTCCAGGATGTATTTTCGGAGCGCGCCATAGATTTGACGATGCATTGGCTCGCCAGTGGACCGCTCAAGCAGGAGGTCAAACGGTAGGCCGGTGCGGCTCGCCACTGAAGGTCCCCCTATCGCGCTTTTCGATATACTGGCGCTGCCAAGTTGGCGGCGCAACGGGACGAGCCTAGCCGCCTCCCGCCAGGCCGGCCGTTGGAAACGTGGGGCGACGATCGCCGGCTGCTCGCCGGCGCCCTTCAGAAAGTCGCGGTCGAAGGCTCCGGACCCCGCCGACCGTCGGCCCGATCGAGCGTCTCGATGCGTCGCATGTCCTCGTCATCGAGACGGAAGTCGAGCGCGCCGATGTTTTCCCTCAGGCGATCGCCGCGCACGGATTTCGGGATGACGATGAGGCCGTTTTCAAGGTGCCAACGAATGATGGCTTGGGCTGGGGTCTTTCCATGCTTGGCGGCGACGCCAACAATCACGGCTTCGGTCAATAGGGCGCCTTGCCCAAGCGGGCTCCAAGATTCCGTCTTGATCCCATTCCGATCGTGAAATGCCCGCAAGGCCTTTTGCTGGAAGCGCGGATGAAGCTCGATCTGGTTGACCGCCGGCGCGACGCCGGTCTCGCCGATAATCCGCTCGAGATGGTCCTGGTTGAAATTCGAGACGCCGATCGAACGGATGCGGCCCTCGCGCCAGAGACGGACAAACGCCTTCCAGCTCTCGACATAGCGATTGACGCGGGGTCGCGGCCAATGGATCAGGTACAAGTCAATCGTCGCGCGCCGCAACTTTTTGGCGCTTTCTTCAAAGGCGCGCAAAGCTTTGTCAAAGCCGTGGTCCCCATTGCCGAGCTTGGTCGTGACAAAAACATCGGCGCGGCCGTCCAAGGCTTCGCCGACGCCTTCCTCATTGCGGTAGCCAGCGGCTGTGTCGACCGAACGGTATCCCGCCTCGACGGCGTCTCTCACGACCGTGGCCGTCGTTTCCGGCGGCGTCTGAAAGACGCCGAGGCCGAATTGCGGCATTGACCGGCCGTCGTTGAATTTGACGCTTGGTTGTGCGCGCGCCGCCATCTTAAGTTTTCCCTCGCTACTTTCGTCTCGACATTCGATCAGTCAAAGCTCAAAGCGCCACGCGGCGTGACGGTTTCGGCTCCGGAGGTTGCGAAGGCCCACCGCGACAAGCGCGAGCACAGTGACGAGGTAGGGGATGAGTTGGAGAAGTTGCGGCGCGGCGCCCGTCGCCTCCGGCAAGCGAACGGAAAGCGCGGTCGCGGCGCCGAAGAGCAGCGCCACCGCCGCTGTCCAATAGGGATTGCCGTTGGCGAAGAATATTGCGGCAAGCGCGATCAATCCGCGTTCGTTGGTCATCTGCTTAGCAAACAGGGACACATAGCCAAGCGATAGGTAGGCGCCGGCGAGACCGCAGAAGGCGCCTGACCAGAGCATGGTTTGAAACTTGACGCTCGCCACATTGACGCCAGCCGCCGCGGCGGCGTCTTCGGCTTCGCCGACGATCCGCACCCTGAGGCCCCAACGCGTGCGGTAGAGGAAAAAGGCGACAACCGGCACGGCGAGATAGGCAAGATAGACAAGCAGGGTGTGGCCGCTGAGAAGGGGGCCGATGATCGGGATGTCAGCGATCAATGGTATATGCAGCGGCGGGAAGGTCGGGATGCGGTCCGAGGAGAAGACGCCCTCCTGACCGAGCACGCCTTTGAGCAAAAGCGCCGTCAGACCATAGGCCATGAAGGTGACGGCGATGCCGGCGATGAAGATATTCGCCTTGAGCCGAAGGTTGAAGACGGCGAGAAGCGCCGCGAGAAGGACCGCGCTTGCAATGCCCGCAAATACTCCGAGGATCAGGCTTTCCGTCGCATAAGCGACAGCGATCGCCGCGAAAGCCGCGACGATCATGAAGCCATCGAGCGCGATATTGAGAATCCCCGCCTGGTAAGTGAGAAGGCCGCCGAGCGCGGCGAAGATCAGCGGAGTGGATATACGGATCGCGGAGAAAGCAATGTCGGAGTCCATGAATCGGCGCCCGCTTACGACGAGCCGGCGTCGGGCGCAAGCGCGCCATCGCCGCTCTTTGCGTCGCGGCCGTTAAACCAGCGCAAGGAGAATTGCGCCGCCAACACCAGCACGATGATGAATTGCAAGACTTGAACGAGATATTTGCTGACCCCCGTCATCATCTGCAACACGGCGCTGCCGCCATTCAGAGCCCCGAACAGAAAGGCGGCAAGGATCACGCCGATGGGATTGTTTTTGGCGAGCATCGCCACGGCTATGCCGTCGAACCCATAACCGGGCGAGAAATTATCGTAATAGGCCTTGTAGACGCCGAGCACCTGCTCGGCGCCAGCAAGGCCTGCGACGCCGCCGCTCGCCAAAAATACCGCCAGAGCGTTTCCGCGGACGTTGACGCCGCCGTAGTACGCGAATCGCGGATTCAAGCCGATGATCTTCCATTCAAAGCCGCGAACGGTCGCGCTGTTGACGAAGCCGACAATCGCGCAACAGGCAAGCGCGATGAAGATTCCGGCGTTGAGCTGCGAGAAAAGCGAGAAATTCGGAAGGATCGCGGTGTCGAGTATGTCCGGCAGCTTGTTGGTCGGTCCGGGCGCCTTGAGCGCCCGCGCCGATATATAGCCAGTCAAGAGGAGGGCGATCGGATTCATCATCAGACAGACGACAAGCTCGTTGACGCCGAGATAGATGCG
>DATGHD010000311.1:0-23691 GCA_035308145.1 Roseiarcus sp.
GCCGATCTCGGTTGCGCGCGGGGTAGGGGCCGCCTTCCAGCAGCGCGTAGAGCTCGCGCTCGCGAAAACGGCCGCGCTCCACGAGCGTGAAATTGTCGATATAGACGCCTTCCTCCAGAATATTGGTGGCGCGCGGGCTCATCGACCCCGGCGAAATGCCGCCGACGTCGGCGTGATGGCCGCGCGAGGCGACCCAGAAGAGGATTGTCTTGCCCTTGGCGTCGAAGACGGGCGTGCAGACGGTGATGTCCGGCAGATGCGTGCCGCCATTGTAAGGCGCGTTCAACGCGAACACGTCGCCTTTCCGGATCCTGCCTTTGTTGAGGCGGATGATCGTCTCGACCGAGCGATCCATCGAGCCGAGATGCACGGGCATATGCGGCGCGTTGGCGACGAGGCTGCCGTGGCGATCGAAGACCGCGCAGGAGAAATCAAGCCGCTCCTTGATGTTCACCGAATAAGCGGTGTTCTGAAGCGTCACGCCCATTTGCTCGGCGATCGACATGAAGAGGTTGTTGAAGATTTCGAGCATCACCGGATCGGCTTTGGCGCCGATCGCCTCGCGGCGCGCGATCGCAGCGATACGGGTGAGAACGACATGATCCTTGGCCGTGATCTCGGCGCGCCAGCCCTCTTCGACAATGATCGTCTGGTGCGGCTCGATGATGATCGCCGGGCCGGTCACTTTGTGGCCGGGCGCAAGCGCGGCGCGAAGGAAAACCTTCGCCTCTCGCCATTTGCCGTTCGAGAAGAACCGCGTCTGGCGATCGGGCGCCGGAAGCCGCGCCTTGGTCTTCCCCCTGGCCCGTTCCGAGAACCGGGCGCCGCCGCCGACCGCCTCGACGGTCACGGCTTCGACGGCGAGCGCCTTGCCGCGATCGATAAAGCCGAAGCGGGCGCGATGGGCGGCCTCGAAGGCGCTACGCATCGCCTGAAGGGATCCCGCCTTGACGCCGAGGGTCGTGTCCGAGCCGGCGTAACGCAATTGCGCCGTGACGCGGAGCTTGATCGCCGATTTGGCGACGCCTTGGCCAGCGACTTCCCTGATCGCTTCGGCGCCGAGCTTCCTGCCGAGCGCGGCGATCGATTTCGGCGATTTGTCGCCGAGCGGGGCCTCGACGGCTTGGCTACGGTTGGCGCGGATATCGGCGAGGCCCATGCCATAGGCGGAAAGCAGCGAGGAAAGCGGGTGGATCAAGATCGTCTTGATCGACAGCGCGTCCGCAACGTCGCAGGCGTGCTGGCCGCCGGCGCCGCCGAACGAGTTCAGCGCATAGCGCGTTACGTTATAGCCGCGGGCGACCGAGATTTTCTTGATGGCTTCCGCCATTTTGGCGACGGCGATAGCGATGAAGCCATCGGCGACTTCCTCGGCGCTGCGCCCATCGCCGACCTCGCGCGCCAGCGCGGCGAAGGCTTCGCGAACGCTGTCGGCGTCCAGCGGCTCATTCTCCGAGGCGCCGAAAATCTTCGGGAAAAGCTCCGGGATCAGCTTGCCGGTCATCAGGTTGGCGTCGGTCACGGTGAGCGGCCCGCCGCGCCGGTAGCCCTTCGGACCCGGATTGGCGCCGGCTGAATCGGGACCGACGCGGAAGCGGGCGCCGTCGAATTTAAGGATCGAGCCGCCGCCGGCCGCAACCGTATGGATCATCATCATCGGCGCGCGCATGCGAACGCCGGCGACTTCCGTCTCGAAGGCGCGCTCGTATTCGCCGTCGAAATGGGCGACGTCCGTCGAGGTGCCGCCCATGTCGAAGCCGATCACCTCGGCGAAGCCCGCGCTGCGCCCGGTCTCGGCCATGGCGACGACGCCGCCGGCCGGGCCGGAGAGGATCGCGTCCTTGCCGGCAAAGAGGTCGGCGGCGGTGAGACCGCCCGACGACATCATGAACATCACCCGTGCGCCGGTCCGCTCGACGTCGAGCTCCTTCGAGACGCGCGCGACGTAGCGGGCGAGGATCGGCGAGAGATAGGCGTCGACGACCGTCGTGTCGCCGCGGCCGACGAGTTTGATCAGCGCGGAACATTCGTGGCTCGCGGAGACCTGCGAAAATCCCATCTCGCGGGCGAGACGCGCGACCTGCCGCTCGTGTTCGGGGTAGCGATAGGCGTGCATGAAGACGATGGCGATTGCGTCGAAGCCTTCCGCCTTGGCCTCAACGAGGTCGCGCCGGACAGCGCCGAGGTCCAAGGGCTTTTCGACGGCGCCGTCAGCGAGGACGCGCTCGTCGACTTCGAGCGCCTTCGAATAGAGCTGCTCGGGCTTGACGATGTTGCGGGCGAAGATTTTCGGCCGGGCCTGGTAACCGATCTCCAGGGCGTCGCGAAAGCCTCGCGTCGTGACCAATAGCGTGCGCTCGCCCTTGCGCTCGAGGAGCGCGTTGGTGGCGACCGTGGTGCCCATTTTAACCGCGTCGATGGCGCCGGCCGGGATTGGCTCGCCCTTGGCGAGGCCCAGCAGGTCCCGGATCGCCGCGACCGCGGCGTCGCCATAGGCCGGGCTCTCGGACAGGAGCTTTCTGGCGCGGAGCCGCCCGCGCGGGTCGCGGCCGATGACGTCGGTGAAGGTGCCGCCGCGGTCGACCCAAAAGTCCCAGCCCCGATGAGGCGAACCGCCTTTTGGGCGTTTTTGCGGTCTTGTCATCGATGAAAAGCCTCACACGCGGCCGAGTCAGGCCTGTTTATCTTGACAATGCTCATAACTTATCGATAAATTACCGACATAGCAATAAGCATGGCGCTCATGGCCAAAGCATTGGACGCAGAAGCCGAGGGCGAGGTGGCCCGAACCGTCGGCCCCATCGTCTCCTCGGCGCATCTCGCGGCGGGCGCGAGCCCGGCTCTCTCCGAATTCGAGTTCGGGCTGATCTTGGCGAGCCACGCCTTCCTTCGTTGGATCGTCAGGGCTATGGCGGCGGCAGGCTTTCCCGATCTGTCGCCGATCGAAGTCATGGTCCTGCATTCGGTCAACCACCGCGAACGGCGCAAGCGCCAGGCCGACATTTGCCTGGTCCTCAATGTCGAGGACACCCATCTCGTCGCCTATGCGATCAAGAAGCTCGAGCGGCTTGGCCTGGTTCGGAGCGAGATCGTCGCCAAGGAAAAGCTCGTCTCGGTGACCGAGCGCGGCGAACAAGCCTGCCGCGCCTATCGCGAGATCCGCGAGACGCTGCTGGTCGAGCCGGTCAAAGCGATAGGCTTCGAAGAGGGGCGCCTGTCAAAACTCGCCTCCCGCTTACGCGCGCTTTCCGGCCATTATGATCAGGCCGCGCGCGCGGCGGCGAGCCTTTGACGCCCCCGAAATCCGGCCAAACAAATTTGTTTGAAGGCGAAAACGTCGGCTCCGGTTGACTTTCGCTCCTCGCCGCGCAGCCTTCCCCGCGCCTTTCCGCGTCAATGAGCCGGAAACCATTGAAGAGGCGAAAAATGGACTATGTGCGCTTTGGCAAGACCGGGATGAAGGTTTCGAGGCTCTGCCTCGGCTGCATGACCTATGGTTCGACGAAATGGCGCGACTGGGTGCTCGAAGAAGAGGCGTCGCGGCCCTTCATCAAGGAGGCGCTCGAAAAGGGGATCAATTTCTTCGATACGGCGGACGTCTATTCAATCGGCGTCAGCGAGGAGATCCTTGGCCGCGCTTTGAAGGACTTCGCCAAGCGCGACGAAGTCGTGATCGCCACCAAAGTGTTCAACGTGATGGGGCCAGGCCCGAACGCCAAAGGCCTGTCGCGCAAGCATGTGATGGAGGCGATCGACGCCTCTTTGAAGCGGCTTGGCGCGACTTACGTCGATCTCTATCAAATCCATCGCTTCGACTACGAAACGCCGCTCGAGGAGACGGTCGAAGCGCTGAACGACGTGGTTCGCGCCGGCAAAGCGCTCTATGTCGGCGCCTCTTCGATGTGGACTTGGCAATTCGCGCGAATGATCGGCCACGCGCGCGAGAAGGGCCTCGCCGAATTTGTCTCGATGCAGAATTTCTACAATCTCGTTTATCGTGAGGAAGAGCGCGAGATGATGAAATTCTGCGCCGATCAGAATCTCGCGGTCATTCCCTGGTCGCCTCTGGCCCGCGGGTTTCTCGCCGGCTCGGGGATCGGCGAGGACGCTTCGACCGTGCGCGGCCGCACCGATCAATATAGCCGCGCCCTTGGCCTTGGCGCGCGACAGGACGAGACGATCCGCAAACGGGTCAACGAGGTCGCCGAGAGACTCGGCGCCAAGCCGGCTTCGGTCGCGCTTGCCTGGGTGTTGTCGAAGCCCTTCGTCACCGCGCCGATCATCGGCGCCTCCAAGCCGCATCACCTTAGCGACGCCATCGCGGCGCTCTCCTTAAAGCTCGACCACCGTACGATCGCCAAGCTCGAGGAGCCCTATCAGGCGAAGGAGGTTGTCGGCCATCAATGACCGGCAACCCTTATTATTCAGGTCCCGTTTCGGATCATTTCGACGGCGAGCGTTTCTTCGCGCCGGGACGCCCGCCGGATAAGAGATTGGCCGATATGGCCCATTGGGCCTTGCGCGAGCGGCGCGCGCCCTGGCCGAAGGCCTATCCCAGCCCTTTTTCGGACCGCCCGCCTTACAGGGTGGAAGGCGGGGCCCTGCGCGTCGCCTTCATTGGCCACGCCAGTTTCCTTATCCAGACGCGCGGCCTGAACCTGCTGATCGACCCCGTCTACGCCAAGCGCGTCAGCCCGGCGCGATGGGCGGGACCGGCGCGGGTGAACGCGCCGGGGATAGCCTTCGACGATTTGCCGCCGATCGACTTCGTGCTGGTCACGCATAATCATTACGATCATCTCGATCTTGCAACGCTCTCCAAGCTCAACGCGCGCTGGCGTCCGCGCATCCTGGCGCCGCTCGGCAATGACGCGATCATGCGCCGCCATGACGGCGCGCTCAGCGTCGAGGCCTATGACTGGGGCGAGAAGGTCAACCTCCCGCAAAAGCTCGCCGTCAACTTCGTCCCGACCCAGCATTGGTCGGCGCGCGGCCTCAACGATCGGCGCATGGCGCTCTGGTGCGCGTATCTGATCGAGACGCCGGAAGGCGCGCTTTACTGCATCGGCGACACCGGCTTTGGCGACGGCGCAATCTTTCGCAGTGTCAAAGAGAAATTCGGACCGCCGCGTTTGGCGCTGATCCCGATCGGCGCCTATGAGCCGCGCTGGTTCATGAAGGACCAGCACGTCAATCCGGTCGAGGCGGTGAAAATTTTCGATCTCTGCGGGGCTCGCCAAGCCATCGCTCATCACTGGGGCACGTTTCACCTGAGCAACGAGGCGATCGAAGACCCGCCGCACGCGTTGAAAGAAGCGCTCGACGAAGCTGGCGTTGACAAAGCGCGCTTTCGCGCGATGCGGCCGGGCGAGGTTTTCGAGGAGGAGGCGCCGTGAGACAGACGTCAGGCTTTCCGCACAGACCGGCCTAGGCGACAAAATGCAGCGCTTGTTTGCCGTCGATCACAGCCCTCGGAGATAGGCGCCGGTCGAGCGTCGCATGCGATGAGAACATTCACATCCTGGAGAAATGTCACGGCGCTTCATCGCGCAGCGAATTGACCATTTCCAACGTGACTCGCGCGCCCTTTTTGCGAGTAGGAAGAAGTGGCACGCCGTTTCGCGAGGTTTGCGTCATGCGCTTGTGCTGCGAGCGTCGCGCCAATTCCGATACGACCTCTCCGACAGTCTTGGCCTGCTGACGGGCAATCGCTTTTGCAGCCGCCAACACATCGTCAGCGATGGCCAAAGTCGTCCGCATGGCGTCCGTTTCCATGAACATCAGGCATCAGGCATCACGCTACAGCATGCTTCGGCGAACAGAGGAATGTGAAGGCGTCCTTCCTCTATGCGGAGCCTATTCAAGACGCGCGTCGTTCGAATCCCCTTGCAACGCCCACGCGATGTCGCTCGGCGCCGCCAGCAGCGGATCAGCGCCGGCCGCGCTGAGCTCTTCCCGCGAGCCATAGCCCCAGAGGACGCCAATCGCCCAGACGCCCGCCTTCTTCGCGCCGATGGCGTCATGCGCGCGGTCGCCGATCATCGCCGTGGCCCAGGGATCGAGACCATGGCTCTTCAAGACATAGGCGATGAGCTCGCCCTTGTCAGATCGCGTCCCGTCCGGCTCGGCGCCGTGAATGGCTTCGAAGAACCGAGCAAGGTGGAAATGATCGAGAATGCGGCGCGCGTAAGCCTCGGGTTTCGACGTCGCGACGATGATGCGATAGTTTTGCGCCGCAAGGCCGTCGAGCGCCTCGGGGACGCCGGGAAAGACGCTGTTCTCCAGCATGCCGACCGGCTCGTAGCGCTCGCGATAGAGGGCGACCAGCCTGTCCGCGTCGCCAGGCCCAACCAATCTGGCGAAAGAATCGCGAAGCGGCGGCCCAAGCATGAATCCCAGTGACTGCGGGTCAGGCGTCGGCAGATTCGCGCCGGTCGTCTCATTGAAGCGGCGCAAGGCGTAAAGCGCCGAATTGATAATGCCCGGCTTTGAATCGGTCAGCGTGCCGTCAAGGTCGAAAAGGATTGTGCGACCTCTCCCGCCGCTCGCCAAGCTCACTTCAGCAGCACATAGATGTCGACTTCGAGCGTCGGGTCGTCAGGCGACTTCACGTCGTTGAGATATTCCTCGTAGAAAAGGTTCTGTTCTTCCAGCCCTTTCTCGTCGAGATAGGCGGTGATCGCTTCGTACGTGGAATCGATGTCTTCATACGAGCCGCGGTGCTCGAATTTCATCGCCTTGCCCGCGGGCGTCTGACCGAACTTGATCGCATCGGTCAACTGGGTCTTGCCTGCCGGAATGGCGTCGAGCGGAACCATCGCGCGGTAGCGGAAACCGGCGTCGTCGGTCGCCAGAAAAATTCCGAGAGGCCGCCCCGCCGGCTTCAGGTTGGCGTTGGCCAGCTCCTTATTGATCGAGGCGATCGCGCCCATCAGCGTGGCGAACCCTTCGTCCCAATTCGACTTGCCCTCGATATAGGCGCCGGGGCGGCCGACGAGTTCGATCGCCTCGCTGGCCGAATCGCTGGGCGCTGCGCCGTTGTCGGCCGGCGGCGTGGGAGGAGACGCGGCGGGGGGCGCGGGCGAGGGCGTCGCCGTGGAGGGCGGCGCGGGCGCCGCAGGCGCGGCTGGCGAATTGCCTGCGGCCGCGGGGGGCGTGGCGGGCGTTGCTGCCGGCGCGGCGGGGGCCGCCGGACTCGCCGCTGGCGGTTGAGATGGGGTCGCCCCCGACGCATCCTGCGCGCGACCAACTTCGTTGAAGGCAAGAAGTCCGAGCAAGGCTGTACAGACGACCGCGGCGAATTTTGCGCGGGCGAAGGCCTGGCCGAGCATCGTCAACCTCTCAGACGTGGCGCGAAGCAAATCAATGTTGCGTCACTATGCGGCGGGTCGGGGTCGGCGCCAAGGCTCGCTCAAGCCGGCGCCGGCTTCGTCCATTTCAGCACAGGCTGGCGCGCTGCGCGCGTCTCGTCGAGGCGCCGGCGCGGCGCGAGATTGGGCGCCGAAAGGAACGTCTCGCGCTCGCCTCTGAGCGCCCGCAAGGCGAGATCGCGCAACGTCATGATGAAAAGATCGAGGCTCGCCTTGGATTCTGATTCCGTCGGCTCGATGAGCATGGCGCCGTGAACCACCAGCGGAAAATAGACGGTCATTGGATGATAGCCTTCATCGATCATCGCCTTGGCGAAATCGAGCGTCGTGATCCCGGAATCTTTCAGCCAGCGGTCGTCGAACAAGGCCTCATGCATGCAGGGCTTATCGCCATAGGGTGAGGACATCAGATCCTCAAGGCTGGCGCGAATGTAATTCGCCGAAAGCACGGCGTCCTCGGAGGCTTGCTTGAGCCCATCGGCGCCATGCGACCAGATGAAGGCGAGGGCGCGCACGAACATGCCCATTTGGCCGTGGAAGGCCGAGAGGCGGCCAAAGGATTGGCTGCCCTGCGCATGCTCCTGCAACCGCCGGCTATTGCCGTCGCGCGTCACGAAAGGCGTCGGCGCGAAGGGCGCGAGTCGTTCCGAAAGCACAACAGGGCCCGCGCCAGGGCCGCCGCCGCCATGCGGCGTCGAAAAGGTCTTGTGTAGATTGATATGCATGGCGTCGACGCCGAGCGCGCCGGGCTGGGCCTTGCCGACGATCGCGTTGAAATTGGCCCCATCGCAATAGAAATATGCGCCGGCCGCGTGGACGGCCTCAGCGATGGCCACGATCTCGCTCTCGAAAAGGCCGCAGGTGTTGGGATTGGTCAGCATGATCGCCGCAACATCGGGCCCAAGCGCGGCCTTGACCCCCGCCGCGCTGACGATTCCATCCTCGCCGGCCGGCACGGCGCGGACCGAAAGGCCGATCAGCGCCGCGGTCGCCGGATTGGTGCCATGCGCCGAATCCGGGACGAGCACGACGTTCCGCGTCCCCGCCTCGCCCCGCGCCGCGATCGCCGCTTTGATCGCCATCATGCCGCAGAGCTCGCCATGGGCGCCGGCCTTGGGCGACATGGCGATTGCGCTCATGCCGGTCATGGCGATGAGGGCCCTGGCCAAGGTCTCGATCAGCTCGAGCGCGCCTTGGACGGTCGAGAACGGCTGCAGCGGGTGAATATCGGCAAAGCCCGGCAGGCGCGCCATTTTCTCGTTGAGCCGCGGATTGTGCTTCATCGTGCACGAGCCGAGCGGATAGATCCCGCCGTCGATCGAATAATTCTTTCGCGAAAGCCGCACATAGTGACGCAAGGCTTCCGGTTCGGTGAGGCCGGGCAAGCCGATTGGGCCCTTGCGTTCGTGCGCGCCGAGGCGCGATGCGAAGGGGGTCGGATTGTCGATGTCGACGCCGGTCGCATCGGCGCGGCCTATCTCGAAGAGAAGCGCTTCCTCAATGTCGAGGCCGCGGTTGCCGGTGAACGTCGCCGGCTCGATCGCCGCAATCTCGCCAGCCTGAGTCGGACGGCCTTGCGTGTTCAACATCTAACGTCGCTCCTGACGCTCGAATCTAAGCCTTCACGCCTTCGCCAAAGTGTCGGCCAGCGCCGCGGCGAAGGCCGCGCGATCCGCTACGCTGTTGGTTTCGGTACTCGCCACGATGATCAGATCGTCGAGCTGCGCGTTCGGCAGGAGCCGCGACGCTGCGACGCCGCCGATGACGCCGCGCCGCGCCAGATCTTCGACGACTGCTTCGGCCGGCCGCGCCACGCGTATCGTGAATTCGTTGAAGAAGCTCTGGGTCAGCGCCTCGACGCCTTTTATGTCGGCGAGACGGTTGGCGAGATCGACGGCGTTGGCGTGATTGACCTTGGCGAGGCGTCTGAGGCCCGTCTCGCCGAGGAGGCTCATATGGATCGTGAAGGCCAGCGCGCAGAGCCCGGAATTGGTGCAGATGTTGCTGGTGGCCTTCTCGCGTCGGATATGTTGCTCGCGGGTTGAGAGGGTGAGGACGAAACTGCGCCGCCCTTCGGCGTCGATCGTCTCGCCCGCCAGGCGTCCGGGCATTTGCCTGACGTTCTTGGCGCGCGTGGCGAACAGGCCGACGTAAGGTCCGCCGAAATTCAGCGCGTTGCCGATCGACTGGCCCTCGCCGACCACGATATCGGCGCCCATTTCGCCGGGCGAGCGCACCGCGCCAAGCGAGACTGCTTCAGTGAAGACGGCGATGAGCAGCGCGCCTTTGGCGTGGGCGGCGTCGGCAAGCGGCCCAAGGTCGCGCAAATTGCCAAAAAAGTCGGGATTTTGGACAACGATGCAGCTCGTCTCATCATCGATCGCCCCTGCGAGGTCTTCGCGCGCGAAAACGTCGGGCGCGAACGTCACGATGTCGTCCCCCGCCATCCCGGCAAGGGTGCGGACGACTTCGGCGTAGTGGGGATGCAGCGCGCCCGAAAGCACGGTCCTCTTTCGTCGCGTCAGCCGATGCGCCATCAGCACCGCCTCGGCGCAAGCGGTCGAGCCGTCGTACATCGAGGCGTTGGCGACTTCCATGCCGGTCAGCGCGGCGACTTGCGTCTGGAATTCGAACAGGACCTGCAAGGTTCCTTGCGCGATCTCCGGCTGGTAGGGCGTGTAGCTGGTCAGGAATTCCGAGCGTTGGATCAAGTGATCGACGCTCGCCGGCACATGGTGGCGATAGGCGCCGGCGCCAAGAAAGAAAGGCGCCGATCCCGCCGCGACATTGCGCCCCGCCATGATGGAAAGTCGACGCTCGACCTCCATCTCGCTCATCCTGAGCGGCAAGTCGATCAGCCCGTCGAGCCGCTTGTCAGCCGGAATGTCGGCGAAAAGATCGTCAATTCCGGCGACGCCGATTCGCGCCAGCATCATCGCGCGATCTTGATCGTCGAGAGGCAGGTAGCGCATCGAAAAGCTCACGCGATGGTTTTGAGAAATTCTTGGTACGCCGCCTCGTCCATTAGCGTGTCGAGTTCGGCGGGATTGGCGAGCTTCAACCGGAACAGCCAGCCCTTGCCGGTCGCGTCCTCGTTGATGGCGCTCGGCTCGCTCTCGAGCGCCGAATTGACCGCCACGACTTCGCCCGAGGCCGGCGCATAGACTTCGCTCGCCGCCTTGACGCTCTCGACTACGGCGGCCTCGCCGCCCTTCGCGAGCTTCGCCCCGATCGCCGGCAATTCCACGAAAACCACGTCGCCGAGTTGCGATTGCGCATGGTCGCTGATGCCGACGACGGCGATCTCGCCGTCAAGACGGATGTATTCGTGGTCTTTCGTATAGCGAATTTGGGTCATGGCGCTCCTCAAGCGTTCATGGGCCGCGAAAATAGGCATGCGGATGAAAGGGCATCGCGGCGACGCGGGCCGCGAGCGGCTTGCCGCGAACCATCAGAGCGACTGGGCCGCCAGGCGCGGCGCTGGCGCTCTCGACATAGCCCATCGCAATCGGCGCGCCGACGCTCGGGCCGAAGCCGCCGGAGGTGACGCGGCCGATCGTCCGGCCTTCTTCGCCGACAATGTCGGCGCCTTCGCGCGCCGGAGCCTTGCCGTCCGGCCTCAAGCCAACGCGGCGTCGCGCAGGACCATCGGCCATCTCGCGAAGAATGCGTTCAGCGCCAGGAAAGCCGCCTTCTTCGCGCCGTCGCTTCGGGATCGACCACGAGAGGCCTGCCTCGATGGGGCTCGTCGTCTCGTCGATGTCGTGGCCATAGAGGCAGAGGCCGGCCTCCAGCCGAAGGGAATCGCGGGCGCCAAGGCCGATCGGCCTAACCTCCGGGTCTTCGAGAAGGCGGCGGACGAAGGCCGCCGCCTCACCGGCGGGAAGCGAAATCTCAAAGCCATCCTCGCCGGTGTAGCCCGAGCGGGACAGAAAATAGCCTTCAATCCCGTCGCCTTCATCGCCGGTCGCCGTCATCGTCATGAATGGCATGGCGGCGACGCGCGGCCATGTCCGGGCAAGAATCTCAGCCGCCTTCGGCCCCTGCAACGCGATCAGCGCGCGACCGGCGAGCGGCTCGAGCCGTAAATCCGGCGCCAAACGACGAATGTGAGCAAAATCCTCGTCTTTTCGCGCCGCATTGACGACCAGGAACAGACGCTCTTCGCCGCCCTGACGCGGCGCGCGCCGCGCGACCATCAGGTCGTCGAGGATGCCGCCGCTTTCGTTCAGCAATTGTGTGTAGCGGATGCGTCCGATCGGCTGCACGCCGATGTCGGTCGGCGCGAGAGTCTCGAAGCGTCGCGCCCCATTCGGCCCTTCGAGGAAGGCCTGCCCCATATGCGAGACGTCGAAGAGGCCGGCTGCGCTTCTCGTATGCAGGTGCTCGGCGAGAATCCCGGTCGGATATTGCACCGGCATGTCGTAGCCGGCGAAGGGAACCATGCGCGCGCCAAGCTCAAGGTGCAGCTCGTGCAGCGGCGTCTTGAGCAAATCCGGCGAAGACATTGGACCACCCGTCGCGAGAATTGAGCGCTCGTCCTAAGGGCCGCATGACGCGGGTCACCCTTGGACGGCGCCCCCTCTGTCGCGCGACCTGAGAGATTTCCCGCCGCTTGGCGCGGCGGTTACCCCCGTCGGTGGGCTAAGCGCTCGAGCGCCCGCCGCTTTCCAGAGCGTCATCCCCTCGGCGGTCCATTGGCCTGAGCGTTTCCGGGGCGGTTGCGCCTTCGGCGCCGACGAATCGCCAAAGGCGTCGCCGGTCTCTTCCGCTGGGGGTCTTCGACTGACGGAGGAAGACAAGCCCGAAGCTTAGAGCTTTGTCAATTCGGGTGCTTCTTGCGCTGACGTTTTTCCGCAGGCGCTGCGACAGTGTCGAAGCCGACGAGGATCGTGTAGTCCTGGTCCGCCCATTTGTGCTCGTAGGGCAGCATCAGAGGCTCGCTGACGATTTGGAACGGCGCTCGTTGGCTGGTTGGGTCGGCGGTGGCTTCGACCTTGTAGAGTTTGGAGACCGCAGCCTTGTTATTGATGTCGTTGCGCACGGCGATTCTGAGCGGCGCTGAATAAGCGCCCGGCTTCCCAGCGGGTCCGATCAGCAGGCGTCCCGCGACGCCGACCTTTATTGCGAATTGATTTCCGATAATCTTACACTCGCGCGCGGTCTGCGTGATGTCGAATTGGTAGCGCACCGACTGGTTGGCGTCGCCGCCGACGCGCATGGCGGAGGTTCCGTCCTGAACCTCGACCTGCGGACAGTCGATCTCACGATTCTCGTAAGCCGCCGACTGCCCGGCCGGCGCCGCCGCAGGCTCGCCGCCGTTGTCCGTGGAGGAATTGAAGGAGACCAAATTGGCGAGCGTGCTCGAACTCGGCAGCACAGACTCGACGGTGCTGCATGCGCCGCATAATCCGCAAACGAGCGCCACGCCGCCGAGCTTCAGGCGCCAAGCGCCGGCCGTTCCTTCCATCGTTTCCGCTCTCCAAATTGCCAAGCGTCGCTTATAGCAGGTTTCGCCGCGACGTCAGGAAGCTTAAGGCAGTTGCTCGAGCCCCTCTTTGAAGCCCGGCAGAGCGAGGGGAATGCCGATCCCCTCCTCAGGCGTCTGAAAGATGATGAAAGTCGCCGACTTTCCATTTTTCATGGCGTCGACCAGCTTGTCGTCCATGGCGACTTCGGCGACGCAGCCGTTGGGCAGGCAGCGCACAAAGGCGGCGCGGCCGAGGTCGGTCTGGTCGATTTTCAGGCCAAGGCCGGAAGGCAGAAGGACGCCGAGCGGGGCAATCACTCGGAGGAGCCGGCTCTTGCCGTCGGCGGTGCGCAGCACGATCACCACCAGAGTGACGTTCGGCCGATCCTCCGCGGCGATGCTCTGGATCAGCGCGCATTGCTCGCGCTCGGCGCCCGGCGGCGTTTCGCAACGCGTCTCCCAGTCGCCATGCTTGCCCTTCACGACGCCCTGGGCGCTGGCCGGCGTCTGGCTCTGCGCGAAAGTCCAAAGAAGCGCGGCCGCAAGCCCCGCAGCGCTGCGGCGACGCTTTGAGGCGCGTCGGCGCGCGAGAGAAACGAAGGGCATGGCGGAAGCGGCTCGCTCGATCGGTTCGCTAGAAACTTTGTTTTGCCCTACCAAACGGTCTCCTGCTGTCAAGCGGGCCGGAAGGACGAGCAGGGTCCGACATCTTGCCGGCTGATAGCGCCGATTTTCGGGCTGGCGAGGCCTCGGCGCGAGCGGGCGCTGCGGGATTTTACGGAAGCGACGACGATCGCAGGGCCGATGATAAGCCAGCGCGAATATGCCGCAAGGGCGCTCGAAGGGGCGCCATTGCGCGGCGCGGCGCTTTATGGTTTTCAACGCTTAAGGAGCGTCTATGATAGGCAAGACGCGCTGGAAGCCGCGTTCCGCTCCGACAATGTCGGCCGGCTTGAGCGCGGCGCGAAGCTTAAAATCGAGCGCAGAGGCCATGGGATCGAGGATGGCGGGCGGGATGACGATTCGACGATGCGATTCCTGGATTTGCGGCGCTCTTGCGGGAACGCTGTTGGCCGGCAGCGCCATGGCCACCGAACCTGGGCGACCCGACCCGGGCCAAATCGGCTTCCAGACCCCGGTGACGCCCATCGCTAGGGAGATGTTCAAGTTCCACGATTATCTTTTGATGCCGATCATCACTGTGATCACCTTGTTCGTGCTTTTCCTGCTGGGTTACGTGATTTGGCGTTTCAACGAGAAGGCCAATCCGGTTCCGTCCAAGACCACGCACAACACTGGCATCGAGATCGCTTGGACGGTCCTTCCCGTGATCATTCTCTTCGTGATCGCCATACCCTCGTTTCGGCTTCTCAGCCATGAGTTGATCTCGCCGCCGGCGGATGTGACGATCAAAGTGACCGCCTCGCAATGGCATTGGGCTTACGAATACCCCAAGGACCAAGGCGGCGGCTTCTCATTCGAATCCTATGTCAAACCGGACGATCAGATTAAGCCGGAGAACGGCGACATAAGGCTTCTTTCGGTCGACAACGAGGCGGTCGTTCCCGTCAACAAAGTGGTGGTCCTGCAGGTGACGTCGACCGACGTCATTCACTCCTTCGTCGTCCAGTCCTTTGGCTCGCGCGTCGACGCCGTGCCGGGCCGGCTCAACGAGACATGGTTCAAGGCCGAGCGCGAGGGGGTCTACTACGGTCAGTGCTCCAAGCTTTGCGGCAAGGATCACGCCTTCATGCCGATCGCCTTCCGCGTCGTGAGCAACGACAAGTACCAAGCGTGGCTCGGCGACGCGAAGAAGAAATTCGCGGCCGCGCCAAGCGCGATCTCGGTCGCCGACGCCTCGGCGGCGCGGACGGGCGAGTGAAGGTCGAGGATGAGGGTTTAAGTGAATTATCCGCCGAGGCAATGCCAAGGCGAGATTCTTAAGGACGACGAGATGGCTGAGAGCGCAGCAGCGACCCACGAAGACCACGGTCACCCGACCGGTTGGCGCCGTTACCTCTATTCCACCAATCACAAGGACATCGGCACCCTCTATATCGTCTTTGCGATCATCGCCGGCCTTATCGGCAGCGCGCTCTCTGGCGCCATGCGCCTGGAGTTGATGCGTCCGGGCATCCATCTCTTCCCGATAATCTCGGCCATCTTGACCGGCGATGGTTCTATCGACGCCGCGAAGAACATGTACAACGTGTTCATCACCGCCCATGGCGTGATCATGATCTTCTTCCTGGTCATGCCGGCGATGATCGGCGGCTTCGGCAATTGGTTCGTGCCCCTGATGATCGGCGCGCCGGACATGGCTTTCCCGCGTATGAACAATATTTCGTTCTGGCTGCTGCCGGCCTCTTTCCTGCTTCTCCTCACATCGATGTTCGTCGAAGGATCGCCCGGCATGCACGGCTTCGGCGGCGGCTGGGTTCTCTATCCGCCGTTCTCGTCAAACGCCGGCACGCCTGGCCCGGCGATGGATTTTGTCATCCTGTCGCTGCATCTCGCCGGCGCTTCCTCGATCCTTGGCGCGATCAATTTCATCACGACGATTTTCAATATGCGCGCGCCGGGCATGACGATGCACCGCATGCCGCTGTTCGTCTGGTCGATCCTGGTGACCGCCTTCCTTCTGGTGCTGGCCTTGCCGGTCCTTGCCGGCGCCATCACCATGCTGCTGACCGACCGCAATTTCGGCACGGCCTTCTTCGATCCGGCCCATGGCGGCGATCCGATCTTGTTCCAACACCTGTTCTGGTTCTTCGGCCATCCGGAAGTGTATATTCTGATCCTGCCCGGCTTCGGCATGATCAGCCAGATCATTTCGACCTTCTCCAAGAAGCCGATCTTCGGCTATCTCGGCATGGTCTATGCGATGGTCGCGATCGGCGCGGTCGGCTTCGTCGTCTGGGCCCATCACATGTATACGGTGGGCCTGTCGTTGAACACTCAGCGCTATTTCGTCTTCGCGACGATGGTGATCGCCGTGCCGACGGGCGTGAAGGTCTTCTCCTGGATCGCCACGATGTGGGGCGGCTCGATCCAGTTGCGCACGCCGATGCTCTGGGCGATCGGCTTCATCTTCCTCTTCACCATCGGCGGCGTCACCGGCGTCGTCCTCGCCAACGCGGGCGTCGATCGGGCGCTGCACGAGACCTACTACGTGGTCGCGCACTTCCACTACACGATGTCGCTTGGCGCGATCTTCTCGATCTTCGCGGGCTTCTACTATTGGTTCCCGAAGATGACCGGCCACATGTACAATGAGAAGCTCGGCAACTGGCACTTCTGGCTGTTGTTCATCGGCGTCAATCTGGTCTTCTTCCCGCAGCATTTCCTCGGGCTCGCCGGGATGCCGCGCCGCTACATCGATTATCCCGACGCCTACGCTTTCTGGAATTTCTGGTCGTCGGTCGGCGCCATCATCGCCGGCGCCGGGACGGCGCTTTTCCTCTACATTCTCTATGACGCCTTCGCCAAAAAGCGCGTGGCGGGCGACAACCCTTGGGGCGTCGGCGCGACGACCCTGGAATGGACGCTGCCCTCGCCGCCGCCCTTCCACCAATATGAAACGCTGCCGCGGATCACCGGCGCCGATCACTGATCTAAAGGCGCGGCCGCCGATAAGGCGGCCGAAGCCTTTCAAGGGCTGCTCAGCCGAACGGCTTTAAGGCCCAAGGTTCGATTTGATGAGTCTTGTCAGCCGCGACGATAATATCCTGACGACGGGGGCCGCGGAATACGCCGCCGGACCGCTCGACTATGTCGCGTTGCTCAAACCGCGCGTCATGTCGCTGGTGGTTTTCACCGCGCTCGCCGGCCTGCTGGTCGCGCCCAATCCGGTGCATCCGGTCGTCGCCTTCGCTTCGCTTCTCGCCATTGCAGTCGGCGCCGGCGCGGCGGGCGCCTTGAACATGTGGTGGGACGCCGACATCGACGCGGTGATGTCGCGGACCTGCGCAAGGCCGATACCGGCGGGCCTCGTCCAGCCGCGCGAAGCGCTGTTCTTCGGGCTGACGCTTTCGCTGATCGCTGTGTTGACGCTTGCCGTGACCGCCAATCTTGTCGCCGCCGGTTTGCTCGCTTTCACGATCTTTTTCTACGCCGTGATCTACACGATGTGGCTCAAGCGCACGACGCCGCAGAACATCGTCATCGGCGGCGCCGCGGGCGCTTTGCCGCCCGTCGTCGGTTATGCCGCGGCAAGCGGATCGGTGACGCTCGACAGCCTCGTCCTTTTCGCCATCATTTTCGTCTGGACGCCGCCGCATTTCTGGGCGCTGGCCCTGGTCAAAAGCGGCGAATACAGCCGCGCCGGCGTGCCGATGATGCCCAACGTCAAGGGCGCCGACCGCACGCGCGCTGAAATCCTCTTCTATACCCTGTTGCTCGCGGTCGTCGCGATCGCGCCTTGGCCAATGGGCGTCGGCGGCCGCGTCTACGCCGCACTGGCGATCATCGCCGGCCTTTGGATGATCCGCCTCGCCTGGCGGGTCTATCGCATTCGCGAGGGCGCGCCAGCCAATCGCGCGGCGATGCAGCTCTTCGGCTTTTCGATCCTCTACCTTTTCCTGTTGTTCGCGGCTCTGGTGGTCGAGCATGGCTTCGATCTCATCCAGCGCTTCGGCCTGTGAGGCGCAATGGGCGAGGACAAGCCGGAAGGGAACAGACTGACGCCGCAGCAATTGCGCAACCGGCGCCTTAGAAACATCGCGATCGGGCTCAGCGTGGGGCTTCTCGCCGCTCTGTTCTATGCGGTGACGATCGTCAAATTGGGCCCGGGCGTGCTGAGACCGGAGCCTTGAGATAAAGAACATGGCGACTGCCGCGCAATCGAACGAAGCCTTACGGCGCAATCGGCGGACCGCTATCGCGGCCGCCGCCGTGTTCTTCGTTATGCTCGGCGCGGCCTTCGCCGCAGTTCCGCTTTATCGGCTGTTCTGCCAAGCGACCGGCTTCGCCGGCACGACGCAAGTCGCCCATGTCGCGCCGACGCTGAAGGGAAGGCGGACGCTCACCGTTCGGTTCGACGTCAATGTCGGGCAGGGCCTGCCATGGAGCGTCGAGCCCGAGACCCCGTCAATCGACCTGCGCACCGGCGAGACGGCGACGGTCTATTTCAAATTCCGCAATCAGGCCGGCCGGCCGACGGCGGCCAACGCCGTCTACAACGTCACGCCGGACGTCGCCGGAGCATATTTCGACAAGATCGCCTGCTTCTGCTTCAGCGAGCAGCGCCTTGGGCCGGCGGAGACCGCCGAGCTCCCGGTCGTGTTCTTCCTCGATCCCAAGCTCGAGCAGGACGAGACAATGAAAGACATCGGCGCGTTGACGCTGTCCTATACGCTCTACCCGGCGCGCGACGCGGCCTTGCCGGTCGCCGTCGCGCCCAATCAGAACAAGGATCAGCGGCGGCTTTAGGCGTTCGGCGGGGCGAATCGTCGCCTTGACGAGGCTTGGCAAAGGATGCACATGCAAAAGCTAACGACCGGCTGGGAAAGACCGACTGCCAAGAGGGGACAGAATGGCTGACGCGCACGCCAAGCCGCATCACGACTACCATCTGGTCAATCCGAGTCCCTGGCCGATCGTCGGGGCGATCTGCGCCTTCGCCACCGCCGTCGGCTTGATCATGGCGATGAAGGACCTGACGGTCGGCGGGCTGAAGATCGGACCCTATCTGTTGGGCGCCGGCTTCATCGGCATTCTTTACACGATGGCCTCCTGGTGGCGTGACGTCATCTATGAGGCGGAGCACGGCGATCATACCCCCGTGGTCCAGATCAGTCATCGCTACGGCATGATTCTCTTCATCGCCTCCGAGGTGATGTTCTTTGTCGCGTGGTTCTGGGCTTTCTTCGACGCCTCGTTGTTCAGCAACGAGACCATTCAATATTCGCGGGTCGCCTTCACCGGCGGCCTTTGGCCGCCGAAGGGGACGGAAGTCCTCGATCCCCTGAACTTTCCGCTCTTGAACACCCTGATCCTTTTGACCTCCGGCACGACCGTGACCTGGGCGCATCACGCGCTGCTGCATAACGATCGCAACGGGCTTAAGACCGGGCTCACCCTGACGATCCTGCTCGGCATAACCTTCACCTGCGTGCAAGCGTGGGAATACGCGCACGCGCCCTTCGCCTTCAAGAACAGCATCTATGGCGCGACCTTCTTCATGGCGACCGGTTTCCACGGCGCGCATGTGATCATCGGCACGATCTTCCTGATCGTCTGTCTGGTGCGAGCCTATGCGGGCCAGTTCACGCCGAAGCAGCACCTCGGCTTCGAATTCGCCGCCTGGTACTGGCATTTCGTCGACGTTGTGTGGCTGTTCCTCTTCTCCTGCGTGTATGTCTGGGGCTCCTGGGGCGCGACAATTGAGGGAGCGACCGGAGGCGGCTGATCAACGGGCGTTTGAGCCCGTTCGGCAGGCGGTCGGTCGACGGCGCGAATGGGAGAACGTGGACGAAAAGACCTTTCGCCTTTTGTGTCCGGCCTGCTTGGCCGCTGCCCGCGTTGCGGCAAAGGGGCGCTGTTTTCGGGCTTCATTGCGCCGGCGGCGCGCTGCGCTGACTGCGGGCTCGACTATTCCTTCATCGATTCGGGCGACGGGCCGGCGGTCTTCGTCGCATTGATCGGCGGCTTTATCGCGCTCGGCGCGGCTCTATGGGTCGAGATCACTTACGAGCCGCCGATTTGGCTTGAAATGACGATCTTTCTGCCTTTGGCGGCGGCCGTCTGCCTCGGCCTGTTGCGGCCTTTCAAGGGCGTGCTCATCGCCCTTCAATATCGCAACAAGGCTGAGGAAGGCCGGTCGAAGGCTGGAGACGCGTGACGCCTCAGAGGGGCGTAGCGCGCACGCTGTTGTGGCCGGCTCTTTTCACGGCGCTCGGCCTTGCGATCCTGATCGCGCTCGGCGTTTGGCAATTGCATCGCCTCAAATGGAAGGAGGCGCTGATCGCCGAAGTCTCGGCGAGGGTCGGCGCGCCGCCGGTCGCCGCGCCCGAAGAGGCAGAATGGGCGAGCCTCGATCCAGCCAATTACGAATATCGTCACGTGCGCGTCTCCGGCGCCTATGACTTCGCGCATCAGGTCCTGGTCTTCCGCGCGCTCGAGAATCCGCGCGGCCGTTATGGCGGCCCGGGCTATCTGGTGATGACTCCGCTGCGTCTTGCGAGCGGCCCAATCATCATTGTCAACCGCGGCTTCATTCCGAGCGACGAGAAAGGCGCCTATGCAACGCCCCCGGCAGAAAAAGAAGGCGGCGCTGTCGAGGTCGTCGGGCTGATGCGGGCGAGCGAGCCTCGCAACTGGTTCACGCCGGCCGATGATCCCGGCCGGGGAGAATGGTTCACGCGCGATCCCAAGGCGATCGCGGCGGCGATGAAGCTTGCCCCGGTCGCGCCCTTCACCATCGACGCCGACGCGGGTCCCGATCCCTCGGCGCTCCCGGAAGGCGGCGAAACCATCCTGGCCTTCCCAAACAATCACCTCTCTTATGCGATCACCTGGTTCGGGATCGCGATCGCGCTTGCCGGCGTCTTCCTCGCCTTTGCGTGGAAGAAGAGGAACGAGCTTCTTGCGGGGAGCAGGGACATCTCGCAGCGGTCCGCTTGATCCGAGCGGGCGCCGCCCGCTAGGCTCGAAACGGGGCATTTAAGGGGGCGCTTCGCGAAAGAGGCGGGCGCTCGCCATCGTTGGCTGGGGGGCCGCATGGACTCTGTCGTCATTTCGATCGGCGTCGCGGTCTTGATGTTCGCGTCAGGCCTTCTGGGACTGTTCCTTCAGCGCGTGCTGCCGGAAGGCCATACGAAGGATCATTCTCGCGACATGATCGGCGCGATGATCGGCTTGATCACGTTGCTGCTCGCCTTGGTGCTTGGGCTCTTGATCTGGACCGCCTTTGGCGTTTTCAACACCCAGAAGACGGAGCTGCAGACGCTCGCGGCGCGCGCGCTCGAATTTGATTTGGAGATGGCGCAATACGGTCCCGAGGGAAAACAGGGGCGAGAAGTCCTGCGGAAGGATCTTGTGTGGGCCGTCGAACAATTCTGGGGCACCGACGAATCCAAGGCGGCGGCCTATGACGCGTCCTACGCGAATATGAATTCGATGAGCGCCTTTCTGGAAAATCTACATCCCACCACCGACGCCCAGCGCGGACTTCTGGCCCAGGCCAGCGCTCACTATGGATCGATCGGCGAGAACCGCCTGTTGATGTCGCTGCAACTCGTTGACGCGGTGTCTTGGCCCCTCATCGTCACCGTCACGGCATGGTCGTGCCTGTTGTTCTGCGGCTTCGGCCTGCTCTCGAGGGTCAACCCGACAACGCTCGTGGCGCTCGCGCTTGGCGCCTGTTCCGTCGCCAGCGCCATCTTCCTGATCCTCGATTTCAGCCAGCCTTACACAAGCCCGCTGCGCATATCGCCGGCGGCGCTCGAACAAGTGATCGTCGTTCTGGACAAATAGGCCGGAGCGAGCGCGTCAGTCCGATTTTTTCGGCGTCCAGCTGACGAGCGTCACGCCGTTGGCTTCGTCGAGAAACGTCATCGGACCGGGCGCGTAGCCAAAGTCAGCCAAAACTTCTTCAGGGGCCTGGCCCAATTTCACCTGAGGGAATACCGGCACGCCGCCGGGCAGCTTCACGCTGGAGGCGCGGCACAGATAGAAAGCGTCATAGCCGATCGGAAAGAATATATTATAGACCTCCGGCCCGCCGAGGACCGCGGCGATTCCGGAGGTTACGCCGAGCGAGGCGCAAGCCTCCTCGAAGGGCGCGCCGGCGGGGTTCCAAAGCATGCCGCGCTCATAGTCAGGGCTCGGCGCGAGCGCCGGCACCTGGCGGGTCAGGATCAGGCGGCGGCGTTGCGCCGAGTTCGGCTGCCATTCGTAAGAATGGCGGCCGTGAATCAAGATGTCGGCGCGATCGAGCTCGCGTTGGAAATATTCTTTGTCCGCGTCGAATATCAGCGCCGGCGGCATGATGCCGGTCGAATCCGCAATCATATGATCGGCGGAGACGATCGCGTAGCCGGGAATGTGAAAGCGAGAGGACATGCGCATCCCCCTCCTACTTTAAGGCGCAAGGGGCCGGCGCTCGCTTGACCGCCCCAGTCCAGCATTTTCTCCCGCGCCGGCAATCGACCGCCGGTTCGGCCAACACATGGCTTAGACGCGCGCGCTCAATGGATCAAGCCGACTTGAGAGCAGCCGACTAGGCGACCCTGCGTCGTCGGGATAGAAGGCGGGCGTGCGGCCGCTTCGACGAGGCCAGTCTCGTCCGCGGCGGTCCTGAATATCTGCGCCATCGTCCCGATCCACTTCAAGGACGCTCCGCCAATGTCCGACTATGTTTCAGACAACCTCAGCGTCCCCAACCTTGCTCATCTCTTTCCCAATATGACGATCGGCGACAAGGCGACGGCGACTTGGCCGTACTTTCGCAAAGAAATCGACCACAATTGGTACGTCGATCGCCGGAACCCGCAAGTTGGCTTCATCAACAAGGACGAAGCGGCGATTTTGTACTCCAACGCGAGGCTTTTCGCCGGTCGGCGCGCGTTGGAGATCGGCGCTTGGCGGGGCTGGTCCACTTGCCATCTCGTCGCATCGGGCCTGGCCTCGGTGCATGTCGTCGAGCCGCTGCTGAGCGATCCTGAATGGAATCGCGAATTTGCCGCCGCGGTCGCCGGCGCGGGCGGCGCAGAACGCGCCATTCTCGTTCCCGGTCCAAGCCCGCAAGAGGTCATCCGGCTCGGCGAAGCCGGCGTCCGCTGGTCCTTCGCCTTCATCGACGGCGACCATGACGGCGAGGCGCCGAAAACGGACGCGCTGACCGCCATACGGTTTCTCGAACCGACCGCGATGGTTCTTTTTCACGACCTGGTCTCGCCGCATGTCTCGGCCGCCTTACGGGCGCTGCGGGACGCGGGATGGCGAACGATGATCTACCAGACCGCGCAAATGATGGGGGTCGCCTGGCGCGGCGAAATCTCGCCTGTCAGGCACCGGCCCGATCCAAGCCAGGATTGGCGGATTCCCGAGCATCTTGCCGGCTTCGCCGTCGCCTCGCCTTAATAGGCGCGGCGGCCTCCAACAAATCCGTGATGGACTGCCAAAAGGCCGCCCGCCAGATCAAATTTCAGCGCCGACGATCGCCCACCAAAAGCCGCTGTAGGACAGCTCGAAACCGACGATCCTGAATTTGAGGTTGATGTCGCCGAGCACTTCATAGGCCGTATTGCTGCAAATGGAGAAGATGATCAGGCCGGTCTTTCGGATGTGCTTCTCGGCCTGCCGCAAGTAGGCTTCCAGAATCCGGCCGCCCGGATCGCACAGGCTATATTTCTCGATGGTGTTTTCCGGCCTTTTGTCGATCAGCGGCGTGTTGAAAATGATCAGATCAAAGTCCTTCTCGGCAATGTCTTCAAACAAGTCCGATTTTATCGTCTCGATCTCCAACCCGTTCAAAGCCGCGTTTTTTTTCACACACTCGACGGCGACCGACGAAATGTCCGACGCGACGACCTTGGAATCCCAATTCGCGGCGATGTAGAGGGAGATCGCGCCGCAACCCGCTCCAACCTCCAACGTCTTCTTGATTTTCTTCTGATCCATCGCCTTCAGGTTGCGAAGGAACAGCTCCGAGCTCGAATTGGGGGTCGGATGGTAGACCCCGGCGGGAACGTCGAGGGTCAAACCGTCGATCACAAACCGCGCGGGAATGTTTTGTTCTGCGACGTGAGCGTGATGAGACGCCGAAATGTCGATTTTGGAAGTCGAGACCAAGGAAGACAGGCCAAGTCTTGCGAGGACCGCGCTGCGCACGGCCTCTCTTGTTCGGAG
>DATGHD010000312.1:0-20329 GCA_035308145.1 Roseiarcus sp.
AAAGATCCTCCCCGCTATCGTTGTCGGCTCGCTGCTCGCAACAACGGCGCTGGCGGCGGCGCAGACGCGAAACTATCAGCCGAGAAACTATGCGCCGAACCCCAACTACTATTATCAGCAACAGCCGCAGATGATGATGCAGGGCCCCGACGTCTACTGGCAGGACCCCTATGCCGGGACGCCGTTTGAGAATGTGGCGCCCTATAGCGCCAACGAGCAGCCCGACCCCTATGCGGGCACCGTGTTCGACAACGTTGCGCCGTACTGACGATCCTTCGAGCGACGGCTGATTGCCGGCGCTCGATCTCCGATTTGTTTCGCCAGCAGCCGCACCATGGTGCGGCTGTTGTCTTTTCAGTGCGTCTTCGATTCGTGAGCCGAGGGCTTTACACCGGCTGTCACCGGCAGTGAGCATGACTCGCCACTGCGCTTTTTCCGCTAGCCCGCCTCTGCTAGCGTCCAGCCATGGATGCGACGCGCCCCATCGCGGCCGACGATACCGGAGCTTCGCCGGCGCCCGGGCGCGGCGCGCCCAAAGCGGCCGACGACGTCGGGCGCGTCACCCCGATGATGGAGCAATATATCGAGATCAAAGCCGCCAATCCGGATTGCCTTCTGTTTTACCGGATGGGCGATTTCTACGAGCTGTTTTTCAACGATGCCGAGATCGCCTCGCGCGCGCTCGGCATCGTGCTGACCAAGCGCGGCAAGCATCTCGGCCGCGACATTCCGATGTGCGGCGTGCCGATCGAGCGGGCCGATGAATATTTGCAAAGGCTCATCGCGCGCGGCCATAGAGTCGCCGTCTGCGAACAGCTTGAGGACCCGGCCCTCGCCAAGAAGCGCGGGCCCAAGGCCGTGGTGCGCCGTGACGTCGTGCGGCTGGTGACGCCCGGCACGATCACCGAGGAGCGCCTGCTCGAGCCCGGCCGCGCCAATGTGCTCGTCGCGGCGCACCGCGTTCGCCTGAGCGAGGACCGTACGCTCTTCGGCCTTGCCGCGATCGATATTTCGACCGGCGCGTTCTGGCTCAGCGAAAGCGACGTCGCCTCGCTCGGCGCCGAAATCGCCCGCCTCGATCCGAGCGAGATCGTCGCGACGCAGGCGACGCTTGATGACCCAGAGGCGAAGCGCGCTTTCGTGGAGACGCGGGCGTCCTTGACGCCGATCGGCCGCGAGACCGGCGGCGAAGCCGCTGAGCAACGCCTGCGCGAGTTTTATGGCGTCGAGACGCTGGAGGGCTTCGGCGCCTTCAGCCGGGCGGAGATCGGCGCGGCGGCCCTTGCGCTCCACTATGTGCAGCGCACCCAGATCGAGGCGCGGCCGGCTCTAAGTTTCCCGGCGCGGCGGCCGCGCGGCGAAGCGATGGAGATCGACGCCGCGACGCGGGCCAATCTGGAGCTGACCCGAACGCTGAGCGGCGAGCGCCAAGGCTCGCTGCTGGCGACGATCGACTTGACCGCGACGCCGGCCGGCGCGCGGCTCCTCGCCGAGCGCCTCGCCGGGCCGCTGACCGACCCTGACGCGATCAATCGCCGGCTCGACGCTGTCTCGTACCTTATTGCGGAAGAGCGGCTCCGCGGCGACCTTCGCAAAGCTCTGCGCGCCGCGCCTGATCTTGCCCGTTCGATGGCGCGGTTGAGTCTCGACCGCGGCGGACCGCGCGATCTCGCCGCGCTGCGCGACGGGCTCGGCGTCGCGCGGAGCGTCGCGGCGCGGCTTGCCGCTGATCCGATCCCAAGCGCGATCCTCGCTGAGGCGGCGGCGAGGCTCAAAAGCATGGCGCCGGGGCTGGAGCAGGAACTCGCCGCCGCGCTCGCCGAGAATCTGCCGCTGAACAAGCGCGACGGCGGTTTCGTGCGCTCAGGCTGCGAGCCCGCGCTCGATGAAGCGCGGGCCTTGCGCGACGAGAGCCGCCGGGTCATCGCCGAGCTGCAAGGTAAATACGCGGCGCTCGCCGAAACGAGCCAGATCAGGATCAAGCACAATCACTTCCTCGGCTTCTTCATCGAGACGCCGCAGGCGCAGGGCGAAAAGCTGCTGCGGCCGCCCTTCGCGCAGACCTTCATCCATCGCCAGACCATGGCCGGCGCGATGCGTTTTTCGACCAGCGAGCTCGCCGAGCTCGAGGCCAAGATCGCCTCGGCCGCCGATCGCGCGCTCTCCCTCGAGCTTGCCGCCTTCGAGCGGCTGCGCCGGGCGGCGCTCGCCGAACTCGATCCGATTCGTAAAGCTGGCGAGGCGCTCGCCGAGCTCGATGTCGCCGCCGCGCTGGCCGAGCTCGCCGCCACGCGCGACTGGACGCGGCCGATCGTCGACGAGTCGCCGGCCTTCGTCATTGAGGCGGGCCGCCACCCGGTTGTCGAGGCGGCGCTTCAGGCCCAAGGCGAGCCTTTCGTCGCCAATGATTGCGATCTCTCCGGCGACCTTAACGAGGGCGGCCGCATCGCGCTCGTCACCGGCCCGAACATGGCCGGCAAGTCGACCTACCTTCGTCAAGCGGCGCTCATCGCGCTTCTCGCTCAAGCCGGCGCTTATGTGCCGGCGCGACGCGCCCATCTTGGCGTCGTCGACCGGCTCTTCTCGCGAGTCGGCGCGGCTGACGATCTCGCCCGCGGCCGTTCGACCTTCATGGTCGAAATGGTCGAGACTGCGGCAATCCTCAATCAGGCGACCAGACGCTCGCTGGTCATCCTCGACGAGATCGGGCGGGGCACGGCGACCTTCGACGGGCTCTCGATCGCCTTTGCGACCATCGAGCATCTCAACGCCGTCAATCGCTCGCGCGCGCTTTTTGCGACGCATTTCCACGAGCTCACCCGCCTCGCCGCCAGCCTGCCGCGCATGACCAACCTCGCGCTTCGCGTCACCGAATGGAAAGGCGATCTTGTTTTCCTCCACGAAGTCGCGCCGGGCGCGGCCGATCGCTCCTATGGCGTGCAGGTCGCCAAGCTCGCCGGCCTGCCAATCAGCGTCGTCGAGCGCGCCCGAGCGATTCTTGCGGAACTCGAGGCGGAAAACCACGCCGGCGCGGCGCTCGCCAAGCTCGACGACCTGCCGCTTTTCTCGTATGCGCCGGCGCAAGCTGCCCCGCCCGCGCCAAAAGTCGACCCGTTGCGCGAAAGACTTGCTAGCCTCGATCCCGACGATCTTTCGCCGCGCGAAGCGCAAACCGCGCTTTACGCGCTGAAGCAACTTCTCAAGGAACCCTGAACATGCCGTCCATGACCGATGCGCCGATCGACAAGGCAATCCGGCCCAAGGGTCGGCGCGCAAAGCCGGCGATCTCGAAGAATGAGGATCCGGCCTTTTGGGGCCGCGCGCGACGACATCTGGTGAGGTACGGCGCTAAATTCGAGCCGTTGATCATCGAGCGAGCGGAAGGGAGCTTCGTCTACGACGCCGACGGCCGCCCGATCCTCGATTTCACGTCCGGGCAGATGAGCGCCATTCTCGGCCATTGCCACCCGGAGATCCGCGACGTCGTCGCGGAGCACGCTGGCAGGCTCGATCACCTCTTCAGCGGCATGCTCTCGCGGCCGGTCGTCCATCTTGCCGCGAAGCTTGCCGAAATTGCGCCTGGCGCGCTTGAGCGCAGCATTTTGCTGTCGACCGGCGGGGAAGCCAATGAGGCGGCGATCAAAATGGCGAAGCTCGCAACAGGCAAGTACGAAATCGTGAGCTTCGCGCAAAGCTGGCACGGGATGACCGGCGCGGCCGCCTCGGCGACCTATTCGGCCGGGCGCAAAGGCTACGGCCCGGCGGCGGTCGGCTCCTTCGCGATTCCGGCGCCCTACCCGTACCGTCCCGCCTTCGAGCGCGACGGCGCCTATGACTGGAAAGGCGAGCTCGACTACGCTTTTGCGCTGATCGATCGGCAGTCGAACGGCAGCCTCGCCGCCTTCATCGCCGAGCCGATCTTGAGCTCCGGCGGGCTGATCGATCCGCCGCTCGGCTATCTCGCCGCGCTCAAGCAGAAATGCGAGGAGCGCGGCATGCTCTTGATCCTCGACGAGGCGCAGACCGGCCTCGGCCGCACCGGAATGATGTTCGCCTGCCAGCGCGACGGCGTCGTGCCCGACATCCTCACCTTGTCCAAGACCCTCGGCGCCGGCCTGCCGCTCTCGGCTGTCGTCACCACAGCGGCGATCGAGGACCTGTGTCACCAGCGCGGCTACCTCTTCTATACGACGCATGTGTCGGACCCGCTGCCGGCCGCGGTCGGACTCAAGGTCCTTGAAGTCGTGGAGCGCGACGGCCTTGTCGCCCGCGCGCGCGAGGCCGGCGCGCGGCTCGAAGCGGGGCTTCGCACGCTACAGCAGCGCTATGAATGCATCGGCGACGTACGCGGGCGCGGGCTGCTGCTCGGCATGGAAATCGTCAAGGATAGGCGCGGCAAACAGCCGGCGCCCGAGCTCGGCGCGGCGATCACCCGCCGCTGCATGGCGCTCGGCCTCAGCATGAATATCGTTCAATTGCCATCAATGGGCGGCGTCTTTCGCATCGCGCCGCCGCTGACCGTCAGCGATAGCGAGATCGATCTCGGCGTCGATCTGCTGGGCAAGGCGATCGAGGCGTCGCTGTAACGGCGAGCTAAACGCGGCAGTCATTCATACGTGGCAAAAGACGACGGCGTACTCGGCGCGCAAGTTACCGCAACGTCAACTGACAGAGCGATGTCAAAGATCGAAAGCGCGCCCCCGATGAACAGCGCGCCCCCCTCCCGTCTCAGAGAGGGGGCGGCGAGCCTAAGCCAAGCGAGCGAGACGTCTAAATCGAGCCCGGCGGAATGAACGCGCAGTAGAGGAAGATCGTATCGAACACGTTCGACGAAGCCGCGCCCATCCGGTCGGTCTCGGTCGCACTGCGATAGCAAAGATGCGCGTGATGCGTATCGTCGTTCGGCGGATCGCCGGGGATAGGCAGGAAGGTGATCCGCTCCTGCGGGATCGCCACCCAGCGTTCCTCGCGCGTCAAGAATTCGAACGAACCGCCGCGCTCGCGATAGACGGTCGCCGCGCAGTCGTCGCCGCCGCAGCAGAGCTGGCCGTTCTTGCCGTGCAGCCCGGTGTAGATTTCATGGGCCTGGATCGAAAAGAGCGGCGCCGCCGCAAGCACGCCGCCGAGGACCAAGCCAACAATCGCCTTCATCATCGTCAACCGCTCCTTTTGGCGGTCGACCGATCGAGGCGCTCTTCGAAGCGATCGAGCCGCAGCTGATCGCCCCCCTAAAAGGCTAAGTGTCCTCCCGAAGTTCCGCGCGCAAGAGAGACGCTGCCGCTTAAGGCGTCGAATTCACGCAAATGTTTGCGTGAAAATATGCGCGCATGCCGCTCATTCATCTCGCCGAAGCTTGGACTGCATCAGCGAGGAGCGAGGGCGCGTCCTCCGTCCTGGCGGCCAGCGTCAGAAACGCCGCCAAGCTCTTCGGCGTCTCACAATGCAAGAGGCATGCCGAATCATGAGGAATGGAATCGCGAAGCAGGCGCGCCGTCAAGGCGGGCCTGTGGAGCGGCGACATGCTAGTGAGGCGTGGGCCCTGATCGCGCAGGCGAGCAGAAATCGAAATCAAGAATGCGCCCGCGCCACGCCATAGGCGGCCGACGCGAAGGCGGCGCGCAAAAAAAGCAGACACCCTTGGCGCATCTCTCTAGCTCGAACACATCTAAGATGGCGCTGAATTCAGCGCCCCGTTCTCATTGAGGGCCTGGCGAGCATTTTGCGCGAGATGAAATCGGGCGCTCTGGCGTCACGGCGTCAAAACGGCGAGTATCGCGCTTAAGCGAGAGCTTAAAGGGAGAGCGAGAACCCATGCCCGCCAAACGCATCGTCTTCACCGGAGGCTCAGGCAAGGCCGGCCGCCACGCCGTGTCGCATCTTCTCGCCAAGGGCTATCAGATCCTCAACGTCGATCTGAAGCCGCTGGAACTGAAAGGCGTGAACACGCTTGTCGCGGACCTGACCGACTCCGGCCAGGCGTTCAACGCGCTCTCCATGCATTTCGGCTTCGAGGGGTATGATGGCGGCAAACCGCCCGCCGCGCCAGACGCGGTGGTGCATTTTGCGGCGATCCCGCGCGTGCTGATCGAGCCCGACAACAAGACCTATCAGGTCAATGTGATGGGGACGTACAATGTCATCGAAGCGGCGATGAAGCTCGGCGTGCGCAAAGTCGTCATCGCCTCCTCGGAGACGACCTATGGCGTCTGCTTCGCTGAGGGCGACAAGGATTTCCGAAGTTTCCCGCTCGAAGAGGATTACGACGTCGACCCAATGGATTCCTATGGCCTCTCGAAAGTCGTCAACGAGAAGACCGCGCGCGCTTTCGCCATGCGCTACGAGGCGGATATCTACGCGCTGCGAATCGGCAACGTGATCGAGCCCCACGAATATGACCGCTTCCCGAGCTTCATCAAAAATCCGATGTCGCGGAAGCGCAACGCGTGGAGCTATATCGACGCGCGGGATCTCGGCGAGATCGTCCATCTCTGCCTGGAGAAGAGCGGGCTCGGCTTTCAAGTCTTCAACGCCACCAACGACACGATCACCGCCGACATGCCGACCGAGGCCTTTTTAAAGCGGCATTGTCCCGGCACGCCTATCACAAGAGCCTTGCTCGAATACGAAGCGCCGCTGTCGAACCGCAAGGCGCGGGAAGTGCTTGGATTTAAGGAGCAACACAATTGGCGGAAATACGTGAGGGGATGAGGCCGGCTTGAACGACACAAGACTGCGCACACTGAATCGTGAGACCAACGCCCCTCAATGAGGGCGTAACTCTCTCCGCATGCGTCGGCTCTCCACGCCATCTGCGAGCGGGCGCGGGCGCGGCCGCGACCGGCGCGCCTCAATGTGAAGGCCGCTATGCGTAAGGTGTTTTTCGCGGGCGTCTGCTGGTTTTCGCTCGGCTTCGGCGCAAGCAATGTCTTGGCCATGGGCAGCGACTGGTCGCCGCCTTGGTCGGCGGCATCGCCCTATGCGCTTTGGCGCCCGGAAAGCGTCGCCCCGCCGCCAGGCGCGCCCGTCGGTGATTTCCACGAGCGCAATCGTCCGTCTTGCCGCGGCGACAAAGCCTGCAAGCGCCAGGCGAGATAACGCCTCCTAGCGATCCGCGAAGAAGCGCAGCTTGTGACTTTTCCCACTGGGCCGCGCCGGATTCGTCGCCACATCGCCGGTCATCGAAGTTGGATTGTTGAGGATCTCGCCATGAGAACGATCATTTTCACCAGCGCCGCCCTCGCTCTCGCCCTTGGGGCGACCAGCGCCTACGCCATGGGCGGCGGCGGCGCGCCGTCTTGGATTTCGCCTTGGGCCTCGCCTTACGCGGTCCTGGCGCCGCAGACGGTTGCGCCGCTCGCCGAAGGGCCGGCGGTCATCGAAGGCCGCTCCGCTTTCGTCGGCGACAGCGCCCCGGTTCATCATCGCGCGCGCCACGGCTATCACGCGGCGCCGCTGTCGCAGTGATCGAAGCAAACGGCGGCGCGCCCAGTCTGGCGCGCCGCTGTTTTTTCGATTGACGTTATGGCCGGGCTTGTCCCGACCATGGGCGTCGCCATTCAGCGTCACGGCCCGGTCGGGCCGCCTGGCGGATTGTCCTGGCTCAAACACATCTGAGACAGGCGCTGGGTTCAGCGTCAGAACTCCATTGGTTGCTTGGCGAGCATTTTGCGAGAGAAATTTGAACTCAAGGACGCGAAGCGCCGCCAGAGGCGGCGACCGCTACGCGGTCGTCCTTGACTTCAAATTTCTCTCGCGCTTTCGCTCCGCCATGCAAACAATGGAAGAATCCGCCTCCCTCGGAGTCTCATATGGTGTGAGCCAGGACACGGATTTGCCCCGCCTTGCTGTCGCGCCTATCTTCTCCTCGGAGGATAGGCCTTTGAACGACGCGCCGGCATCGCCCTTCTCAACTTATTTGCGCCACCGCGACGGTCGACTTCAGCCGCGCGCGGTCGACGCCCTCAATGGCGATCTTGCCGCACGCTTTGGCAACAAGCTCGTCACCTCGCAAGCCGTGCGCGAGCAGCACGGCCATACGCTGACCTGGACGGCGAACCAGCCGCCGGACGCGGTCGTCTTCGCCGAGACGACCGAAGACGTGGTCGACGCCGTCAAGCTCTGCGCCAAGCATGACGCGCCGGTCATCGCCTTCGGCGCCGGCACATCGCTCGAGGGCCATCTCAATGCGCCGCATGGCGGACTTTCGATTGATTTTTCGCGGATGAACCGCGTCCTCGAAGTTCACGCCGAGGATCTTGATTGCGTCGTCGAGCCGGGCGTCACCCGCAAGGCGCTCAACGACTATCTCCGCGACACCGGCCTGTTCTTCCCGATCGATCCCGGCGCCGACGCTTCGATCGGCGGCATGGCCGCGACGCGCGCCTCCGGCACCAACGCCGTGCGCTACGGCACGATGAAGGACAATGTTCTTTCGCTGAAAGTCGTCACCGCCGACGGCGTGATTGTCACGACCGCCTCTAGAGCAAAGAAGTCTTCGGCCGGCTATGATTTGACGCGGCTCTTCGTCGGCTCGGAAGGCACGCTCGGGATCATCGCCGAAATTACGCTTCGTCTTTATGGCGCGCCGGAAGCGATGGCCGCCGGTCATTGTCCGTTCAAAAGCGTACGCGCGGCCTGCGACGCCACGATTGCGACGATCCAATCAGGGCTGCCTGTCGCGCGCATCGAATTGCTCGACGCTTTGCAGGTCAAGGCTTGCAACGCCTATTCCAAATTGTCGCTGCCCGAGACGCCGATGCTCTTCGTCGAGTTCCACGGCACCGAGGCGAGCGTCGCCGAACAATCCGAGCGTTTCGGCGAGATCGCCGCGGAATTCGGCGGCGGGCCGTTCGCCTGGGCGACGAAACCGGAAGAGCGGACGAAGCTCTGGCAGGCCCGCCACGACGTCTACTGGGCGACGCTTCCCTTGCGGCTCGGCGCCAGGCCTTTTGCGACCGACGTCTGCGTCCCGATTTCACGGCTTGCCGATTGCGTCGAGGAAACGCAGCGCGACATCGAAGAATCGGGGCTCATCGCGCCGATCGTCGGCCACGTCGGCGACGGCAATTTTCATACGAGCCCCCTGATCGACGTGAATGACCCGGCCGATGTCGCTCGGGGCGAAGCCTATTCAAGCCGCCTCGTCCATCGCGCGCTCGCAATGGGCGGCACGTGCACCGGCGAGCATGGCGTCGGCCAGAAAAAGGCGACCTATCTCGAAGAGGAGCATTCCGCCGCGACGCTCGACCTGATGCGGCGCATCAAAGCCGCGTTCGACCCCAAGAATTTGATGAATCCGGGGAAGATTTTTGTAGAGTAGCCGGAGGCGGGCGCCTGCTTGGCCCCGACGAAGGCTAGAAGCCCATCCGTCACCTTCACGCCATGAAGTCGGCTATTGTGCGCCGGGCCTCATTTTGAGCCGCCCTTAAAGGTCGACGACCGGAATTTTGCGCGTTTTTCTGACTTCTCTCGCCGTCCTCTTGATCGCCGCGCTCTCCGCAGCGCTAGTCGTCCCCTATTTCATCGATTGGAGGGCGCATCGCGCGGCCATCGAGACCGAACTTACGCGCGCCTTGGGCTTGCCAGTTAAGCTCAATGGTTCGATCAGGGCCGTGCTGCTGCCGACGCCCTATGTGAAGCTTGCCGATCTTTCGATCGGCGACGATGAAGGGACGCCGGTCTTTTCTTGCGGCGAAGCGCGTCTTGAGCTCGCGCTGGCGCCACTGGTCCACGGCGAATTCCGTTTCACCGACGCGACATTCGAGGGCGCTCGCCTTCAGCTTCACCGCAACGCCGCGGGCGCGATCGTCGCCCCGCTTATGAACGCCGCCGTGGCGCCCGATTCAATCGGCCTCGATTCAATCTCCTTTCGCGAAGCTTCCATTGCTTTGGCCGGGACGAAGGACGCGCCGGCGATCACCATCGAGGGGTTGAACCTCGACGCCAACGCCGATTCGCTGCGCGGTCCTTTCCGCGGCGCGGGAAAGGGGAAAAGCGGCGACACGAGCTTCGTTTTTCATTTCGCGACCGGCGCCCTCAAAGGCGAGGCGCTGCCGATCAAATTCGTCGCCGATTTCGGCGCGGCGCCGCATGCCGAATTCGACGGCGCGCTGAGGCTAAGCGGCGCGGCGCCTTCAAGCTTCGTTGGCTCGGCGAGTCTTTCGGGGGCTGCCCCGACGCCCTGGCGCCTTTCCGGCGCGCTCAGCGCCAATCTCAATGGCGCGCGCTTCGAACAGTTCGAGGCGCGGCTCGGCGCGGATGAGCGCGCGCTTTCCTTGCAAGGCTCGGCGGAGGCGCGCTTCAGCCCCGCCCCGCGCGTCAACGCGATCCTCTCGGCCAAGGAACTCAATGTCGACGCGCTGCTGCGCAACAAGGGCGCCGATTCTACGCCGCCGGAGCGCGCCGCCGAGGCGCTTGCCGCGCTTCTTCCCGACGCCGGATTCGAGCGCGGCCCGCCCATCCCCGTATCGATTAAGATCGACGCCCCAGCGATTATTCTCGGCGGCGACACGATCGCTGACGCCGCGCTCGAGGCGAATGCCGCGCCCGGCGCGCCGGTGACGGTCAAGCTCGAAGCGACCCCGCCTGGCGGCGGCGCCATCAAAGCTTCGGGCGAGATCGAGCTTGGCCCGGCCGCGCATTTTAAGGGGCCTGTCGAGGCCAGTCTCGACGACATCGCCCATTTTCGCGAATGGTTATCGCAAGACGACGCCGATTTGCGGGCGCGGCTCGACGCGATCGGCGCGATGCTTGCCTACCGTTCGGCCTCCCTTTCCGGCGACGTCGATATTTCCGGCGCGAGTTTTGCCGCGCGGAAGCTCAAGCTGACTCTGGCGAAGACAATCCTTGCCGGCGACGTGACGTTTACGCGCGCCGTCGGCGCCGATCGCGCCCGCTTGTTCATGGATCTCAAGACCGACGCGCTCGATCTCGACGCGCTGCCGAATCTTGACGCGGGCGGCGGCTTTCTCTCGAACGTCGATCTCTCCATCGCCCTCGAAGCCAATGCGTTGCGCATCGCGCGCCTCGGCGACGGCGGCTTCGAAAGCGGCTCGCTCGCGCTGCGCCTGGCAAAAACCGGCGACGACGTGACGCTCGATCATTTGCAGATCGCCAATCTCGGCGGCGCCTCGCTCGAAGCCGCCGGCGCGCTTAAAAGCGGCGAGCGATGGCTCAATGTCGATCTCAACGCTGAGCGCCTGCGCGACTTTGCGCTTCTCATGCGCCGCATCGCGCCGGATGTCTTCGGCGACGCGCTTGTCGAACGCGCCGGCCCTCTCTCGCCGGCTAAACTGACCTTCGCCGCCAAAGCGTCCGGTCCGGTGAAAGACAGTCTCTGGACGCCGGATTCCTTGACCGTTCGCGGCGCGCTTGGCGCAACCGAGGTCAATGGCGCGCTTGATCGCGCCCCCGCCGGCGGCCTTGCCGCCAAGCTGTCGCTCGAAGCGCCGGAAGTTTCAGCGCTGCTGCGCCAGCTCGGCGTCGCGGCCACGCCTTTGACCGGCCTCGGCCGCGGCTCGATCGACGCGCATGCGGAAGGCGATTGGAGCAAAGGTTTTTCCGCTAACACGGCAGCGTCGCTCGCCGGCGTCGATTTGACATGGAGCGGCCGCGCGCTTGGTACGGACTCGGCCGCCGAAGGCGCGCTCAAATTGAAAGGCGCCAATGTCTTGCCGCTCCTCTCGGCGCTGGGGATCGTCCTACCCGATGCGAACCAGAGCGCCGCGGCCGATCTCGCCGCCGGGCTGACCTGGCGCAACGGCGAAATCGCTCTTTCCCAGATCAAGGGGGCCTTCGCCCACGCGAATGTGCTTGGCGATCTCTCCTATCGGCTGCAACCGGTTGAGGGCGACGGGCAAAGGCCGGCGCCGCAGCTTGACGGGTCTCTAGCGCTGGACCGCGTGGCGCTTGGCGGGCTTGCCAGCCTCGCGCTCGGTCCGCCGCAGCCGGCCAAAGCCGGCGCGCCCTGGTCGGATCTGAAGTTTACTTCCGCTCTCGCCAATCCGCCGACGAGCGAGATCGCGATGAAGATCGGAACATTGGATCTGACCAACGATCTTGCCGCTCATAACGCGACAATGAATTTGAAAATCCAGCCCGGCGCCGTCGCCTTCGACGATCTCGATATGGCCGTCGCAGGCGGAACGGCGAAGGGGCAAGCGACGTTGCGGCGCGACGGCGCCAACGCGGCGCTTTCCGGAAAGATCGCGGTGGATTCGATCGCCGTGGATCGCCCGGGCTTCACGATGCAATTCGCCGGGTCGATGGATTTCGCCAGCACCGGCTCGAGCGCCAGCGCGCTTGTCGGCGGCCTCGCCGGCTCCGGCGAAATCCGGCTGAGCGGCGCCGAGCTTCGCCGCCTCGACCCCGACGCCCTGTCGCGCGTTGTCGCCGCCGCGCAAGCGCCCGACTTCGAACTCGAGCAAATCGATCTTGTACGCTTGCTGGCGCGCGAGCTCGACCGGAGGGCGATGCGCATCGTCGACGCCGCCGCGCCCGCCTCTCTCACCGCTGGCGTCATAAGAGCCGGCCCGTTCGACGCCAAGCGCGCTGAAGGCGAGGCCACGGCGCAGATCGGCTTCGATCTTCGTGATCTCGGCCTCGACATTCACGTGGCCGTCAACGAGAAACAAGCGCCCAAGTTCTGGAACGGCGCGCCGCCGGCTATTGCGGTCGCGCTGGAAGGCGCGCCCGGCGCGCTAACCCGCAAGATCGACGCGGCCAGCCTCTCCAATGGGCTCGAAGCGCAAGCGATCACGAGAGAGAGCGAGAGGATCGCGGACGTGGAGGCCGACATCCGCGAGCGCGCCTATTTCAATCGCGTGCTCAAGGCGTCGCGAGCGATGCGCCAGCGCGAGCTGGACTTAGAGGCCTATGCGGCTGATCAGGCGCGGCTCAGGTCGGAGATCGACCGTCATCGCGTCGAGGAGGCGGCGCTACGGGCGGCCGATGAGCGCAAGGCTGCCGACGAGGCGCGCAAAGCGCTGGAGGACGCCCGAAAGGCGAGCGACATCTCCCCGCCCTTGCCGCCGGACGCGTCGCCGGCGGCGCCCGCCGCGCCATCGATCATCGCGCCCGCAGTCGCGCCGAGCCCGCCGCCGCGACCGCGAACGCCGCCTGATCCGACAGCAGGCGGAATCTACTGACGCGAAGCGAGCGTCTCGAGAAGAAAGACCCGAATCGCGGAAGATAGGTTGGCTTCTCGCCGCGCCGCATCGACCTCCGCGACGAGAGCGCTCACCTGCTGACCGCGACGGGCGGCAAGCGCTTTTAGTTCGCGCCAAAACGCTTCTTCCAAAGACACGCTGGTGCGGTGCCCCGCGATGGCCAAAGAGCGCTTGATGATGCGCGTCTGCGGCGGGGCTTTTTCGAAGCCGTCAGTCGTCATCGCCGCGGCGCGGCGCCTGAAGGCGATGCGCGTCAAGCGATCGCTCGGCCGCGGCCTTTTCCAGCTCGCTGCGTCTGCGCTCGTCCTTGCCGCGGCCGAAAGCCAGCCGATTGGCGCTCGCCGCGTTTTCGGCTGCGGCCTTGGCGCGACGTTTGCGGATTTTTCTGAGGTTCGCCACCTCGCCCATGTCGCGCGCCTATTTCTTGCGGAACGCGTCGATGGAGACGACCTTGGCGGCTTCGCCTGTCTCTGCGGGCTTGGCGGCCTCGCTGCTTTTGCCTCGCGCCGCGCCAGCAGGTTCTGGCGCTGCGACCGGCTTTGCGGGCGGCGGCGGCGCAAGCGGCGCGGGCTTCGGCGTTGCCGCGGGCTGGCTCTTCCGAGTTGGCGCGGCCGGCGGAGCTTGCGGCGCCGAGGATGCAGCGACGGTCGCCGTCTCGCGCGGCTCGAGTTTGAATCCGAACGGCACTGACGGATCATTAAAGCCGATGATCGCATCGAACGGAATGCGCAGCCGTTCGGCCTTTCGCGAGAAATGGAGGCTGACCTCAAAGGCGTCCGCGTCAACCGCGAGATCCCAGAATTCGTGCTGGAGGATGATCGTCATCTCGTCGGGATATTTTTGCCTAATCGCCGCCGGCAGCGCGACGCCGGGCGCTTGGGTCTTGAACGATATGTTGAAATGATGTTCGCCGGGCAGGCCGTTTCGGGCCGCCTCGCTCAACACGCGGCGCACCACGGATCGCAACGCGTCCTGAACGAGAAGATCGTAGCGAATAAGGTCGGTGGCCATACTCTGGTTCGCCGCATCAGCAAAAAAAAGCTATCGGACCGACCACGCCATTGCAACGACTGCAAGTAAAGAAGTGGAGGCTTCTGTTGCCAGGCGCCTCCGGACCCCGCCTGAAAGTGCGACCCTTCAGGGCTTGATTTCCGGAACTATCGCTGCATTACGCGGCGAGAGCCACCGGGGCATAGTTGTCATTAGCAACTATAAGGTTGACCCGATAACGGCGGTATCATGCCGAGCAAAAGAGCACCCTTTACACCCTCGTCGATCCTATTTCGCCCCCGCCGAAACCCGCCCATTCCTTAACGGGCTTTGGTGGAGGCGCCGGGTACTGCCCCCGGGTCCGAAAGGCTTATTCCGATGTCCGTTTATCGCCATAGTCGCCTTTTGGGCGACAAAGGTAATATAGGCCGTCGCAAGCGACGTTGAAAGCCCTGGCCGACTTCGCCCTCAAGACCCGGCGGGGCCCGGCGGGGAGCGCGAACAGAGATTTCTGCTGTCCGCGCCGGCCACCCGGGTCGCGTTTACTGCTGATTCTGTTTCTTCTCCTCCTGCTTCCCCCTTTGCGGCTCGCCGGGCGGATGTCCGCCGGCTGGCCGGCGAACCTCTGCGGCTGGCGGAGAGCTTGCCGGCGGCCTCTCGGCCTCCGGCTTGCGCCCAGGCGGCGGGCCGGCTTCGGGCTTAACAACATTAGGTTCCGGCTTCCCTTCTTGCGGCGCCGCGCCCTTCCCCTCCACCGGTTTGTTTTCGCGCGCGGGGGGACTCTTCTCTTCGGCCGGAGGCGTCTTTTCCTCGGTTACCGGACTCTTTTTCTCGCTGACGGGTGGTTTGTTTCCTTCGATCGCCGGCTTGTTCGCGGTCGACGGCTGCTCCTCCGCAGGTTTTTTAATTTCGGTCGACGGCGGTTGAGCGCCATTGGCCGGCTTTTCTCCCGCGCCGGGTTTGTTCTCCCCGGCTGGCGCGGCGTTCCCGCCGCCTTTTGTAACCGCTGGCTTCACGTCAGGCCCTTTGAAATCCGCGGGCTTAGCCGTCGCAGCGATCGGCGGCGCGCCTTGGTTGGCCTTTTCGAAGAGTTTGGGATCCTTCGCAGCGGCCTCGACGTGCTGCTGCTGCGCAGAGGTCGGAGCGAAGTGGTCTTCCCGCAAATAAGTCTTCTGCTCGCGGGTCGGTTTCGCGGTCGTCCCGTCCTTGCCGCCGTTGAAGCTCACTTTGGTCGTTTCGTTGTTGATGACCACGGTCTTGTTGTAGACGTTCGCGATATGGACGTTGGTTATGTTGTTGACGGCCGTGTTGTAGAAGAAGACGCCGTGGTCCCAACGGCCGCCCTCGTAACCTTCGCCGGTGTAGCCAAAGCCATAGGCGACGCCGCCATAGAAGCCGACATGCGGGCCCCAATAGCCCTCATGAAATAGATATTGGCCGCCGACCCAGGCCCAATAGCCAGGCGTCCACAACAAGCCGGGCCGTGGCGGGAGCGCCCAGGTGCCCGGCACCCAATAATAGTCGCCTTCGTCGTCGCCCCATGACCAGTAGCCGGGCGACCAGATGTACCCCGGCGCCGGGATTGGCGGCTGCTCATAATCCGGCAAGGGCGGCGGGGGCGTATCCGCGGTCACCACCGGTCCGCAAGCGGCGGTCTGCGCAGCGGCCGGAAGCGCGGCGGCCAATCCCGCCCCGAGGCAGGCGGCAAGCAGCGCGGCCCGTAAAATTCGCAAGGGAGAGCAAGTCGTCATATCGAGCCCTTCGAAGATTGACATTGGGGGATTCCTAAAGACGAAAAGTCGAACGCTTGGCTTCACGTCGACAATGAGACAAGCTCAGTGCAACATGCGCGGCGAAAGATGGCGATTTTTAAAACGCAGAAAGACCGCGCGATGTTCCCCCCTCTCGTCGCCCCATGAGCTTCAAAATCGTGCAGATGGCGGCGATGCGAGAAGCCGCTCGATTTGAGGCTCTCGCTGCGCGATCGAGGCCGCGTCGCATCGACCGCCGTACATCGTGCGCCTTCAACCGATCGGCGGCGCTTTTCCCATGAAATCCGAGCCGCGCGACGCCGCCTCTTCGCCCGGCGAGCCGATTCTTTCCGCCCGAAGGAGCCAGCGGCTGCGCCAACGAGCCGCCTGGATGTACTATGTTGAAGAAATGACGCAGAGCGCTATCGCCGAGGCGCTCGGCGTTGGCCGCGTCACGGTGGTCAGGTTGCTCTCCGAAGCGCGCGCGCTGAACGAAGTCCGCGTGTCCCTGCCGCGCGACATGGCTGAGCTCTCTCAGCTCGAGATAGCGTTGCAGAAAGAATGGAGAATCGCTGAAGCGATCGCCGCGCCTTTATCGTCGCCCGACGCCGACCCACGCGCGGCGATTGGGGCGGCGGCGGGTCAGTACCTATCGGAGATGCTCCGGCCCGGCATGAAGATAGGCCTCGGATGGGGCAAAACTCTCTTCAATTCGCTCGGTTTCTTAAGCGAGAAATCCGTTCCGGGCCTTTCGGTCGTATCGCTCGCCGGAGGCGTCACGCATGTGCATCAGGCCAATCCTGCGGAATTCGCCTGGCAATTCGCCCGCCTCTATCGCGCCGACTGCTATCTCATCGCCGCGCCGGCGATCGTCGATAGCGCGGCGACCAAAAACGCGCTGATCGAACGCTGCGGCCTGCGCGAGGTCTTCGATTTCGCCAAGTCGCTCCATGCGGTCGTCGTGAGCGTCGGGCCGATGACCGCTCAATCGACTACCAATCAATTCGGCTTCGTCTCCGCCGCGGATCAGAAGGCTTTACGCGCGCGCGGCGCGGTCGGAGACGTCTTGTTCAATTTTTTCGACGCTGACGGGCGCCTTGTCGATCACCCGCTGAATGAGCGGGCCATGTCGATTCCCATCAAAACGATCGCCGCGACCCCGGCGCGCATCCTTGTGGCTGGCGGGCTTGACAAAGTGGACGCGATGATCGGCGCATTCCATCTCCTGCGCCCGACCGTGACAATCACCGACCAATTCACGGCTGCCGCCTTGTTGGAAAAAGCAACCGCGCGCTCAGCTTGACGAAAGCGCGTCGCCGGCCGCCGCTGCTTCTTCGATCAGCCGCGCGACAGCGGCCTGCGCCTCGAAATGAGGCATGTGGCCGACATGAGCGAAGAGATGAAGCGCGACCGCGCCGGCAAGCCCGCGCGCGTGTCGCGCTGGAATGATTTGATCGTCGCGACCGAAGATGACTTTGACCGGCACGGTCAAGCGTTCAAGACTCTCGCGAATTGAGAAGGCTTGGGCGCCGCCGCCGAAGATCGAGGCCGCGATCCGCTCCTGGCCGATGACGAGCCGAGGGTCGGCGCGCTGGCGCAGCGTCGTCTTCATCATCGCCGATTGATAGGCGGTTTCGCCGCTGGTCAGCAGTCGGACCCACGGCGCAAGCGTCTCTTCGGCCCGCGCCTGCAAGAAGCCGGCGCGAAAGGCGTCGTTGATCTCAGGTCCCAGACCCGCCGGCGAGATAAGCGTCAGCGAGCGAGCGAGGCCCGGCCGGCGTCCAGCGATCGCCCCGGCGATCGCTCCGCCCAGCGAATGGCCGACAAAATGGCCGACGCCAATCCCATTGTCTTTCAGGCTCGCTTCCACCGCGCCGACAATCGTTTCGAAGTCGACTGCGCCGGCAAGCGCTGACTTGCCGTGACCGGGCAAATCGAGCGCGAGGATCGGCCGCGCGACCGACAGGACGCCGATGAGCGGTCGCCAAGCATTGAGGTCCGCGCCGAACCCATGCAGGAAGACAAAAGGCGCGCCCTGGCCCTGCCTAAGCCACACGCTGTGCAATGGGGCGCGACCTGCGGCTGCGGGCGGTCGCTCCGTCGCCGCGATATCTCTTGCTTGGACGCGGCCGTTCGGACCGCTGCCGCTGACCTCCTTAAGATCGACGCCGCGTTCACGCGCCAAACGCCGCGCCATGGGCGTCGCCCGAAGGCCGGGCGATGCTTCGGTCGAGGTTTTCTCGCGATGCGTCGCCTCCCCGGACGACGGCGCGATCCTCTGCGGCTCGGAGGCCGTCTTCGCAAGGACCGGTCGCGTCTCGTACTTTTCCTCTGGCGCGTAAATCCAGCCAATAACGCTGCCGACCGGCAACTCATCGCCCGGCTTTGCCGTAACGCCGCGCAGCACTCCCGACGCCGGCGCGTCGACCTCCATCGCGGCCTTGTCGGTCTCGATCTCGAAAAGCGGCTCGCCCTTCTCGACCCGCGCGCCTTCCTGAAAGAACCATTGGCTGAATTTGCCGCTGGTCATATCCATGTCGACGCGCGGGAGGATGACTTCCGTCGCCATCTAGATGCGGCCTCGCGCGAGCTTCGCCGCGGCCTCGACGATGTCGGCGACCTGCGGAACCGCCGCTTTTTCAAGGCCCGGACTATAGGGAATCGGCGACTCGGCGCCGCCGAGGCGGATGGTCGGCGCGTCGAGATAATCGAAAGCCTCGCTTTCGGCGATGGCGGCGCTGATTTCGGCGCCGAGGCCAAGGGTCTTGACGCCTTCATAGACGCATAAGAGACGCGTCGTCTTCTTCACGCTCGACTTGATCGTCGCCATGTCGAGCGGGCGCAGCGCGCGAAGATCGATCACCTCCGCATCGACCTCTTGCTCGGCGAGAACCTTGGCCGCCTCGAGCGCGCGAAGACTCATGATCGCCGAGGCGACGATCGTCACGTCGCCGCCGCTGCGTCTTATCTCGGCTTTGTCGAGCGGCACGGTATACGGCCCTTCGGGGACCGGTCCGCTCATTTTGTAGAGCAGCTTATGCTCGAAAATCAGAACCGGGTCGGGATCGGCGACCGCTGCGAGCAACAGACCTTTCGCATCATGCGGCGTCGACGGCTCAACGACTTTCAGGCCGGGCACGTGGGCGAACCACGCCTCCAGGCTCTGACTGTGCTGAGCGGCGCCGCCAAGGCCCGAGCCGGTCGGCATGCGGAAGACCAGCGGAACCGAAACGGCGCCGCCGAGCATATAGCGCAGCTTCGCCGCTTGATTGACGATCTGCTCCATCGCCAGCATGGAGAAATCGGAGAACTGGAATTCGAGAATAGGCCGCGTGCCGGTGAGCGCGGCGCCAACGGCGACGCCAGCCGCGCCGAGTTCTGAGATCGGCGTGTCCATCACCCGTTCCTCGCCGAAACGTTCGACGAGATCGCCGGTGACTTGGAACGCGCCGCCATAGACGCCGATGTCCTCGCCCATCAGGAAGACGCGCTCGTCTTCCTTCAGCGCAATCGCCAAGGCGTCTTGAATGGCCTGGGCGAAGGTCAATTCGCGAACCGGCGCGTCCATCTAGATCGCCTCGTCGGAATAGACATAACGCGTCACCTCCGCAGGCGAAGGGGCCGCGCTCGCCGTGGCGAAGGCGATCGCCGCGGCCATTTCATTTTCGACGCTCGCGCGCATCGCGTCAGCTTCGTCACGCAAGACCAGACCAAGCGCTTCGAGCTCTGCTTCGAACAACAGAATCGGGTCGCGCCGCTTCCACGCCTCGATCTCCTCTTTCGTTCGGTAGCGATTGCGATCGCTGCGCGAATGACCCCGCGTGCGATAGGTCTTGGCCTCGATCAGCGTCGGCCCTTCGCCGCGTCGGGCGCGATCGACCGCCTCGAAAGTCGTCCCGGCGACTTCGGCGAAATTGTTGCCGTCGACGATTACGCCCGGCATCGCATAAGCGGAAGCGCGCGCGGCGACGTCCTTGACGGCAGTCGAACGCTCGGCCGACATCGACATGCCATATTGATTGTTCTCGCAGACGAAGACGACCGGCAGCTTCCATATCGAAGCGATGTTCAAGGACTCGTGGAACGCGCCTTCATTGTTGGCGCCGTCGCCAAAGAAGGATACCGCGACCGCGCCGGTCTTTCGCTTCTTGGCGCTCAGCGCTGCGCCAACGGCGATCGGAATGCCGCCGCCGACAATGCCATTGGCACCGAGGTTGCCCTTGCTTGGATCGGCGATATGCATGGAGCCGCCGCGGCCGCGGCAGTAGCCCGTCTCCTTACCCAGGAACTCGGCGTACATCCTGGCGACGTCCGCGCCTTTGGCGATGCAATGGCCGTGGCCGCGATGCGTCGAGGTGATGTAGTCGGCATCGCTCAGCGGAGCGCAGACGCCGACGGCGACGGCCTCCTGGCCGATCGAAA